>JABUSB010000010.1 GCA_021444005.1 Malacoplasma sp.
CTTCTTCTTCTTCTTCTTCTTCTTTAAGTCACGCTATGAGTGTTAGTATTTTAACTTTTAGTAATAGTGATACTGCTCCTACTATAAAAACAATTAATACTGATTTTCAAAATTACAACTTTGTATTTGGAGAAGTATTAGGGGTTATTAAAAAAGAATCTGAATATGTATTTGCAGTATCAGCATCTGATTTCAAATATTCAACTAATGCTTCTTCTTCTTCTTCTTCTTCTTCTTCTTATAAATTAAATGTATATTATTTTTGATTTAAAGAATCTACTACTGGTACTACTACTACTTTAACCCCTACTAAATTTACAGAAACTAGTCCAATGACTCAAACTGCATCATCTTCAAATAACAATTGCACATTTGATAATGTAACAGTTTTAAGTAGTATTCCAAGTAGTGAAATTTTTGGAGATACTTCACCTACTACTACTACTATTGATGATGTTAATAAGGTTCACTTATGGCTAGAAGATAAGTGTACTAATTTTTCTGTAGTTTATCCTGGTACTGCAGCAAATCCAAAAATGATGGTGTCTTACAATTGGGATACTACAGATATTAGTCCAGATGTTGGTACATCAGATTTTGGTAAAACTAAAGTTACATTAGTCCAATTTGGAAATCCATCTACGAGTGATTCTACCAACAAAGATGCTGTTGTGTTTGCAATTTATACAATGCCAGCAACTATTGCAAACTCAATTAGTACTTTAGGCATTTCTAACTTAGTTTATACAAGATCATCAACTGATGGTGGTAGTACATTTGTCCAACCATATGCCGTAATTGTAGGACAAGCGAATACAAATTCAAAACCTTCAATTTGGTTTAACTTAGTAAAATTAGATACTACTACTACTAGTGATAGTGCTGCTTTCAATTCAGCATTAACTAATAACTCAACAACAACAGGTACTACTACTGATGGTAATACTATGTCTAATGCATACACTGCTGGATGTTTTGGTACAACTGATTTGTATACAGAAAACGGAGCTGCTCTGAATAATAATATTAATAAGATGGACTGGCAACTTCAATTCATTCCTGGAAATGGTACTGCTGCCTCAATAGGTGGTCAAGTCAACACATATTATGGTTATATTACTACTGGGTATGAAAATCCTAATACTAAAACAGTTGATTACCAAGAAAACTTTATTTCATTACCTACAACTGCACCAAGCAGTGGTTCAAAAAATGTATTAGCTGGAGAATTGGATTTACAAGGTTATCAATTTGGAATCACAGATGACCAAATTGCAAACACTTATAGAGCATTAACAGAAAGTGATTCTACAATAAATTCTAAATCATTTGCATCAGAAGCTACTAAAACTGCATTACTAGCAGATTTAGAACAAGCTTACAGCTATAAAGCAGTTGACTCTAATCCTAACACAGATGGTACTGTAAATGTAACTGCTGATAGTTGACAAGCAGTAAGCGGTGTCACTTATGATAAATCAAATCTTAGTGCAGATGAAGCAAATGGGACAATATCAGGTACTGTTTCATATAGTTTAAAAAACTGGTGAAATGATGAAACTACTGAAATTGTAAGAAACATTAACTTACAATTATCAAAACCAGCTGACTTTAGTACTGCTAATTTAGCTTCAAGTTTAACAGAAGGGACTGATAAAACAGTACAAGACTGATTACAAGCTAAATATTCTTTTGATACTTTATTCCCAACAGGTCAAACTACAGCTTCTGACCAATTGATAAGTTTTGTTAAAGATATACTAACTACTGCTAATCTGGGAAGCAATAGTGATAGCAAAACACTTAGAACAATTTTAATTAATTCTTTACCAAGTTCTAGTACTACACCATCTGCAGGTGAAGATGGACAAAAAGCTGGTACAGAAGGTACAGAAAATGCAGAGGAAGGTGCTAAGGTTGAACAATCTAGTGCTAAATTGCATTCAGCTGGTGATGGAAATAATAATGGTGCAATCCAAGTTGGACAATATGTTACAGTAACACCAGGTGCTGATGCTAAATCCGCAACTACTGTTAAACTAGACTTATCATCAGCTACTGGATTAACTTCAGCAGCTCCTGTTACTATGCAATTCCAAGGTTTTACTGGATTAATAGATCAAAATAGTCCAGAATATGCTAGTTATGATTCTTGAAGTGGACACCAATCTCCTGCAGAAGAGCAAAACACACCACAAACCCCAACTAATAACTCTAATAATTCAGGATCTTCATCACT
>JABUSB010000011.1 GCA_021444005.1 Malacoplasma sp.
TTTTTTAAATATTTTATGGAGTTTAAAATTTTTATGAAATTAAAAAAATTTAAATACTTGCTATCAATTGGAGCATCTGCACTTGCAATTGCACCAATTGCGAGTTTAGCAATTAATGCAAATAATAATGCAATTGTGAAAACAAATGTAGTAAATAATGCAGATGATGCACAACAAGGAACTACTGACTCATCTTCAACATTAATTACACCCGTACAACCGCAAGATGGGAGTGTAGATGTATCAACATTATCCCCAGTGCCAAATGATTTGTATAATGATTATAATTTTGCATCAGGGTATGTAATAAAAGATGTAGCTAATAACAAAATTAGTTTCTACAATTGGTTTAAACAAGAAGTGTGGAGTCTTGATGTAAGTACAGTAATTACAAGTCTTGCTGGCGAAAACCATACTAACTCTTTGGAAACAATGAACGTTAGAGGAGCACTAAATGCTGATGGCACGTATGATAATAAAAAACTATTTGTGTATGGTAATTTAAAAGGCACTGGTGACGATACTACTACTACTACTACAGGTTCATATGTATTTGAAGTTGATATGACAACAGGAGCACTTGTTGAAAATTCATTAGTTGAAAACTCAACAGTAGGTACTGACGAAAATAATTCAGCAACTTTAATAGGTGATGTACAACAATTAACTGTGATTGACAATACAACAGTAGTTGTTTCAAGTGATATTAGCAATAACACAGATAATAACACCCATAGTTTTAGTATTAGTGTATTAACTTTAAGTGAGAATAATGCACCTGCTATCAAAACTTATACTTCAGATTTTAAACAAACTGCAGATGCTGCTGCTGCTGCTGTATATTCTCAAACTTTTGGTGAAGTATTGGGAGTTATTAAAAAAGAGAATCAATTTGTGTTTGCAATGACAGCATCAGATATAAATAAATCTTCAACTACCGCAACATATGATTTAAAAATAAATTATTTTTATTTTAAATTAAGTGGTGTTAATTTGTTAGCTACTAAGTTTACAGAATCTGGGGCACTTACAGGAGATCAAAATGCTTCTGATAATGGTACTCCTGTAGACACACAAACTGTTTTAAATAGTGTACCAAGATCTGAAATTACTAGTGAAACTAATAGTTCTGGCCAAACAAATACACAACAAGTAACTGATGCTCAAAATTGACTAGAAACCAAATGTACTAATTTCTCAGTAGTCTATCCCGGAACTGCAGCAGATCCGAAAATGATGATTTCATACAACTGGGACACAACTGATATTACACCAGATGTGGGAACAAATGATACTGGTAAGAATATGGTAACAATGGTAAGTTTTAATAAAACAACACCTACTAATACTAAAGACAATCCAAATGCTGTAATCTTTTCATTATACAAGATGCCAAATAATGTTACTACAGTTTCAGGATCAGGATCAGGATCATCTACTCCACTATTAGGAATTAGTAACCTAGTATACACTCGGACAATGGGTAGTGATAAACAACTTATCCAACCATATGCGGTAATCGTGGGACAAAACACTTTTGGAGGCAAAGTTAGAGTTTCATTTAACTTTGTAAAATTAGATTCTAATGCAGAATTATCTAATACTTCCGCAACTGCAAATAGTGGTGGTAGTGCTACTCCAACTATTAATGGTAACCAACAAACTGCAGTATTAAATTCAAATGCAACAATGTTTTACACAGATGACTATTATACAGTTGATGGTGCAGCATTGATCGGTACTTCTAATATCAATAAAATGGATTGAAATTTACAGTTTATTCCAAACAATGGTACAGCAACATCTGGTACTACAATTGACAATTATTATGGTTATATTTCAACAGGAATTGAAAATGATGGAAAAGTTAATTACCAAGAAAACTTCTTTAAATTACCAGCTACAATTTCAGCATACACTGAAGTTCCTAACCTTAATTTAAATGATTGACAATTCGGAATTACCCAAGCCCAATTAGAAGAAAAATATAAAGCAATTACTGCATCTGATACATTAAATTCTTTAGACCCAAATGCATTCGCAACTAATGCTACTGCACAATCGGTAATTGATAACTTATACCAAATGT
>JABUSB010000012.1 GCA_021444005.1 Malacoplasma sp.
AGTGTGATTTCATTCTTATACTCATTTTTAAGTAATTACTCAATTAAGAAAAACTTAACTAAAAAATGATACTTAGGTTCTAATAACTCCTAATAATTTTTATTATTAATTTTTTTGGATTAATTTAATTCTTTAATTAATTCTTTTGCCAATATGATATATTTATTTATAAAAAATATAAAAAGTGAAAGGAAAAAAAGAATATGAGCGTAAAAAACGCAAGGAAAATTGGGTTCTGATCTGCACTTTCTGTATCTTTGGGAAGTGTAATCGGAATTGGGATTTTCTTAAAAAACGGTAGTATTATGCGTAATATTGCTTCAGGCGATGGACAAGTTAACTTTATTGCTTTATTAATCGCTTGAATTGTTGGTGCTTTAATATCATTGTGTGCAGCTTATTCTTTCTCTGAAGTCGCAACTAGTCGTCACAGTAAGAGTGGATTAGCTGGATGAATTGAAGCATTAGGCGGTAGAAAGCAAGGTTTATTTATTAAAGTACTACATTGTACAGTTTATTATGTGCTTTTTATCGCATGTTTACCAACAATTGCAGTGGAAGGACTTTTCCAAGCAATTGATACTAATAATAGTGTCCACATTGGATATATCTTCTTATGTGGGGTAGGGCTGATTATTTTTATTGGATTAATGAACTTTTTTGCATTAAAAGCCTCTGGTAAAATGCAATTTATTGGGACAATTACAAAATTAGTTCCTTTAGTTTTAGCAATTGTTGTTGGCTTAATCGGTGCTAACAAAACACACATTTTAAATAATCCAGCAATGATTGAAAATCCAGTTAATAACGTTGGTGTTCCAGTTTATGCAACATCAACTACATCATCTTTTGATGTTTCATCTTTATTTTTAGCTTTACCTTCAATTTTATTTGCTTTTGACTCATTCTTATGTGTGGGTAACTTAGCAACTGAAATGGATAAACCTGAAAAAAAAGTGCCAATAGTTGCGGTTATTACTATTATTGCAGCTGCAATTGTTTATATTTTAATTGCAATTGGAAGTGGATTGACAGGGTTAGGATCTGTGGGTGAAATTTTAAAAACACTTACAACTAACACGCAAATTCAAAATGACTTAGCAATTGCAGTAAATGTCTTTATTACAGTAAGTGCAATTATTGTAATTAATGGAATGTCAATGGCATTTTTAAAAAGTTGTGAAGGATTAGTAGCTGCTAAACACATTATGTTTTACCAATTTTTCCAAAAATTACGGATTGGAAAACACGAAGCTGGTGGATTTGCATTATATTGAATTCTAACAATTTTCTATATGTTATTACTCGGAATTCCATCAGTTGTTTTAAATGATGATGCCGTATTTGATGCGGCTACTAATGCGCCTGTTGTAATTGTGTTTTTAATCTATGCATATGCATGTGGATTGGGAATTTATGACCGCTACAAACAACGCAACCGTTGTGTCCACGTTAAAGGATTTTTAGTAGCAGCATCAATTGCAATTATTTTAATATTGGTTTTATTTTTTGAAGTTACAATTTATGACAATATTGTTAAGGTTGCAATGAACCCTTATGGCAATAGTAGTGATGGATTATTTTATTCAACTGCTGGGGTGTGAAAAAACATTGATCACACAATCTTGTTTTGAGCAATCTTTATCTGGGCTGCAGTTTTACCAACAATTAATTACTTTGTATTAAAAAAAGATAGTGAAAAAACAGGGAACAATAAAGAATTTTTTGTAAAATACAAATTTAATTGAAAAGAAGCTTTTAAAAAAGGTGATAAAAACAATAATCTACCAATTAATTTAAACAATAGTGTAAGTGTTGTACCACATCCTAGTGTGAACAAAAACCAATTTAAACAAGTTTATGTTAAAAAATTTCGAAAACCTGCAAAAGTTTTAGACTAAAAAACCAAACTTATTTAAACTAAAGAAATATGGATTCTCAAAAATTCATATTTCTTTTTTTGTAATTAAACAAATATATAGGTTATTAATTTTTCAAAAATTTTATTTTATGATATTTATAATGTAAATTGTCAATCATAGGAGCAATGATTATATGAAAATACTTTCAATTAGAG
>JABUSB010000013.1 GCA_021444005.1 Malacoplasma sp.
CACGTTACTCCAAAAGCTGGATTTGTATGGGATGACAACACAAAATCTGAAAAAGTTATCCGTGTTGTAATTACTAACTTTACAACACACCAAAAAATGGGTAAAGTTTCAGATGAAATGGAGAAAGTGAGAACTGCTGCGATTGTTATGGCATCTTTAGGTGCAGCAGCGGCTGCGATTGCTGCGGCATACTGAGGACTAGTTGTTTGATCTTTTGGTACTTCTTCTGCACCTGCAATTGCTGCTACTGCACAATCTGTTGCATTATTTGCACAAAGTGCTGCATTTGGTACATTGTACGAACTTAATAATAAAAACGAAGAATATAATGAAATTAAAGGATTGGATGTAATTTATACTTCTGATAATCTTCAATTTGGTTTCCTTGTGACTAAATCTGTAGTTTACTTAACACAAGTGGTGAGATGAATTAATTACTTATATAAACCATTTGTTGCAATGAAATCAGGAATATATTTATTAGAATTTGGAATTACTTGTACTTCATGAGCAGTTCCTGCTGCATTAGCAATTTTGACAACACTAACTGTAATACTATCTTTTATTGATGTAATTCTAACTATTCCAGGTGTTGTAATATAGTCAATAACTATAATTTAAAAATAAAAAGATTAGAGTCTTTAGCCCTAGTCTTTTTTTATTGTTATTAAATAAAACTGTAAAAAACTTTATAAAAGATTTATCAACAACAATCAAACGTTTTTATATTGATAAATAACTTACTTAGTTTTGATTGTGTTGATATGTAAAAGTTGTAAATAATTTTTTAAAAGTTTAGATGAATTAAAGGGGATTCTAAACAATAAACATCAATTCAATAATCGAAATTAACTGTAGAGAATAAAAAAGACTATAAGTGTTTTTATAGTCTTTTTTATGAATTTTACAAATAGTTTATTAAATTATTATGCACGAAATTATCATAAAATATAATAAAATCAATAGGATTAACTAATTTTTCTAAATTGTAAAAAAATTTGTGATTTAAAGGAAGAACTTCAAAATTTCACTATACTAAAGGCACTTGTTGCCTTAACATATTCGTTGTTTTGCAATGTTTAGAATAATTAGGTAGCAAGATTATTCTATAAAATAGATGAGAAAAAAAAGAAAGAAAAGCCAATGAATAAAAATTTGAAATACAAAAT
>JABUSB010000001.1:0-100151 GCA_021444005.1 Malacoplasma sp.
ATTTTGTATTTCAAATTTTTATTCATTGGCTTTTCTTTCTTTTTTTTCTCATCTATTTTGTAGAATAATCTTGCTACCTAATTATTCAAAACATTGCAAAACAATATATAAGTAAGGCAACAAGTGCCTTTAGTATAGTGAAGTTTTAAAGTTCTTCAATTAAATCACAAATTTTTTTATAAATTGGAAAAATTAGTTAATCCTATTGATTTTATTGTTTTTTATGATAATTTTGTGCATAATTGTATTGTAGACTATCTACAGAATTCATTAAAAAAGACTATAAGAAATCTTATAGTTTTTTTTAATTTAAGTCATATTTTTATATATTATTTTGTAATTCTTAAATAAATTGGTTTACCAATATTAATTTTTAAACCATCTAAGCTTGAAAAATCATTTACAAATTCTTTATTCCATTTATTTTTAGAAATATTGAATTGATTTCGAGCTTCATTACAACCATCAACTAAAATTGGTTCTAAATAATAAATCACTCTTTTAGCAGCATTACCTAATAGTGATAAAAATTCATTTAATTTATCATAACTATTTTCTTTAGATAAGTTTCATGGTTTATTATTTTCAATAAATAAATTACAATCATCAATTAACTTATTAATAGTTTTAACAACATTTTGTAAATCAAGTGTTTCGATTACATCAACAATTTGGTAATCAAAAGTTTTAATAATTTTTTCAAAATTTAAAAATGCTTTTTCCTTAGTTTGTTGGTATTTTGGGAAAATACCATTATTGTATTTATTTAGCATTCCTAATAAACGGTTGTAGAAGTTGCCAACATTATTTGCTAATTGACTATTAAAAACATCAATGAAGTTTTCTTCACTAAACACATTATCGTTTTTAAAAGAAAATTCTGAAACTAAATAATATCGAAAAGCATCACGACCATACTTGTTAACAAAATAAAGTGGGTCTAAAACATTACCAAAAGATTTAGACATCTTACCCTCTTTAGTAATTATTCACCCGTGACTAATGTAACGAGAGGGTTTTCTAAGCTTTAACATTTCTAAAACAATTGGCCAGTAAATACAATGAAAGCGGGTAATTTCTTTTGACATCAACTGAATTACTTGGCAATTTTCATCTTGTCAAAACTTTTGGTAATTACTATCATCACTTTGCTTATAACCCAATCCTGTTAAATAATTCAAAAGTGCATCAAGCCATACATAAATAACGTGTTTTGGGTTTTCTGAAACGGGAATTCCCCAAGAAAAAGTAGTTCTTGAAATTGACAAATCCTCAAAGTTATCATTTGATAAAAAACTATTTTTTAATTCATTAACCCTTGATATTGGATAGATAAGATCAGGGTCTTTAATAAATGAAGAAATATAACTATTGAATTGCTTAATTTTTAAGAAATAAGACTCTTCTTCTTTTTCAACTAATTTATGGCCTTGTGCACAATATAAAATTGGATCATTCTCTTTTTTAGTAGCAAGTGCTTTTGTGTAATTTTCCTCACAAGAAACACAATATAACCCTTTTCAAACACCTAAATAGATAAACTCTTTTTTAAGTAAATCTGAAAAAACAGCTTGCACAGCTTTCTTGTGAAAACTTGATGAAGTTCTAATAAATTGATCATATTCGATGCCAAGTGTTTTTCAAAGATCTTTAAAAATAATTGAATATTTATCCACTAAAGCTTTGGGAGTCATATTCAATTCTTGTGCTTTTTGCTGTATTTTTAAACCATGTTCATCCATTCCGGTTATAAAAAATACTTCATAACCAATTTTTTTCTTAAATTTAGCAATTGTATCAGCAATAATAGTAGTGTATGCATGGCCAATATGTGGTTGGCCAGAAGAGTAGTATATAGGGGTGGTAATGTAAGCGCGTTTCATTAAATATTTAGTCTCCATCGATTAGTTAGTCTTGAAAACTTTATTTTATTCAAAAAACTCAAATAATAATGAAATATTTTTAATTAGTTTTAAAATATCAACTTCTTTATGTGCAAAGCTGATTCCAATTCTTAATATTGAATCAGTTTCATCACTGATTCCACATTCAATAATCGTATCAAAAAGGACATACATATACATTCTTAAAATGCTTGCTTTAATGTTTTGTGGGGTTTTGACAACACAAACTCAATTTGAACGTGATTGTTCATTTTCAATAAAAGGAGTAAATCCTAATTTTGTTAATTCTGATAACAATATATCCATTAAGTGTTTTTTAGATTCAATCGCTTTTTCTATACTTTTATAATTTTTAACAAATTCACAAGATGCATTAACAGCTGCAAAAATAGTTACAGGATATGTGCTTGGTGTAAGTCCATTTGATATGTGTTTTAATTCAAAAGTTTGTCAATCCAAATAATATGGTTTTTGTCTAGGGTTGTTTCTAGCAAACTCCATCGCTTTTTGACTTACACATATAAAACTCAAACCTGGAGTTGTTTCAAATCCTTTTGCTGATGTTCCAACTGCTGCACTAATATTAAAGTCATCAAAATCCAAGTGTTCATTTAAAACTGAAGAAATGCAATCAACTACAAGCATTACATTGTGTTTATGACAAATTTCACCTAATTCTTTAATCGGATTCACAATTCCATATGATGTATCCATATGGACTACAAAAACACTTTTTTTACCAATAACTAATCTTTCAATTTCTTTTAAGTTAAATTCTTGACCTTTTTCTAATTGGTAATAAGTTGCGTTTAAATCATATCTTTTAGAGATTCTGATGATGTTGTCCCCAAAAAAACCATTAGATAAAAATAAAACATTGTCTCCTGGAGATGTTAAATTAATTAAACAACTTTCAATTGCAACACTTCCAGTTGCTAACATTGCAATTGGGAATCCGGTTTTTGAATTAAAAGCTCATTTAATGTTTTCTGCAGTTTGTTGATAAATAAACTTGGTTCCAATTGAGCGGTGGTGGTTAACATAATCTGATAGCATTTGATTTATTTCTTTTCTAATAAACACAGGACCTGGTGTAAAACTCATTCTTTTTTTGTCATTTAAATAAGATTTATCAAAATTTACAAGCTTGTTAAAACTATTAATCTTAGTTACAACTGGGGTTTTTTCAACTACTCATTTAATATCAGTATCTGATGTAATCGAATTTGCTAAACTATTTTTAAAAAAATCAACGTATTTAAGTTGGTCTTTTGTAAGAATCGGTAAATAATCTGTTTCACAAGCATTTTCTACTGTTACAACACAACTTGTGTTTTGCAAGTTGTTATTATTCATAAAATAAGCTAGTCCAGAGTCTAAAAAATAATGACTATCTTCAATTACTAAAATTTTAGAATCTGGGTGTACAAATAACTTTTGGTAATCAAATTCTTCTTTAGCTATTAATCAATAATTAGTTGTTTTTAATTGGTTTTGAAGTAGCTTCAAATACTTTCTTTCAGCAACTATATAAACTTTTAGATCTTGGTTACTAAATTTTTCAATATTGGAATCAATGATTGTTTTTTCATTAATTTTAAACAAGCCATTAATGAAAAAATTTGGAACTATGAAATTGTTTTTAACACTTGTATTTACATTAATTATTACTGTACTAAAATTTGCTCTCATCTTTTTTACCCACTATTTCTTAATCCGGTTGCAATTCCATTAATTGATATTAAAATTGCATTTTTAATATAAGAATCGCTATCAGTCTTATTTTTATGTAATAATTCTAATTGAAAATAATTTAAAACATTTAAATAAGGAATTCGGTCTGATAAACTAATTTTTAAATCACGATAATCTTGTAACAATTCTTCTTTTTGCGAAATCAATAAAATTGATTTCAAAACTTTTTGATATTCAGCATAGATATCATTATAAATACTTTCACATTGTTTGTTTTTTGAAAAATTAAAGTATAGTTTACTAATCTTTAAATTTACTTTTGCTAATAACATTTCAATGTTTGATAACATTGTTTGAAAAAAAGCAACATTTTGGTATCAATTTCGCAATACATTTAAATTATTGGGGTTTGCTTCAATAAATTGGGAAAGTGCAGTACCCACTCCATATCACCCAGGAATCATTGCCCGAATTTGAGATCAAGAAAAAACTCACGAAATTGATCGTAATTGTTTAATTGTTTGTGTGTTGCTACGCAATGAAGGACGAGATCCAATATTTAAATTTTGAATTTCTTTGATTGGGGTAATTTCAAAAAACAATTGCTCAAAATCTTTGTTTTCATAAACTAAAGATTGGTATTTATTAAAACTAATTTTGGAAAGTTCTTCCATTGTTTGTTTAAAAAAATCATCCTCATATGAAGAATTAGAATTGTTAATTACTTTGTTAGCGGTTGCAGTTAAAATTGATTCCAAATTAAACCAGCCTTTACGGGGGTTAGCATATTTAGCCCATATAATTTCACCTTGTTCTGTAAATCTTAATTTATTAGTAACACTATTGTTAGGAAGGGAATTAATGGCTAAATAACTTGGGCCTCCACCACGTCCGATAGTTCCACCTCTCCCATGAAAGAAACTAATATTGAATCCATATTTTTTAACTAAATTAATTAGTGCAATTTGGGTGTTGTAAATGTGTCAAGAAGAACAAAAATTACCCCCATCTTTACAACTATCAGAATAACCTAGCAAAACTTCAACACTATTATTCCATTGCTCTTTAATTAATTTTTGTGTATAAGGTTTAGTAATTAAAGATTTGATAATGTTAACCGAATTTTTTAAGTCTAAAATGCTTTCAAATAAAGGGACAACATTAAGCGAAATTAAATCTGTTTGATTAATGATTTTAAATAAAAATATAACTTCAAAAATATCTATAAAACTTGTAGTGTTTGAGATTAAGTAATTTTTAATTGCTTGGTTACCAAATTTAGTTTGAATTTCCTTGATTGTTTTAAAAACCACAATTTCACTTTTAGTAAATTCATCAACAGCATCAAAATTAAATTTATTGTTAATTGTATTAAACAACAATATCTCTTTTTTCGTTTCATCTAATGCTTCATAATTTTCACACAAATTAGAAGCTTTTAAAATTTGAGCAATTGTGTGTTTGTGCTCACTAGAATTTTGACGAATATCAATTGTCATTAAATGAAAACCAAAAGACTTTATCGCATAAATCAAATCAACTAAATTTCTTTTAGCAATTTGGTAAGAATTATTCTTTTTTAATGAACTTAAAATTAAATCTAAATCTTTTAATAATTGGTCAATATTGTCATATTTCTCATTAGTATTAATCAAATTCAGTTTACTAATTAAATTGGAATTTTTAGCTAAATATTGGCTTGTATTGAAAAGCTTTGTGTTAATTTTTAAAACTGCAATTGAGTATTGCTCGTGTGCTCTTTTTTTAACTTCAACATCTTTAATAAAATCTAAAATAACTCAATCCATTTTAGTAACAGAATCGTGTAGAAGCAAATCATTGTATAAACTTTCTAGCTTGAAAAAATAAAAGCTAAAAAGTTTTTCAACTTGTTTAAAAATAGCATCATTTAGTGAATTTGCATTTACAAAGGGATTACCATCCCGATCCCCACCTGCTCAACTTCCAATTTTTAAACTAATATTATCTTTAATATCAACTTCAAAATCGTTTGATTTTAATTGGTTAAATTTGTAATTAATTTTGGGAAGAATTGAGAAAAAAGTAGTATCAAAAAAAGTTAAAATATTTTTCACTTCATTCTCAACTGTTGTTTTTTCATCTCTTAGAATTGAAACTTGTCACAAGATGTCAATTAAAACTTCAATATTTTGATTTTTATCCAATAAGTGAATGTTAAACAAACTATAGTAATTTGTTTCAATATCCAAATATTCCATAATTTTTTTGATAATTCTCAAAACCGTTTCCCGTACAACTTGAGTAGGATGTGAAGTTAGTACAATGCTAATATCAACATCATTCAATTTACTAAAAATTGAATTTGTCATTTTTAAACCATTAAAAAAATTAACCAAAAAATCATTATTACTCAAATATGTGTCTTCTCATTTATTTTCATAACTTGTTTGGTATATATCTTCTACCAAATTAGTTAAAAGTTCATGATATGCAAAATAACGACATAGTAACAAAAAATCCATATTAGTTAGATCTTTAGAAATTTGTTGAATATATTCAAAAATCTTTTCTTCATTTGTTTTTTTAATAACTAAGTTTTTAATTGCAATCACAATTTCATAAAGTTTTTTTGAAGAATGCTTGTAAAAAACCTTAGTTAAAATACCAATAACAAAATCGATTTTTTCCCGCATTTTCAAAAGGGAAAAATCAGGATTTTCAACATAAAATTTAGTATGGTCACTTTTCATAATTTAATGATTTTCATTTATATTTATCTAATATTTTATTTTAGACATATTAAGATAAATAATTTCTTTAATTTAATTAAAATTAAAACAACTATTTTATAGATAAGCAAAATATGGAAAAATTACAAAGAGAAAAAACGAAAAAAGTTTTTGTAGGTGATATTCAAATTGGAGGGAATAACAAAGTTGTTATTCAATCAATGACAACTACCAAAACATATGATATTGACAAAACTCTTTTGCAAATTGATGAATTATTAAGAGAAGGTTGTGAACTTGTCAGAGTAGCAGTATTAGATGATAGAGATGAAAAAGCACTACCGATAATTGTTAAAAAAGCAAAATGTCCTATAATTGCTGACATTCACTTTAATCCATATTATGCATTATCTGCTATTAAAGCAGGTGCTAAGAAAATTCGGTTAAACCCAGGGAATATTAACAATATTGAATTATTAAAAGAAATTATTAAATTAGCCAATCAAAATAATGTACCGATTCGAGTAGGAGTTAATAGTGGTTCATTACCAACTGATTTAATGAAAAAATATGGGGTTACAAAAGACTCTATGATTATTGCAGTTAAAAGATATATTGATTTATTTGAGGAAAATGGGTTTAGTAATATTGTTGTATCTTTAAAAGCTACTAACCCAATATTAGCCATTCATGCATATCAAGAAGCTGCAAAAATTTTTGACTATCCTTTACATTTAGGAATCACAGAAGCAGGATCATTATTTAATGGCACTATCAAATCTTGTGCTGGGCTTGCGATATTGTTATATGAAGGAATTGGCAACACAATCAGAATTTCACTGACAGGAGATCCAGTAAGTGAAATAAAAGTTTGCAAGAAATTATTAAATTCACTAAATCTCTATGATAATTTAGTAGATGTAATTGCTTGCCCAACGTGTGGAAGATTAAACTTCAACTTATATCCAGTAGTTAATGAAATTGAAAAGTTTACTAAAAAAATGAATTTCCCTTTAAAAGTTGCCATTCTCGGATGTGAAGTAAACGGACCTGGAGAAGCACAAGAAGCAGATATTGGGATCGCTGGTGGAAAAGGCAAAGGAATTATTTTTGAAAATGGCAAAATTATTAAATCTGTTAAAGAAGATGAACTTGTTGGTGAATTAAAGAAAATGATTTTAAATAAATATGAAGCATATTTAAAAAGCAAAGGAAGCAAAAATGGTTAACATTTTTTATAACAAAACAACTTTAAATGATACTTTAATAATTAATCTGCATTTTGCAAATGCAAATAAGGTAGAAAATCATAATAACTATTCTTTAATGTGAAGTGATGATAAATTAGTGGGAATTAATATTTTTAATGCTAGTCAACACATAAATTTAGAAGAAGGATTTTTATATTGTGATTCAACATTAATTGCTTTTATTAAAAAAATCACTAATCTTGATCTTTCTGCAAATGTTGAAAAAAACTTTGTGGTGGGCAAAGTTTTAAAATGCAGTAAAGTAGAAAATACACATTTAAACTATTGTGAAGTTGATGTGAAAGATAAAATATTAAACATTATTTGTGGTGCAAATAATGTTAAAGAAAATATCAAAGTGGTAGTTGCTAATGTTAATACAGTACTACCTAGTGGTAAAAAAATAGTTAAAAGTAAAATTCAAGGCTATGAATCTTCTGGAATGCTATGTAGTAATAGTGAACTTAATCTTGCATCAGAGCAAAAAAGTGGAATTATTATATTAGAAAACGAATATCAAACAGGAGATTTATTTGTTGATGTTTTCGCCAATAAAATAAACTATGGAATTAAAAATTAAATTTAAATTTAATGATGAGATAAAAGAAGGTAACTATTCTGCTAAATATTTTTTAATATCACAGCAAATATTAGAAAATGCAAATATTAACCATATCTCAACCTTGCGATTCAAACATTTTAATGATAATGTAGTTGTAGCTGGTATTGAAGAAGTTTTACAACTTATTAAATTTGCTATTAAACCAAACGAATATGAAAAATTAAAAATTAAATATTTACCAGATGGTTCAATTACAAATAACGATCAAATTATTTTAACAATTGAGGGTGAATATAAAAAATTTGGATACTTGGAAAATATTATTGATTCCATATTATCTCGAAGAAGTTCAATAGCTACTAATGCTCATAAAGTTATAAGTTTAGTAGGTGCCAAACGGGTTATTTATATGGGGGATCGCAGTGATGATTACTTGTTGCAACCATATGATGGGTATAGTGCATACATTGGGGGAATCCGCAACTTTGTAAGTGAAGCCAGTGTTAAATTTTTAAGAGAAGCAAACGTTAGTGACTTTATGGTAATTGGTACAATTCCACACGCCCTTATTCAACAATTTGAAGGCAATTTAGCAAACACTTTAAAAGCATATGCAAATTGTTTTCCTAATTATCCGGTTGTTGGATTAATTGATTTCCACAATGATTGCTTGCAAGAATTAATTGATTTAAAAGAAGCTGGAATTACAAAACTAGATTATGTTAGAATTGATACCTCAAAAAAATTAGTTGATAAATCATTACAAAAAATTCATTACTATTCACAAGATAAGCAACTATATGGGGTTAATAAATATTTAATTCAAAAAGTGCGATCTAAATTGGATGAATTAGGTTATCAAAATACTAAGATTATTATTTCTTCTTCTATTAATGCACAAATAATTGAAGAATTTGAAAGAGAAAAAATACCAGTAGATATCTATGGTATTGGTAAATACTTTACGGAAGTTAATGTTAACTACACCGGTGATCTAATCAAACTTAATGGTAAATACCTTGCAAAAGCTGGAAGAGATCAAAACATAGATAAGTATTTACAAGAGATGAAAGAAATTGAATAAACAAATGTTGTGAATAGAAAAATCTCATTTTTGAGTAGTAGATCTTGAATGAGATTTTTTATTTATCTCTTAATCTTTAAAGCTTTAAATACTTTTTGTACAATATTTCAATAAAATCCTAGTGAAAGAACTATTTTTTTAGTATACATCTCTGAATAAATTGGATTGTTTTCAATAACAGTTCACAAATAATTCAGAATTTTTATGTAATCATCAAAATCATTTTTAATATGACTCATTATTCTGACTCAATATTGTCTTTTATATTGGTAACCATCATAATAATCGTTGATATTTCTTATAATAAATTCTACTGCTCCTCCAATTCCAGGGACTTCATTTTTATTAGCTTGCGGGTGTCTTGGTTCTTCCATAATTTTGACATGAAGTAATAAGTGCTCCATAATATTGCAATAAATTAATCTTTCAGCTTTCTGATATTCAAAAGGATTATTCATTGCAAATTCACGAGTTGAAAGCATTATTGCTTTATCTTCATCAATATGGTGGCATTGCAACCCCTCTGCAGATCTTGATATTTTTTGATTTTTGCTTTTAAAAGTAGAGTTAAAAAAATAATCATATTTTGCAGGTCCGTATTTATCAAGCAAATGCGAAACAAGTTGTGCATATGTCATATTAAATTCTTTGTTGTATTTTTTAAGAATTATCTTTTTAGTGTTTTTGGTAGCCATTTCTCTAATTTATTTCTTTCTTTATATCTATACTAAGTCTTTGATCAAATTATAGAATTTATTCAAAAAACCAAACTAAATCTTTTTCTGCATAAATAGAGTGATTTTGAATAAATTTACTAATATCTGCAATTAACAGACAAAAAAATAGTGTAGTTTCAAACTACACTATTAATTATTTGCGAATGATGTTAACAATTTTCTTGTTTTTCTTAATTGGAATTTGGTTTTCCTCATCATTCTTAAGTTGTAATTCTAAAAGAAAAATACTCTTAATTGCCCGGTTAGCAATTTTTAAACTATTAGACAAGATTTCACCCACTTGACTAGAATAACTTTTCTTAAAGAAATCAATTCTTAATAACTCTTTACCAATTCCCGTAGCTATTAATTTATTGTCATCATTTGTATATGTGTGAAAGATTTTAAAACGAACTGCTGCAATCTTTTCATTATCTGTTTCTGCACTTACATAAATAATATTGAAATCACTATCATGAATACTATACACAAAATTTAAACCATTAGTTTTGATTAAAAACAAATGGTTTCAGTAGTCCAGACACTCTTTTTTGTTATCAAAATCCCTTAATCTATTGGATTGGTTAATTATTTTTTGATAAACTTGATTATCATTTTGGATATATGAAAAGATTTGGTTAAAACTAAACTCTGCAGCAGTTTGGATATTTTGAGTTATTGTTATTAGATCTTGGCTATCCCTGATGTTAACATTATCAAAAATGAATTTAAAATAACTATTTGACTGAATTGTGATGTTTTTAAATTTTTCAAGAGTTTGGTATTGATCACCTAATAATGTTACATCTTTGGACTTATTTAAAACTAACCATTCATAAATGTATGCTAATATTAGAAGTTCATCAATTTGGTTATCAGTTAACCTTTTATCAAAAAAGTTATTTGAATCCATCAAATATTTAATAAGAGCAATAAAAATATTGCTATCAAAGTTAATAGTAGAATTGTTGATATATGAAACTTTAGAAAAAATCAAATTATATTTATCCAAAAGTAATCTAGATTCTTCTTGTTTTTCTTGAATGATTTTTGATTGGATTAAATTAACTTTAGTCTGGACTTTTTTCCATAATTCAAAAACATTCAATGCTGAATTAATATTAAAAATTTTATTCATAGTATAAAACTTACTCTATTTAATTATAAGCATTTGAATAAATTAAAAAAATAGCAAAACCCCAATTTATTTAAAAAAATTAAATTAAATTGGTTTTTTTATTCAAAATTATATGATTTATAAATTGAAAGCTAAAATACTTAAAAAGTAAATTTGATTACTTGAAACTATTTTCTGGATAATTACAAATGTTTTCTTTTTCCATTGCAGTGGTTAAAACATAGTTTGACATTCTGCTATAAGCATATGAAGTCTTTAATAACTTATCTAGAATATTAATATCTCTTTTGATTTTCTCCCAAGTTGTTTCTAGGACAAAAACATCATTACTTTCAACATTTACTTTCAAGATTTCTGGTAGGACAATTCGAGGAATTTTAGATCCGTATTTTTCAATCAATTCTGGTAAGTAAACAATTACAATTCCACATTTATCAAGAACCCCAAAACTAGACATTGCAGCTCTCGCTTCCCAGTCCACTACTCTTCTTTTGTAAGTTTCTTCACCAATTAAAAAAACTACAACATCAGCTCCTCTTAAAACGTTTTTCTTAATAAAAGGAATGATGTTATCTTTTTTACTTAGATAATCTTTTTCAACAAAATCAGAATCTGATTGAACTAAAGTAAAAAGTTTGTTACCTCGTATTTCGTTGCTTTTGATTAAAATTTCTTTGTATTTGTAGTCACTATTTTCATAACAACTTATATATACTTTTTTCATAATCGAATATCCATTAAGTTACAAGATAATTATAATATGTTTATCTAAATGATTAATAAACTATTTGTAGAATATTATATTAGTTTTGCAATCAATAAAAAAGCTTTTATTTAAAAATGAATTTGAACAAAAAACACTTCCCAATGATTGGGAAGTGTTTTTATCTGTAATTGTTTTTTATTAACTAATTATTAGTTAGTTTGTGTAAATGCATATCCTGTAATTGTTTTTGTAACATTAGCATTAGTTTTTGAAACAAATGTTACTTTATAAGTTCAGTTTTGTGCATAACTTTGAACAACTGTATTGCTTGACTGTCCTACAATTTGCATAGAGTCAATGCTAACTTTTCAATTAGTACCATAGTAGTAATTTAAATCAAACAACAATTGATCAGAGATTTTAGCAGTAGCATCGTATAAATCACCAGTTAGAGCAGAAGATGCTTGAATGTAATCTGCTACTCATTGTGTTGGTAATCCATCACTCGTAGTAGAAGCTACTCCTGCCATATAACTATTAGTTACTCAACCATTAACTCCAAAGCTGTTATTTAAAAATAACTCCATAGTTACATTCATTGTTTTGTTTTGGTTTGAAACATCAGCAACTAAGATATCAAAGTAAAGCACGGAACTGTTGGCATTAATTGTTTTAATTTGAACAGTATTAGGTTTTACAACTCCTTTATATACAAGGTTAGGGAAAGAGTTTTTCATTTCGTTAAAACCTAAGTTTCCTAATCCATCAATTAAGCTAAAGTAATTTGTAGAGTTGTAGAATGATTGTCTTCCAATTGTGTTAATAGCTCAAGATTTAGGAGCACGGGCAGACAATTGCAAGTTAACAGTTATATCCATAATTCGGTAAATGTTGTCTTTTCAAATGTGTCCAACTTTTGGAGTAACAGTTACTTGGAAAGTTTTAGAATTATAGTTTGCAGATCCTTTTTTATAAACTATATCAACATTTTGGAAACTTCCTTTTAATTGGTTAAGACTAAAATTAGATTGTAAATATGCATCTAATTTTTGGTTAGAACCAACTTCATAATTTAATCCAATACTATAGTTTAAATTAGTAGTAATGTCAGCATCTTTTAGTGACATTTGTTCAATTTTCACAGTAGCTGTAATTATTCTTGTAGAGTCATCTTGTCAAGTATATCCACTTTGTGGAGTTACATCTACTTGGAAAACACCTTTGTCAAAATTAGCTTTTCCATCAACATATGCAAAATTAACAAATTGGTTATTACCAGTTAATAAAGATGCATTAAAGTTTTTCTTTAAGTAATCATTTAATGAACTAGTATCAACTGCAATTGTGCTATCAATTTTTAATCGATAAGTTAAATTAGTTGAAAATTGTGCGTTGTTTTTTTCTGATACTTCAGTTTCTGTAGCATCTGGTTTTGTAGATTGTGAATCTTTATTAGTATCAGTGGATGGTGTTGCAGTTTCACTATCTGCTTTTGTTGTGTTTGTACCATCAGTTGTTGGATTCACAGTTGGATTTACTGGGTTAGTAGGAGTTGTGTTAGTAGTGTCACTTGGAATAGTGTCATTACCCTTAACTTCAGATGTTTGTAAATTATTAGTAGCATTTGCAATTGGTAAACTAATTGCACATCCAGCAGCAATAGAAGCTAGAGCTCCTGCTGATCAAAATAATATTTTTTTACTCATAGTTATATGTCCTCTTGATCACTTTCTATATCGCAAAAACGCAAAATAAAAAAGTGTACCATTATATTAACTTAAATTAAAAAAAATTTTTTCTACTAGATAATTTTTTCTAAAAAAGAAATAAAATATTAATTATCTTTTTTAAGAGTTAAAACTACTAATCCTTTCTAAAAACTCCTGCAGTTTTTGAGCATTAGTTTTATTAACAAAAACTTGGTTTAAATCACAATCAATTTTAAAGAGCCAAGATTCAACACTATCTAACATCTCTCTAGTTATTGTTTGTTTATCCAAATAGTTTTTGCGAAAAAGTAATTCATTATTCTTTAAATAATTAAATTCAGTGTTAGTTATTCTATTAACTTTTAAAAAATGCTGTTTTGTTTTTTCAAATCGATTTTGTAGTGTTGCAAAATTGATGTGCTGACAACTATGGCAATTATTGCAAAGTAATAATAAACCTTTTAATACTTGTCATCTTTTAGCATAATCAAAACTTCACAATTCATGACAGTGTAAATACTTTAGTGAATTTGCATTGTTGTAATCAAACTTTCTTTTGCAAAATTCACAAGTGTATTGCTTACACTCACGAACATTGGCAACTATTACTTGTCATACCTTTTGATTAAACAAATATCTTAAATTATTGTAATGTGCCCCTGATGGTAAATAATCTAATTGAAAAATAAGGCTTATCTCTTTATTGTTTTCCATAATTAACTTAAAAGGGATGCCAAATATTTACCAGTATATGAAATTGCTTTTTTTTCAGCAACCTCTTCTGGGGTGCCATAAGCTACAACTTCTCCCCCTTGCTCTCCTCCATTTGGACCCAAATCAATTACATAATCTGCACATTTAATTAAATCAAGGTTATGCTCTACCACAATCACTGTATCCCCATTATCTACAATTTTGTTAAATATTTGAATTAGTTTTGCAATATCGTGAGTGTGAAGCCCTGTAGTGGGTTCATCCAATACATAAATTGTTTTCCCAGTTGCTCTTTTTTGTAAGTATCTAGCAAGTTTAATTCTTTGTGCTTCTCCCCCTGAAAGGTTTAAAGCAGAAGTTCCAAGCTTTAAATAATCAATTCCTACATCTACCATTAAATCAAGTTTTCTTTTAATTTCAGGAATTTCAAAAAAGAAATCTCTAGCTTGCAAAACCGACATTTCTAAAACATCAAAAATTGATTTTCCTTTATATAAAACTTGGAGTGTTTCTTCATTATATTTTTTACCGTTACATTCATTACACTTAACATACACATCTGGTAAAAAATGCATTTCTATTTTTAAAGTACCATCTCCACTACAATTTTCGCAACGTCCTCCAACTAAATTAAAGGAAAATCTGCCTTTTAAATATCCGCGTGCTTTGGCTTCTTTTGTAAGGGCAAACAAATCTCTGATGTCATCAAACACTGAAACATAAGTTGCAGGGTTGCTTCGGGGTGTTCTTCCAATTGGGTCTTGAGAAACTTGAATGATTTTGTCAACATTTTTAATTCCATTAATTTCTTTAAAGGGAGCTGGGACAACAAATGGATCACTAATTCATTTTTGAATTCCCTTCACCAATGTTTCATTAATTAATGTTGATTTTCCACTTCCTGAAACTCCAGTTACCACAATTAATTTATTTAAGGGGAATTCAACATTGATTGCTTTTAAATTATTCCCAGAAGCTTTAATAATCTCAATTTTTTTACCGTTCCCCTTTCGTCGGTTTTTAGGTATAGGAATAAAAAGTTCTTTTGATAAATATTTCCCAGTAATTGATTTTTTATTTTTAGAGATGTCTCCAACACTTCCAACTGCTACTATTTCCCCACCAAATTCACCTGCATTTGGACCGATATCAACAATATAATCAGCTGCTAATATTGTTTCTTCATCGTGCTCTACCACAATTAATGTATTTCCCAAATCCCGCATTTTTTTTAGGGTATCAATTAGTTTTTCATTATCCTTTTGGTGTAGCCCAATAGAAGGTTCATCCAAAACATATAAAACACCGGTTAATGATGACCCAATTTGAGTAGCGAGTCTTATTCTTTGTGATTCACCACCTGATAATGTTGCTGCACTTCTAGATAGTGTTAAATAATTTAGTCCCACATTGTCTAGAAATGAAAGACGGTTAACAATTTCTTTTAAAGCTAGATGTGCAATTTTTTTATCAACTTCATCTAACTCTAGTTCAATAAAAAAATTAATTAAATCAGTAATATTTTTTTGAGTTAAGTCAATTATGTTTGCATTATTAATTTTGACCGACAATGCTTGTAAGGATAATCTTTGCCCATTACAAGTAGGACATAAAAGGTTAGACATAAACTTTTCATAATATTCTCTTGCGTTGTCAGACGTAGTTTCATTAAATCGTCTTAATACTAAATTACAAACTCCGCTACGAAAGTATCCACTCGAATATGAATTAGAGTCGTCAAAACTTTTAACATCTTTGATATCCTCTATTTCTTTATTGCCATAAAAAATAACGTTTTTTTCAGATCTTGTTAATTTGTTAAAAGGAACATTAACCCGCACTCCATTGTATGATCAATTTTGATATTCTTTTTTAAAGTCAATTGAAGGGGTTATCATAATGTTTTTAAAATAAACAATTGCACCTTCATTTAAGCTTAATGTTTTATCTGGTACTAATTTATTTTCATCAGGTAAGAAATAATAACCAATTCCATTACAGTCCTTGCAAGCACCTAATGGTGAATTGAAAGAAAATAATCTGGGTTCTAACTCTGGAATCGCAAAACCACAAACATCACAACTATGGTTTTGCGAGAAAAACAATTCCTTATCTTCTACAACTACTATGACTTTTCCATAAGCTTCTTTAATTGATTTTTCAATTGCATCATAAATTCGACTTCGAGTTACTGTATCTTTATTTAAAATGATTCTATCAATTACAAGCTCAATAGTGTGTTTTTTAGATTTTTCTAATTCAATTTCATCATCTAATAAATAAACTTGGTTATCAATTCTTAAACGTAAAAAACCACGTCTTCTTAACTCCTCAATTTTATTTTTAAAAGTTCCTTTTTCTTGGTTAATAATTGGGGCTAAAATTTGTAGTTTATCTCCTTCTTGATATTCAAAAATAGTATCAATCATTTGTTTAATGGAAAATGTTGAAATCATTCCGTGGCCATTAGGACAAAAAGGTTTGCCAATTCTAGCAAACAAAAGTCTTAAATAGTCAAAGATTTCAGTTACAGTCCCGACTGTTGAACGAGGGTTGTGGGATGTTGTTTTTTGGTCAATCGAAATTGAAGGTGATAAACCTTCAATTGAATCAACATCTGGTTTTTCATTACCACCTAAAAATTGGCGCGCATATGATGATAATGATTCTAAATACCTTCTTTGACCTTCTGCATAAATGGTATCAAATGCAAGTGAAGATTTACCACTACCACTAATACCAGTCATTACTATCATTTTGTTTTTTGGTAAAACAATATCAACATTTTTTAAATTGTTTTCACGTGCCCCTTTAACAATTATGTAATCTTTTGTGTTGTATTTTTTTTCCATATAAAATTAATCCCATTCAACAATGTATTTAATTTTAAAACCCAAAATTTTTTAATACATAATTTTTTGTTTTTAAATTTAATTGATACACATCTTCTAAATTATTAATTTTTTCATTTAAAAAATTGTTCACGCAATCTTCTATTATTTCTAAAATTTGTAGAAACCTAATTTTATCTTCTTTAAATAATTCGATAGCAGTATCATTGGCTGCATTCAAAATAATTGGGATTGTTAAATTCTTGGTTTTTAAAAATTGATAGGCTCAATAAATTGGTCTATAAAGATTGGGATCAATTTTTTTAAAACTTAAATTAAGGTTATCAAATTCTAAACTATTAATTATTTTTGAATTTGATTCAAACCCACTTAATGCTTGGTTAATTGCTAGGCGCATATCAGGATTTGACATATTAGCAAAAATTGAATTATCACTAAATTTTACTAATCCATGAACTATGGATTGGCTGTGTTGATAAGTGAAAATTTTGTCAGTATTAAACAAATAATAAGCTTCAATAATTTCAAAAAATTTATTCATTAAAGTTGCAGAATCAATTGATATCTTATATCCCATATTCCAATTGGGGTGTTTAATTGCGTCTTTAAATTTAACATTTTGAAGTTCTTGCTTTGGTTTATTAAAAAATGGTCCACCACTGCATGTGATAATAATTTCTTCAATTTTCTTATTATTATTTTTTAGCAAATCAAAAATTGCAGAATGCTCTGAATCTACAGGATATAGTACAAGCTTTTTTTCTTTAAGCAAATCATTAATTAATCAACCTGCGTTTACTAATGATTCTTTATTAGCTAATGCTAAATTAAAGTTGTTGTTTAAACACAATAATGAAATTTCTAATCCTGCAAAACCGACAACTGCATTTAATACAATATCAGGTTGTGATTTGATTAGTAATTCATAATAACTTGAAACATTATTAATACAATTGTAAATTTTTGAAAAAAGAAAAGCTTTTTTAAATTGGTTTTTTATTGTTTTTGCTTTCTCAATATTTTTAAAAAAGCTAAAACCAACTAATTCATAGTTTTGTTTTAAGATTACATCAATTGCTAGATCTCCAATTGTTCCCGTAATTCCAAAAACTAATACTTTTAATCTTTTATTTTGTGGCTTATTCATAACAATAGCTTAAGGCATTATTTTTAACTATTAAAAAATAATTTTGTTTTATTCGGTATTTTTTATTTGATTGAGTTTGGTTTTTCTCAATAAACTCAATTGATTGTTTAATTTTGTTTTGATTAGGTTTTATTCCAATGTGATTTAAATACAAATAAATAAGATTTGTTTTTAGGTTAGGTCTTTGATTGTTAAAAAAATGCAAATCAAAGTTTAAAGCTTTTCATTTTGCAAAAAGGTTGTCAACTTTTTTAATAAGAAAAAAGTTTTTAATATTGTGAAACTTAATTTTGAAATAAAAAAAATAAAGTTCTTTTTTAGTCCAGTTTGCAATGATTTTCCTTGTAACATTACGATCGTATATATCCGTAAAATTAGAGTAATCAATTGCATATGCAATCTGCTTTTTATCACAATATTTTTGCAATGAATTTTTAGATTTGTGTAATAGTGGTCTTATTAAAATTAAGGATTGGTAAACCGATTTTTTTCTAATACCCAAAAACAAATGATGTTTGTTTTTATCTAAACTCATATAAGCGGATTCGATAAAGTCATCTCTATTATGTGCTATTAAGCAGTTTTTGATATTCAGCTGCTTTGCAATTTTAATAAAAAAATCAAATCTTATTTTGCGGTAGTAGGTTTGGGGGTTTTTAATATTTAAGTATTGGTCTACATTATCTTTCTTTGTATCAAATACAAATAACGGAATCTTAAATTGATTACAAAAATTTGTAACAATTAATTCATCATTATCTGTATCTTCACGATCATGATAATTAATATGACATACTGCTTTAACATATCTTCTTTTTTTGTTAAGTAGTGCCATCGAATCTGGGCCACCAGAGACTGCAATTAAATATTTCTTCATAATATTTAAATATTAAAACGGTTCATTATTAGGTCAAAATCAGTGTGATTCATAAATTGAATCGCAGCTGATTTAGCACATTCTATTGCTTGTTGAATTTTACTTTCATCAGCTTCATTAAATTTGGTTAACACGTGGTGAACTAAATCATGTATTGGTCTTCCAATCCCAATGCGAATTCTTTTGATCTTTTCAGTTTGTAAACAAGTAATAATATTTTTAATTCCGTTTTGTCCTCCAGAACTGCCAGATTTGCGAATTCTAATTTTCCCTACCTCTGTGTCGACATCATCATAAATTACTAAAATATTTTGATAATCGATTTTGTAAAATTTGGAGATCGCTAAAACAAAATTGCCAGAGTTATTCATATATGTTTGTGGCTTAGCAATTATAATTTCATCCTCTTGTTGTTTAACAATTGTAAATTTGCCCTCAAATTTATCATTATTTAAAAACAAAGTTAACTCTTTTAAAATTGCATCAATACACATAAAACCAACATTGTGTTTAGTCTTTTCATATTGAAATCCTGGATTACCTAAACCCACAATTAAATATTTAGACATTATCTTTACCTAAGTTGAACATCTTAGCCCCGATTACAAAAACCTTTTGAGCTTTAAAAACGCTTGTTGGTAAACCTTTATCATTTTTAAATGAAATATTGTATTTTGAACACAAAAATTCTAAATTAGATTTTTTAAAACCTAAGAATTCTGCATTTTTAGAAATATCGTAAACAAAATTGTCAAAATTTTTATTTAAGAATCTTAAGCAACTTTCATTTAATATTAAAAAATCATTGTTATCATCATTTTTTAAGATTATTTTACTGTCGCCTACTATTTTGAAAAGTTGTTTAATTGCAACAGAGAATTCAACTGCGTTGTTTGAATGCTTTAAGTTGTTTTTAACAAATTTGTAGAAATAACGGAACTTTTTGTCCTTTATAAAAACAGAGGCAATTTGAAAAACCTCAATTCTTGTAGGCAATATTGTTTTTTCAATAAAAATAGAGGCTAGATTGTTAATACTCATAAAAAATAAATTCTTTAGTTTTTTCTTTAATTTTAATAAAATATAAAAAAATTATAAAATTAACTATCTTAAAAATTTATTTAATTTATAGATTTATTTATATAATGTAATTTTATAAACATAATTTAGATTTCTTTTGGTGTTTATAAATGAAAAAGGTGAGGTATTAAAAAATAATTGTATAATTATTTAATAAATTAGTGCTATGAGTATGATGCAATCTGTTGAAGAAATAAGAAAACTAAAAAAATCAATTAATGAAAATGGGTTAACTATATATTCTGGGATTTGTTGTGTTAATAAAACTGAAATTATAAACTCATTAATCGAAGAGTGTAAAAAAGAAATTAATTGTATAGTTTTGGATTTTTCAATTTTAAACTATAACAGAAAATATGAAATTAGCGAAAACATTGAACTAATTAAAGAACAAATTAAACCTCACTCTAATTCATTAATATTCATTTTAGAATTTACAAATTGTGAAGGATGAATTGAAATTATTAATTTTGTTTGTAACACACTTAAAAATGTAAAACTATTTTGTTCAACTAGCTGTAGTTTTTCAAGTTTAACTTCACTTTCAAAAGCATATACAATTAAACATCAGTTTAATGAATTAGTATACTACCCTCCAACTGTTAGTCAATATTTTGAAGAATGTTATGAAGCTAATTGTGAAACTTATATTAAATATGGTTCCACAATTTATAGATCTGCAGATGAGTATAAAAAAATTGAATTAACTAATCAAATTGATTTTTTTAAACTTCTTTCAATGTTTTTAATTCTAACCAAAGTTAGAAATCACTTTTATATCGAAGTTTTTATGAAATTTCTATTAGAGAATTTAGATAAAAAATTAACCATTGATTTCACTAAAAGAAACATTGGTAAGTCTACAAAACTTCATATTAAAAACACAAAAATATTTTGAAAATATAAAAACCTATTATTAGATTTATTTATTTTAATCCCAATTAAAACAATAACGATTTCAACTAAAACAAAAGCTAAAAATACGCGATTGCAATCTAAATTTATTTGTATTGACCACATGTTAATTAACAAATTAGAAAACGTTAGTAATAAAACTTTTTTAATTGGAAGAAACATATTTATTAGTGAATTTCTAAAAAGAAATCTAGAGGTTTTTGCAATTGAAAAAAACGATGAAGAAATCGGATTAGTAGGTACATTATTTAATGGTAAAAAAATCATTTTTAGCTACAATCCATCTAATGATGACGAAATTATTCACTATGCTGTTGGACACCAATTAAAAGATGAATTTGATCTTGTCCATTTCAAGAAAAGAATTAGCCAAAAAGAATTGGCTAACATTTTAGAAAATTTTGTAAAAAACAACATTAAATAAAGCTATTTATTTTTCTTAACTTTATCTCAATATTCTTGAAACCTAGTTTCATTTAAACTAAATTTATTAAATGTATAAAATTTAGTATCTTTAAGCTCTTTAGGCAAATAATCTTGTTCTACAAAATTGTATTTAAAATCGTGGGGGTATTTATAATTTGATACTCCCAATTTTTTAGCACTAACATAATGGTTATCTCTTAAATGAAGTGGGGGTTGATATACTTTCTTACTTAATGTTGCAATTGCATTATCAATTGCAACACAAGTAGAATTTGATTTTGGAGACAAACACAATTCAATTGTGATATTAGCTAGTGGAAGTCTGGCCTCTGGCAACCCTAAAGCTTCACTTGCTTGAATAGCAGTATGTACTTTAACTCCCATATTCGAATTTGCTAACCCAATATCTTCATATGCAACAGCATACAACCGTCTGTAAATTGAAGCTAAGTCGCCGCTTTCTAATAATTGTGCTAAATAATAAATTGCAGCATCAGCATTACTTCCTCGAATTGATTTGTGAAAAGCAGATAAGAGATCATAATGATTGGTTGTGCGTTTATCAATTAAAGAATTGTTAACCTTACTTAATTCTTTTAATATTGTTTGTGAATCTGATTCTTTGTAATGCTTAAGAATAATCTCTAAATAAAAAAAGATTTGACGAAAATCTCCTTTTGCAATTTCAACAACTGCTTCAACTACTGAATTACCAATTTTTATATTTTTATTTTTTAAATATTTAATAAATTCTTTTTTTAGAATTTCAGTATCAATGTTTTCAATTTTGTATAAAAACATTCGACTTCTAATTGCAGGATTAACTCTAAAAAAAGGATTTTCTGTCGTGGTTGCAAAAACGATTATTAATTTTTTTTCCAAGTACATTAACAATAAATCTTGCTTATCTTTATTTAATCGATGAATTTCTTCTATGACAATAATTGGTTTTTCGTTATCTTCTGCTTTCTTAAGAATTTCAGCAAGATCATTCTTATTATTTGTTGTTGAGTTGAAATAATAAAAATTTCGATTCATTTTTTTTAATATAAATTGAATCGAAATTGATTTACCCACTCCTGGGTTTCCAAAAAATAAAATTGAAAACAAATCATTGTTTTCAATCATTTTTCTAACTATTGAATTTTTAGGAAAAATTATTTCACTACAAATTAAATCGTCAAAAGAATTACAGTATAAATCTTGTGTGTCTTTAAATTCTAATTCCATATATTAGAATTTTAAAATGCTTTAATTCGTTTTGACATATCTTTTTGTTTATGTTTACTAAGGTGTTTTTTCATCTTGATCATATCAAGATTACGGTAGTTATCTTTTACTTCTTTCTTTGAATTTTCTCTTTCTTCTGATACAAATAATTTATTTTGTTTGAAATAAAAGTAAAGTGAAACAGAACCAGATACTAAAGTAAAAAGCATTAATAAAATTACATTAAAACCAAAGTTGCCAATCGATAACATATTAGTTGCATTTGAAGTGTTACCAAAAATTGACCCTTCTTGATTTAAATCAATAATTGCTAAATTCATTACTTGTCCAGTACTAGCATTTGTTTGGCCATAATACGAACCTACTGTCATCAAACCAAAAAAAGCATAAACAATTCTAATGATTGCATCAATTGAAACAAGAATTATTAAAACTCCCATAATTGTTACAAACTTAAAATTAAAGGCTTTCCTATCTCCAATTGATTTCTTGTAAGAGGAAATTCAAGAAACTAAATTAAAGAAAAAATAAACACAACCAACTAATTCTATAATTGTTAAAATTACTGAATAATAAAACACTAACAATTGGAAAAACAAGGGATCATTAGGATTAGATGATGCATAAATTAAATCAATTATGAATACAACAAATCCCAAAAAGGCTAACGAAAAACAAACAATAGATGTGATTCCCAAACTTGATAGTCAGTTTGTATTGTGCTGATTAATTTTTATTTTCATAATTTTTATATAAAACCTATATATAAAAATTAAATCCAATTTTTTTGTTGTTGTCAAAAGTTATAAACAACATTTTTCTTTAAATTATGTTTGTAAGCAACCATCTTGCAAGCAACATTAATCTGCTCACCTTTTTTTAGCAACATTTCTAATTCATTTAGAATCATTTTAAAATCCATTTTCTCGTTTTCTTTTTTAGTATTTTCATAACAATTGTTGTCAATCACAATTACAAATTCACCTTTTTCAACAATTGGTACTGTTAATACATTTTTAATATCCACTCGAATTATGGTTTCATTAATTTTTGTTAATTCACGAGCTATGCAAATTTTTTTGTTATGATCAAAAATTTGATAAATTAATTTCAGAGTTTCTTTAATGCGGTGGATAGATTCGAAAATAATAATTGTGTTTTTATAATTATTAAAATGAATCAGCTCTTGTTTCTTAATCTTTTCTTTGTGATTTAAAAAACCTGCAAAAATAAATTTTTGTGTTGGGAATCCTGAAACTACTAAAGCATGCATTATTGAACAAGGCCCATTAACTACTTTAATATTTCAATTATTGTTTATAAAGTGATTTACTAAACTAAATCCTGGATCACTTAGCAATGGATATCCAGCATCACTTAATAAACAATATTGATTACTAGCAAAATTAAAGTTTTTTATAAATTCTTCTTCATTGTTTTGGTTAAAACAATAGAAATGTTTATTAACTAATGAAATATTTAAAAGATTAAACAACTTTTTTGTAACTCGTGTGTCTTCACAAAAAAAGTGCGTATTTTCTTTTAATGAATTAATTGCTAAACTACTAATTTCATTAATGTTACCAATTGGGGTTGCAACAATATAAAGGTTTTTAATTTCATTATTTTTCATTAAGTTAAATTTCTCTATTTATAATATTGTTTACAAAAAATTATAAATTATGACTAATCTTAATGACATAAAAACAAATTTAATTGATGTTGCCATAATTGGGGCAGGAGCTGGTGGAATATATGCTAGTACAATGGCCCATTATTTTAAATTAAAAAACATTGTACTTGAAAAAAACGAATATATTGGGGGGCAACCAATAGAGATATACCCCAATAAATTCATTTATGACTTTCCTTGTTTTTATGAAATTAAATCAAGTGATGTAATTAAAAAACTTTTAATTCAAAACCAAACATACAATAAAGATTCAATTAAAACAAATGTAGAAATTTTTAATATTTCAGTAGTTAAATTTGAACAAGAACAATATTTTTATTTTCAAACTTCATACCAAAACTTCTATGCAAGAAATATTATTATTGCTACTGGGAATGGTTTTTTTAAACCAAGAAAATTAGAAATTAACAACGTTGTAATTGATAGTAAATTAATTCATTATGTGGTTGGTATTAATACTGCAATTTATCAAAATAAAAAAATAGTTATTTTGGGTGGTGGTGATTCTGCAGTTGAATGGGCCAATTATTTTGCTGAAGAAAAAATAAGTTGTGATGTATCAATTGTGCACCGTCGTAATGAATATCGCTCTTCTTCTTTTATGATCCAAAGTTTGGAGAAAAACAAAATCAAACAATATCTTAATTATGAAATTATTGATTTTAATGAAATAAATCAAAATTTAATAATTAAACACAAAGAAAGTAATGAAATTAAAAATATTAATTTTGATTTTGTTTTTGTCCAATATGGTCAAATTCCTTCACAATTATCAATAAATTTGTTTGATCAAATTGAAAAAGAAAAGGGGAAATACAAAGTTGATTTGAACCAAAAAACAAATATTAAAAACATTTATGCAATTGGAGATGCTAGTTGGTTTTTATTTAAACCAATGACAATTTTATCTGCTTGTAATGATGCAATGAAAGCAATTTACCACATTGTTAAAAATAAAGAAGAAACTTGATAACTTAACTTATTAATGATGTTATTGAAAATCGTTTTGTTCGATTCTAACTTTTTCAATTTTAACTACTTCTTTTTTAGTTTCATCAAAAGATAAAATTACAGCACAAAACTGGTATGGTCCGATTTGTTCTTCTAATTTAAAATATGGAGAGTTACCTCTAAACATATTCAAAATAGAATCTGGTTTAGCCCCTATTATTCCGTTTAGTGCACCAGTCATTCCCACATCTGTTATGTAAGCTGTTTTGTTAACAATTCTATCATCATTAGTTTGGACATGAGTGTGCGTGCATAAAATTGCATCAACTCTGTTTTGAAAGTTTAAGAAGAAAGCGATTTTTTCACTAGTGTATTCACAGTGAAAATCAACAATATGAAAATCAGTTTTAGGTGTAGTTTTTAAAATTTCTTCTAGATCTATGAAAGGGTTGGTTTGCATTTCTTTAACAATTACTGACATTCCCAAAAGGTTGGTAATTCTAAAACTTTTGTTTTTTATTTTAACAACTTTAGTCCCAACTCCCACTTTAGCTTCTTCTAATTCACTTTTTAAGTTATTGGGACGAATGATATTATTTTTAACTTTTAAAATCTCAAATATATCACTTTTATGTCACGTGTGGTTTCCCATTGTAATGAAATCAATTTTTTGGTTTACTAAAAAATCATAATCTTTTCAATTAAGTCCTCTCCCTTTTGTGCAATTTTCAGCATTAGCAATTACAAAATCAATTTGGTAGTTTTTTCTTAAATTTTTTAACTCTTTTTGGATCGCTTGTTTCCCAGCACTTCCAAAAATGTCACCAATAAATAAAATCTTTATCATAACTATTGTTTCACTTTCTTAATTGTTTTGTGGTGTTTAATAAAACTTTTAACACCATACTTTGAATTTTTAAATGCAATTTCAATTTCATTATTTGATAAATTAGTTACCATTCCCAAACCATAAGAAGAGTGCTCTACCATATCACCAATAAAGTAATCTTCTTTTTCTTTATGTAAATAAGAATCTAAAGTTTTTGAATTGTTATAGAATGGTGCATCATCATTTCATCTTGTGTTTTTTGCAGTATAAACTTTTTTAACATCTAACAATGAGGTATCAACTTCACTAATAAATCTTGATGGTGTTTTTGAATTGTTTCTAGAATTGAATGAATAGAAGTCTTTTTCCCTACTACACGAGATAAAAAGATGTTCTTTCGCACGGGTAATTGCAACATATGCAATTCTTCTTTCTTCTTCTAAAAATCCTTCTTCAATCGATTTTTGGGATGGAAAAATAGTTTCATTAAATTGGATAATAAATATGATTTTAAACTCAAGCCCTTTTGCCATATGGACTGTCATTAAAAAAACTGAGTTATCTTTATTTTTTTTATTGTGTTCATTATCATTTACATTTGTTAAAATTGTGACTTCTTGCAAATAAGAAGCTAATGTGGCACCATTGTTTTTTAATTCATAATTTGCAATTGCTCTTTTAAGTTCATCGATATTTTCAGTTCTATTTTGCTCATCATTATCTTGAAGCATTTCTAAATAATTAACTTTATTAATTACGTCTTCCACTAATTGCACAATAGAGCCATATTCTTTATCCCTAAATTCACAAATTAAATTATAGAAATTTTTAGCAACTTCTTTATTTTTAGCACTTAGTTCTTCAATCTTATCCACTTCATTAAATGCAGCAAATGTGGAGATATTATGTTTTGTGGCATAATCTTTGATTCTTGAAAATGTTAATTCACTAATCCCTCGTTTGGGCATATTATAAATTCTTGTTAATCCCACTTCATCACTGTTAGCAATTACTTTTAAATATGCAATGATGTCTTTAATTTCTTTTCTTTGATAAAAAGAAAAACCACCAAAAATAATGTGTGGTATTTGGTAATTTAGCAAATATTGCTCAATATTTCTTGATAAATAATTAGCACGGTACAATATCGCAATGTCTTTATATTCGTATCCCTTAACATCCACTAATTCTTTAATTTTATTACACACAAATTTAGATTCTTGGTTTTGTTGTTCAGCTTCAAAAAAAACAATTTGACTTTCAAAAGGGGTATTGGTATAAAGTTTTTTCTCGATTCGGTTTTTATTCTTAGAAATTAAAGAATTAGCTAATCCTAAAATTCTTTTGGTAGATCGGTAATTTCTCTCCAATACAATTGTTTTTGTACCACTAAAATCTTTTTGAAAAGTACTAAAAATATTGCCCTTAGCACCTCTTCAAGAATATATCATTTGGTCTGGATCTCCAACTGCAAAAACATTGTTTTGATTTACAAGCAATTTAATAATTTCATATTGAATCAAATTAGTATCTTGAAACTCATCTACCAAAATGTAATCAAAACGGTTTTGCCATTTTTCTTGAATAAATTTTATTTTCAAAACACGATATGCATAGTTTAAAAGGTCATCAAAATCCAATAGATTTGATTTACTTAAAAAATTTGTATATTCTTTAAAAACTTTTATTAGTTGGTTTTTTTTATTTTTACCACCTTCTCCATCAAAGAAATCAAGCTTCTCATAAAGGTCATCTGCATCATAATAACCTTCACTCTTTAATTTTGAAATTCAACTAATACAAAACTTATGAGTTAAATCTGATGTACTGATATTTTCTTTTTTATAAATTTCTTTAATAATTGAAAGTTGGTCATCTTCATCGATTACCCCGAAATTACTAGTAATATTGTTTAATTCTAAAGCTTTTATATCTTCTCTTAAAATTCTTAAACAAATAGAATGAAATGTACCAATGAAGTTAAATTTGTAATCGGGTAATACTTTTGCAATTCTTTCTTTCATTTCATTAGCAGCTTTGTTAGTGAAAGTAAATCCCAATATGCGATTGCTTTTGAATTGGTTTTGAGAAATTAAATGAACAATACGACAAGTTAATACAAGTGTCTTCCCGCTCCCAGCACCCGCAACTACTAACACTGGAGTATTTAGATCTGTAGTTACAGCTTCTATTTGCTTATCATTAAAATTACTTAAAATGTTGTTCACTTGCATCTCCCTTCTTTTCTTGAAAAATTGCAGTTGTGTTTATTTCACCTGGTAAATTATATTTGATCGTTGATTTATTCTTGTTTTTAAAGTTTAAAACACTAGATTTGTCATCATCAAAAACTTCTATCATTTTCACAACTACTGTGTTGCTAATAAAATCAATAAAGGCTCTACGTCGGCTTGTAAAACAAATATTGATAATAATTAAAATATCAATTAATGTTGCAATTGCATAAAAAGTGCCAAATGCAGTTGCAACTACATTTTGGGAATTGGGTTGGTTGTTTAATTTAGAATTTAGAAAAGACAAAAGAAATTCAATTACCTTTTGTTTATCAAAAAAACTAACAAACCCTAAAACTAAAGTAATTGTAGTAAAAATAAAAAATGTAAAAGTTTCTCTAATTAATAACTCTTTTAAGAATCTAAAATTAAATTTTGATAAAAATTTTTTTGATTCATTCTCAATTTGCAAGGAAGTACTAAAAATTCTGATTTTAAAAAATTTCGAGAATAAAGTATATCCTTTAGTAAAAAAAGGTAAAACAACAAAGTAAACAAAAAACAAAATAAAAATTAGTAAAGTGAATAAAAATATCCTTCAGGGTTCAACATCTGTATAAAAATTAATTACAGGTGTTTGAGTAGTATAAAAAATAGCAAAAAACAAACCAACTACTATTAATAAATTAAGGATAAGGTCAAAAAGTCGACAAAAAATTCTAACAGGCGCACTGGCTAATCCGTATTTCTTTTTACTTTTGTCTAAATTCACTTTAGCCTCGTTAATTAAATTTAATGTTTTTTCTTACATATTTGTAAGATGGTTTGAAATCAAGAAAATAATTAACTAAATTTTTATCATTCAACAGTAACAATGAAGCATTATTTTTAAAATTAAGATCTGTTTTTTCTAATATTTCTCAAGCTTTTTCAATTGCGATTGTTAAGATTTTTTCATTACCAAAATAAGAGTGGAACATTTTAGTTAAAAAATCTTTTAAACACAATTTTGGTAATCATACTAAATAATTTGATTTAACTGCATCATCTACTAACAATTCATTAATTTTATAAGAAATCATTAGAGCAGAATTTAAAATATTGTAAAGGTTGTATGTAAAACTGCGGTTGTTATTAAAATTATCTCTAAAATTGATTAATTGCTTAGCAAAAAAATAACCAGATTTACTATTTATAAAAATATTGAATAAACAAACAGGATAAAAATTATTGTATTTTTCAAAAATAATTTTATTAGATGTTAAAAATTTTGTGGCAAACAATTTGTTTCTAAACGTTATAGAGCAATTTGTAATTCAAGCAGATAAATTATCAGTGTTGCTAATTTCTAAATCTTGTTTAAAATCATCATTCAAATAATCCAAATCGGTTTTGAATGAAACATAATCAAAACTTTTTTTATTAACAATTTTTAAAATGTCATCTACAAAAGTTGGTGAAAAAACATTTGATGCATCAGCATAGTATATGTAATCACCTGTTACTTTTTCAAAACCTAAGTTGTAAGAAAATGATTTTCCGTGATTTTCAAATAATCTAATTATGCGGTATTTTTTATGAGATAAATCAAAGCTATTAAAAATTTGTTTTACCGGTTCTTCTGCAAAATCGTCAACAAAAATTATTTCAAAATTCTCATTAGTTTGGTTTATTAATGATTCAATTGAAGCTTTTAAAGTAGACAAATTATTGTACAAGTAATAAATAAAACTTATTTTCATAACAAAATCATTTTCATATATGACTTTTATTATAAATTAATGAAAAAATAAATATTCTAAAAATTTTTCATATTTAATTTTTGAAATTTAACCAGTTTTTAGTCTTCGTTTTTGTGTTCTTAACTATTTGAAAAATATTTTTATTTTCGATAACAAAAATCCGTAAATTATATTCGATAAAAATTACTAACAAAATAAGGAAAAAGGCAATTCACATAAAAACAGCCATATTTTCAGTTTGCTTTTTTAAACCAAAATAAGCATACATTTTAGCCCCAATTATTGAAACTCCATACTGCCCATAAGTTATCAAATCCCGAAATTGTGATTCCCATTGAAAAAAGAATAGTGATAAAAAATCTTTTTTAATACTGCCTAAAATATACTTAAAAAATATTGTGAGTTTACTATACCCTTGCATCTTATAAATATTAATTACATCACTACTTAGTTTATTAATGCTTTCAGTAATGTTTTTGTTAATAACAGTTGCAGTACTAAAAGCAAAAATAATACAAATAGAAGATGAAGGATTGATAAAGATCGGATTAAAGATAAAAAATAATGCAATTGTGGGAATTGCTCGAATCATTGTTGACAAGAATATTCCTAGCAACGAATAGTATTTAAATAATTTGTAACAGCTAATGAAAATGAAAAAGATACTCGAAACCAATGTTAAAAACATAATCACAAAAGTTTGGGCAATTAAAGTTATAACTTCTTGTACAACATCAAAATTACTCACATCATTTAGTACATTTCAATTCGGATTAAATATTTGTTGTAAGAAATTAGAATTGCTAGCAAAATATTGTGTTCAATCCAAACTTATTGAAGCATATAAAAATAAAGCAACAAAAAAGACTAATAATCCAAGCTTGAAATAAGTTTTATATCTTTTATAACTAATAAACTTTTCAACACTTTTATTAAACAAAAAACTCTTGTGTACCAATACATAACGATTCATTAAATATACAAAAGTTTCGAGAATTAACATAAACCCAATGATGGTAACTAAAGGGATTCCCATACTTTGGTATTGTGAATCAGATGCATTTTCAATTAATTCTCCAATCCCTGCTAACCCCAATACTCCCAAAATGGAACTTCATCGCATATTAGAATCAAATGAATATAAAAATAAAGCAATAAATTTATTATTAACTTGAAACAATATTGTTTTCAAATATGCATTAATTTTGCTACTGCCTTGAAGTAATAAGTAGTTGTATGGGTGGTAGTTTAGATTTTGGTAAATCTCAATCATATACTTGTGCACTCATATCCAAGTGTACCAAGCAAGTAATAAAATTAAAGCAATGTTTTTTGAAAAATAAGTAGTAAAGAAATAGATAAATAAAATCGGGACAAAAGCTCTTAAAACTGCAAGTAACCCTTTTAAAATTCAATTTAAAAAACTAATTTTAAAAAAGTGTTTATTAGCAATGGTTGCACTAATAAATCCAGCTGCAAAACCGATTGAGGTTCCAATTAATACCCCTTGGATTGAAATTCACAAATACTTTAAGGATAACAAAATTAACGATTGGTTAGGATAATTATTTATTTGATTTGAAAAAACAAAAATTTGGCTAATATGATTTGAAAATATTGTAAACCCTCGAGGTGCAATTGAAAATCCCACAATTATAAAAGATCCAATAATTACAAAAGCAAAAATAAAATAAATAATGGATTTACTTCATTTTGATAACTTCTTTTTTTCATATCTGGCATCATTACCAACATATTCATAAAAGAAGTTTTGGTTAACATTCACATTAGTCTTCATAAAGTTTTTTAAAATCACTTTCTGTAATCAATTTTGGAATTTTGTTAAACAGTATTTTTTTATCTTTTAAAGCAATTACATTATCAATTTCATTTTTTAACAATTCAATGTTATGAATGATTACAATTCCAACAGCATTCAATTCAACAGTTAATTTTTTAAGCATTGCAATAATATTTTTCGAATTTGATAAATCAAGACTAGAAGTTGGTTCATCAGCTAAAATAATTTTTGGTTTGCGAATAAATAACTTTGCAATCTCTACCCGTTGGGCTTCCCCACCACTTAAATCACTCACTTTGTAAAAAACTTTATCAATAATTTTAAGTGATAGTAACAAATCATAAATTTCTTGCTTTTGCTTTTTATTAATAATGTTAAAAAATTTAAACAAAAAATTATTTCTTTGAGCCATTACAAATTTCAAATTATCATACACACTAATTTCTTGAATCAATGTACTTTTCTGACTAATAATTCCAATGTTTTTACGAAATCATTTAAATTTGAAATGGTTTTTTAAATCAATTTCGTTTCCCTCAAAATTTAGTGATCCATTAATGATATTAGCATTAATAGCAATTGAGTTAATTAAGGTGGTTTTACCAATTCCCGATGCCCCAATAATTGCACTTAATTGCTTTGGTTTAAACTCAAGGTTAATATCATCTAATACCACATTGTTTTGCCCAAAATTCTTAATTGTTCAATTTTTTAACTTTAGCATAATCTATCCTAATGCAAGCTGCATTGGGTCATAAACTTCTTTTTTAAAATCACTAATTTTAGAAAATCCGTTATACCCCATTCCAGCTCCATATGAATTAACACCAACCCCTTCTGGATCATCTTGTGCTAGTGCTACAATTGCTTGAGTTAATAAATCTGCAATTTTAGTATCGACGCTTTTACTAAAGATGCCGATATCATAATTTGCAGGATTAGTAACTGTTAAAATCTTGATTTTGTTATTGTTAATTGGTGAAAAATCTTGGTTACTATTATCATTATGGGTTCAAGAAAAAGAACCTTCATCACTAAATGTAATTACAAAATTTGAATCCTTCCCAATTTTGTAAGTACCAGAAGAATCAGTGTCATATTTACCTGGGTTTTGGGATCTATCATTAGCTAATGTAAAATCTTGTCCTAAACTAGTAAAGTGTTGTTTAATTAAACTTTGCTCTAACAAATAATTCCCAGTAGACCCATTTTCTCCCAACACAATACCTAAATTACGGAAACTATTTCAGTCTCTTTTATCCCATGCTTCAATTGCACTTTGAATTTTATCATCACTTCCAGATAATACAATCATTCCCCGATACCCTGCAACTAGAGGAGCACTTGTATCATAAAATGCATTGTATCTTACCCCATTCCAGTCATAATTAGGTGCTGCTCCTTTTGCATCTTTTCATTGTGAAAAATAGTGATAAGAATTAGAATCCCAACTCCATTTAGAAGCGGAAGTAGAAGATGAAGATCCAGAATTAGAACTACTAGTAGAAGTATCACTAGTAGTTTGGACAAAATCACTGCCAAAACTAGCTTTTTGCATATTGTTAGCAATCACTCTTAATGGATCAGTTTCACTTCCATCCTTATAAACTTGACTAATATCAGTATCAAAAGTAAAGGGAGTAGTTAAGGTTTGAATTAAAGGTTTAACTTGCAAATATACATCGTTATTATACAAATAGCGCGCAGTCACGAAAGTAAAATCAGCACTTCCGTTTAGTACTGAATTTAGTTTGGTTTGTTTATCATCAATGTTTTTAACATTAATTGTAATATCTGCCAAACTCGAAGTTGTTTCATCTTTTGCTTTTAATTCATTAAACTTTTTTGCGACATTATTAGCAAAAACATTGTAATCTCCCTCATTAGAAGGAGTGGACAATACAAATGTGTATGTATTGCTATTGGAACTACAAGAACATACTAAAACAGTTGTAGAAACCAATGAGAATGTTGAAACCAATAAAGGTGTAAAAATTTTTTTAGATAATTTCATAAATTAATCTCCTTTAAGGCTAAAAATAAAAAAACTTCCCATCAGGAAGTTTTAATATTATAAGAATATGTTATCTTTTGCCTCCGCTAGTATTAACTAGATCAGGTCATAAGCGTATATTCTCAGCTATATTTTTATATAGCACCGCCTGATAAATTACGTTATTATTATATATTTAATTTGTGATTTTAAATAAAAAAATGAATTCATACATTAAAGTACAAATTCATTTTTAGTAAAAGTAAATTAAAAAGTTATTAAATTATTTAATGATTTTAGTAACAGTACCAGCTCCAACTGTTCTTCCACCTTCTCTAATTGAGAATTTACTACCATTTTCGATAGCAATAGGTGAAATAAGTTTTACGCTGATTGTTGTGTTGTCACCAGGGTTAATCATTTCAACACCTTTAGCAAGCGTAATTTCCCCAGTAACGTCAGTTGTTCTGAAATAGAATTGTGGTCTGTATCCACTTAGCACAGGAGTGTGTCTTCCACCTTCCTCTTTTTTCAAAGCATAAATTTCTGCTTCAAATTCAGTGTGTGGGTTAATACTTCCTGGTTTTGCTAATACTTGTCCACGTTCAACTTGGTCTCTTTCAATCCCTCTTAAAAGAATTCCAACATTATCACCAGCCATTACTTCTTTTAAGTTTTTACGGAACATTTCCATACCAGTTACAACTGCTTTTCGAGGTTTTTCACCAACTGCTGTAAGTCCTACAATTTCAACTTCTTGGTTCAATTCTAATTTACCACGTTCAACACGACCAGTAACTACAGTTCCACGTCCTGTAATTGTCATAACGTCTTCAATTGCTAGCAAGAATGGTTTATCAACATCACGAGTAGGTGTTGGAATATAAGTGTCAACTGCAGCCATTAATTCGTCAATTGCAGTTACTCATTTTGCATCACCTTCTAATGCTTTTAGTGCAGATCCTTGAATGATTGGTGTGTTTTTACCATCAAATCCATAAGAATCTAGTAATCCTCTAACTTCTTCGATTACCAATTCAATCATATCTTTGTCATCAACCATATCACATTTGTTTAAGAAGACAACAATTTTAGAAATCCCTACTTGTCTTGCTAATAAAACGTGTTCGTAAGTTTGTGGCATTGGACCATCAGTTGCAGCAATTACAAGGATTGCACCATCCATTTGTGCAGCACCTGTAATCATATTTTTAATATAGTCAGCGTGTCCTGGACAGTCTACGTGTGCGTAGTGACGGTTATTTGTTTGGTATTCAACGTGAGCTGTGTTAATTGTAATTCCACGAGCTTTTTCTTCTGGTGCTTTATCAATTTCGTCATAACGAATCGCTTCAGCCCCACCCTTTTTAGATAAACAAGTACAAATTGCAGCAGTTAATGTAGTTTTACCGTGGTCAATGTGTCCAATAGTTCCAATATTAACGTGCGGTTTTGAACGATCAAAATCTTGTTTTTTTGCTTTTGCCATAATTTTCTCCTTAAATTAATTAATTTAATTTGTATATTTATTTAAAAGACATTAAAAATTATATTATATAATTCTTAATTTATTTAATATCTATATAGATATTTTTACTTCTTAGTTTTCGAACTTATTACTTCTTCTGTAACTGATTTTGGAGCTTGTTGGTAATGACTAAATTGCATTACATAATTTCCCCGTCCTTGAGTGAATGAACGTAAATCAGTTGCATATCCAAACATTTCTTTCAAAGGAACTTTAGCCTTAATTGCTTGCATAATTCCCCGTTGTTCTTGGCCTTCAATTTGGCCTCTACGGGAAGAAATATCCCCCATTGCATCACCAAAGTACTGCTCAGGGACAATCACTTCAACACTCATAATCGGTTCTAATAAAACCGTGCCTGCAGACTTAGAAGCTTCTTTTAAAGCCATAGAAGCGGCAATTTTATAAGCCATTTCTGAAGAGTCAACATCATGGTATGATCCATCAAACAATGTTGCTTTTACATCAATCATTGGGAAACCACTTAAAGGTCCAGCTTTCATTGCTTCTTCAAGTCCTGCACGAATTGGTTTAATATATTCTTTTGGAATTCTTCCCCCAACAATCTTGTCAATAAATTCAAACCCTTTTGCAGTGTTTGGTTCAAATTTAATAAACACATGACCATATTGTCCACGACCTCCAGATTGTTTAATATATTTTCCTTCAGCTTCAGTTTCTTTAGTAAATGTTTCACGGTAAGAAACTTGGGGTGTACCAACATTTACATCAACCTTGAACTCACGACGCATACGGTCCACGATAATTTCCAAGTGAAGCTCTCCCATCCCAGCAATTATGGTTTGGTTAGTATCATCATTTGTATATGTTCTAAATGTTGGGTCTTCTTCTGAAAGTTTTGAAAGGGCAATCGACATCTTTTCTTGGTCTGCTTTTGTTTTAGGTTCTACTGCCAATGAAATTACAGGCTCTGCAAATTTCATTTCTTCTAGTGAAACTTCAGTGTTTTCAGAACACAATGTATTTCCAGTACCTGTGTCTTTTAACCCAACTACAGCACAGATATCACCTGCTCTGATTTCATCAATTTCTTCACGGTTATTAGAGTGCATTTTTACAAGTCTTGAAACTCTTTCTTTTATATCTTTTGTAGTGTTAATTACATAAGATCCTTTTTTAAGCACTCCTGAATACATTCTAATAAATGTTAGTTTTCCCACATATGGGTCAGTTGCAACTTTGAAAGCTAATGCAACTAAAGGTCCGTTATCTTCATTTTTAATTTCAATTTCACTACCATCGTCTTTGTAAGCCTTTACAGGTGGTACATCAATTGGAGATGGTAGAAAATCAACTACTGCATCTAATAGTGCTTTAACCCCTTTGTTTTTAAAAGCAGATCCACAAACTACTGGGAAAAATTCTGCAGTTAATACACCTTTACGGATACATCTTTTAATTTCATCAACACTTAATTCGTTACCATTAAGATATTTTTCCATCATTTCATCATCAAAGTTAACTACTTCTTCAATCATATGACGTCGCATATCTGCAGCTTCTTTTTGTAATTCTTCAGGAATTTTGCCAACTTTAAAATCTTCGTTTTGTTTACCATCATAAAAGTAAGCTTCATTAGTAATTAAGTTAATAATTCCATTAAATTCTGATTCTGCCCCGATTGGTAATTGAATAGCAACAGCGTGGGCTGCTAATCTTTTTTCAAGTGAATCCAAACACATTTTAAAATCAGCACCAGTTTTGTCCATTTTATTAACAAACACAATACGTGGCACTCGGTATCTTGTGGCTTGGTGTCACACCGTTTCAGTTTGTGGTTCTACCCCATTTTGGGCATCTAAAACTGCAACTGCACCATCTAATACTCGAAGCGATCTTTCCACTTCGACTGTAAAGTCTACGTGTCCTGGAGTGTCAATTAGGTTTAATTCACATTCATTTCAAGTAACATAAGTTGCAGCAGAGGTAATTGTAATCCCTCTTTCTTTCTCTTGTTCCATTCAGTCCATTGTGGCCCCACCATCATGAACTTCTCCGATTTTGTGGGTTTTACCTGAGTGAAACAAAATTCTTTCAGAAGTAGTAGTTTTACCAGCATCAATGTGAGCCATTATTCCAAAGTTTCTAAATTTTTCTAAATTAAATTGTCTCGCCATAAAATCCCCCTATTAAAAACGCAAGTGAGCAAATGCTTTGTTTGCTTCTGCCATTTTGTGAGTATCTTCTTTCTTTTTAAATGCAGCTCCAGTACCTTTTGAAGCATCAATAATTTCAGCAGCTAGTTTTTCAATCATTGATTTTTCATTTCGTTTACGAGCTGACAAAATCAATCATCTTAATCCTAAAGTTTGTCTTCTTTCTTTACTTACCACGGTTGGTACTTGAAAGTTAGACCCAGCTACTCTTCTAACTCTTAATTCAAGTGAAGGCATAATGTTTTCTAAGGCTTTTTTAAAAATTTCAATTCCTTCTTCATTAGTTTTTTTCTTTACTAATTCAAATGCTTTATAAACAATTTGTTGGGCAATCCCTTTCTTACCTTCTAGCATAATTGCATTAATTGCTTTTGTAACTAATCGAGAGTTATAAACTGGATCTGGTAGTACTTCTCTTTTAATTGCTCTATTTTTTCTCATATATTACTCCAATTAACTAATTACTCTTTTCTTTAGGTCGCTTTGCCCCATAACCTGATCTTTGTTGTCGACGTTTGTCAACACCAGAAGTATCAAGTGTTCCTCTAACCACGTGGTAACGTACCCCTGGAAGGTCCTTTACTCTTCCACCTTCAATTAGAACAACACTGTGTTCTTGAAGGTTGTGCCCTTCACCTGGGATGTAGGCTAATACTTCATAACCATTAGTTAGTTTTACCTTTGCGTATTTACGAAGGGCAGAGTTTGGTTTCTTAGGAGTCATAGTCCCCACTCTGGTACACACACCACGTTTATAAGGTGATGGATTATAAGTTCTCTTCTTTTTAAGAGAGTTATAAGTGTACATTAAAGCTGGAGATTTTGATTTTTTAGTTTTGTCTTTTCGATTATTTCGAATCAGTTGTGCAATAGTTGCCATTAAATTCTCCTTTTTCTAACAACATATCCGTGTGTATCAAAACACTTAAATATTCTAACATAAATTAGAAAGGTTAATAAAAAACTCTAAATTATTCAATTTAGGTTAATAATTTTTCTAATTCTGCTAGTCTTTGCAAATAGTTTTTTTGTTTTTGTTTTTCCAATTCAACCTTATCTTTTGGTGCTTTTTTTAAGAAATTTGAATTGTTTAGCATTGAATTACATCGATCAATTTCTTTTTTAACAAACTCAATTTCATTAGCAATTTTAAGTTTTAAGTCTTGGTCGTTTTGTTTTTCAATTAAATCTTCTTTATTTAAAATGAAAATTTTAAAATTGCTTTCCACAAAGTCAGGTTCACTATTTTTAATTGTGTTTGTATTATCAACTTCGATTTTAGCCATACTTAAAATCTCAATCAATTCGGGGTTTAAAGCAAAGTTTGATCCTTGATTAAACTCTAATTTTATTTTAAATACTTTGTTTTCTTTGATTTTGTTTTCAAAACGGTAAACTCTAATTTTATTAACAATATCTAAAACAAAATCAATTTTTAACTCACTCTCACACGCTAACTTATCAAATTTACAAGATTCATATAAAATCGAATCAAATTTCTTAAACTTTGCACATTCATATAGTTTTGCAGTTACAAAAGGGCATATTGGGTGTAATAAAATTAAGATTTTTTTAAGCAAATAATTTAGAATTCAAAACTTTGTTTCTTGGTTAACAGATCTTTTTTTAGTGAATTCTAAATAGGTATTGCAAAAATCATTTCACACAAAATCAACCAACTTTTTAATTGCAACTAAGAAATTGTAATTATTAAATAGTTTTAAAAACGAAGCATACATCTCAAAAAACTTGTTAATAATTCATTTATCAAACAAATTAAAACTTGAAGGAATTTGGGATTCATCATATTTAAATTCCTTAGTTTCAATTTCAATAAAGCGGAAGGAATTCCAAAGTTTGTTAATAAAATTCCAGCTTCCTTTAATTCTTTCCTCATTATAAATTAAATCCTCTCCAGGAGAAGAACTGGATAGCAAATAAAGTCTTAGTGCATCTGCGCCATATTTTTGGATCAAATCAATGGGGTCAATTCCATTGCCTAATGATTTTGACATCTTACGATTTAGTGAATCGCGAGTTAATCCGGTAATATAACAATTTTTAAAGGGGATTTGGTTTTTTAAATATAGTGAAAAAAACATCATCCGAAAAACTCAGAAAAAGATAATATCAAACCCGGTTACTAATACAGAACTTGGGAAAAATGGCGAATCATTATTTAGTGATTTTGTAGTACTGATGGGCCACAAACCAGAAGAGAATCAAGTATCTAATACTGATTCATCTTGGACATAATCTTCAATATTTTGGGGTGGTGTAGTATTTACATATACTTCTTTAGTTTTTTTATGATACCAAACTGGAATTTGGTGTCCCCACCACAATTGTCTTGAAATACACCAATCATTAATGTTGCTTATTCAATTAATTAAAACTTTTTCAAACTTTAGCGGATAAAAAACAACTTTATTGTTTGTCTTTTGGTTTTCAATGATTTTGTTTGTTAATGCTTTCATTTTAACAAACCATTGCTCAGATAACATTGGTTCAACAACACAATTAGTTCGTTCAGAATATCCAATACTACTAATTGTTTTTTCAACTTTTTCCAATAAGTTTTTTTCTTTTAAAAATGCTGCACATTTTTGACGGCATTCTAGTATTTTTAAGTTTTCAAAACTAATTGCATTACTATTAGTTGTACCATTTTCATTAAAACAAGAAACTACTTTAAGGTTATGTTTTTGAGCAATTTCATAGTCATTAAAATCGTGTGCTGGAGTACATTTCATCACCCCAGTACCAAATTGGGTATCAACATAACTATCTGCAATTATAGGAATGATTTTATTAGTTAAAGGATTTACCACATTTTTATTAATGTATTTTGAATATCGAGAATCATCTGGATTTACAACCAAACATTCATCGACAAAAATAGTTTCAATTCGAGTTGTTGCAACCAACAAATACTCATTTGAATTTTCTAAGTAATATCGAACATAATACAAATTGGTTTCAGTTTCTTTTTTAATTACTTCGATATTCGAAATTGCAGTTTGTAATACTGTATCCCAATTAACTAGTGTTTTTTGTTTATATATCAAGTTTTCTTTGTACATCTTAACAAAAACTTGATATACCAATTTAGATGAATCTTGGTCTAATGTAAAGTGTTGGTTATCATAATCTAGAAAAAATCCCATTTGTTGTCATTGATCTAAAATTGTATTTTTATTTTGCAAACACCATTCATACAAATCCGCAATTTTTTGTTTTCTTGATTTCAAAGAATTATCAATCTTGTTATCCCTTAAATACTTTTCATACTTAGTTTGGGATGCAATTCCAGCATGATCAGAACCACATATCCAATATGCTTTTTGATTATCATACAATGTATGGAAACGAATTAAACAATCTTGGATTGTACCATTCCAAGCATGCCCTAAATGCAATTTACCAGTAACATTTGGGGGTGGTAAAAGAATTGTGAAAATATTTTTTTCAGATTTTAAATTAATTGCATTTAGTTTTTTTTGAAAAGCAAATAATCTAGAATTTTTTTCACAAAATAAATGGTTATATTTCTTATCTAAATTTGGATTTTGCATTATTAATACCAATTTATTGTTATGCAATAATTATATTTAATAATGCTTTTAAACTATTAAGATTAGTCTTATTTTTAGCACTAACACAATAAAACTTATTTGGTTCAAAACCAAACATTGTAGCAATTTTTTTGATGTTATTATCATAATAACTTTTAGCAAGTTTATCGCTTTTATTTAACACCACATAGTAGTGGACAAATCTGGATGATAATAGCTTTGCAGTTTCAATATCTTGATCTGTAATCACATTCAAATCTACCACTTGAATAATCCCAACTAAATTGATTCTTTGATAAATATATTCAGAAATGATTTTCGATAATTCAAAGTGCTTTGATTTACTAACTTTTGCATAACCATACCCTGGTAAATCAACAATCCGAAATTTATCAAAATTAAAAAAATTAGCTAATTGAGTACGTCCGGGAACGTTTGAAGTTTTAGCTATTTTATTGTTGGCTAATGCATTAATTAAAGAAGATTTACCAACATTTGAACGCCCAATAAAACAAATTTCTTTTGTATCATCAATGATTCAATCATTTTTTGAAAAACAAGACTTCATAAAATTAGCCACTATTGTTTATTTTGTGTTCTTCTTAAAAGTAGCCATAATTTGTTTAATTTGTTTTTCACTTGGTTTTCTTCCCATTTGTTGATACATCATTCGAATTTGGCTCTCAGTAATTGGTGGGTTTTCTTTAAGTTGCTTCTTAAAGTATTTACCAGCTAAGATATACCCAATTACAGCACCAACAAATAATGATATTGGAATTCCAAGTCCTAAACTTAAACCTAATACTAATCCTAAATCCATATACTTATCTCCTATTCTTGTTCACTTCTGTTTTTATCAAAAAAATCAATTTTTTCTTCATATGTTAATTCACTTAAATCATTATCTGGTAACACAATTTCAGGTAAATCTTTAATTGAATCTAATCCAAATATATCATAAAACTTGTGTGATACCTGATACAAGTATGGTTTCCCAACAGATTCGGCACGACCTACAATTTCAACCAATCCAATTTCAATCAGTTTTTCTAAAATGGGGGTTGAATCAATTTTTCTTAATTCATAAATTTTTGATTTTGTACAAGGCTGGTTATACACAATAATTGCAAGTGTTTCAATCATTGCTTGGTTTAAAAAACTTTTCTGTTTAATTCCAAAAGTTGATGAAACAATTCTAGCAATTTCTGGTTTTGTAAATAACTTAAAATAATCACCAACTTTTTTAAGTAGTAATCCTCTTTGTGAGTCTTTTTCATACTCAATTTTCATCTCTTCGATAACTGCATCAAAATCACTTTCAGATAAACGTGAAATTGTTTTTAATTTATCTTTATGAACTCCCTCACTCCCGGAAATAAAAAGTGCAGCTTCGATTACACTTTTGACATTAATCCCCACAACTTAGAACCTCTTTATCTATTTTAACAATAAATATTTCTTCGTCTGCACTATTTTGTTCCAAAATAATATCCCCATTTTTAACTAATACTAGGATTGCAACAAATGCAACTACAAAGTATCTTTTTGTGAATTTTTCATAGGGAATATTACTAAAATAATCTAAAAATGAAATCTTGTGTAAGTGTGCAAAAGGTTTTAGAAATTCTAAAATTTCTTGCTCTACATTTTCAATTGAGATTTCACTAACCCCAATTACTTTAATTTTTGATTCATAAGGTTTTTTAGGTCTTTTTTTATTTGCAACAAGTTTTAAATAAACTTTTTGCATTGCTTTTAAAATGACATTTAAATCTAAAGTTTGCATAAAAGGTTGTGGGTCAACAACACTTTCCATATCAACAACCTCTTCAATTTTTTGGGGTGCTTTTTCAAACATTCTTAATCGTTTTTCATAACGTTCGGCAAGGTTTGGAATTAGTAATTCAAATTGTTTAAAGATAAGCATTCTTTGAATTTCCTTATCTCTTTCAATGTCATCACTAATCTCTTTTTCGGTTTCCATAGAGGGTAAGATTCTTTTTGATTTTTGTTCTAACAAGTATGTTGCCATCAATAAATATTCTGTTAGATCATCAATTGTTAAATTCATTAAATTTTGGCTGATATATTGCCCATATAATTCAATGATTTCAACTAAATTAATGTTTAAAATATCCATTTTTCGGTCTTTTATGAGTGAATAAAAAAGGTCAAAGGGGCCATTGAAAGTTTCCCCTTTAACAGTAGTGATCTCAATTTTAAAATCATTGTTATTAGTATTTTCTATAACCTGTTGTTCACTATTTTTTTCATCATTCATAACACACTATAACTTAATTATTCTTCATCCCCATTTTTAGATTCTTTTCAAAATGGATTTTTCGCAATTTCACTGTATGCTAATTCCATTTTGTTTTTTATTTTAGAAGCTACAACATCTTTGCTTAAATGGACAAAGTCTTTATATTTAAAAGGTTCTAAAAATTCTACTGTTACTTCTTTATATTTAAAAATGTTTTTCTTATGTTCTTTTTCAACACCAAGTGTCCCATAAATTACCACTGGAATGATTGGACAAAAAGTACTATAAGCTGGAGATAGTGCTGCGGGTTTAAACTCTCCAAATTCATCTTTTTTAATTCTTGTTCCTTCAATAAAAACAACTAATGATTGCTCGTTTTTTTGCAATAAGTTTTTTTGCTCTTCAGAAGCTCTAATTGCATCTCTTAAATTTTCACGATCTAAAAAAACACAATTAATCAATTGTGATACATATTTGGTTTTCTTACTATCTAAAATTTCTTTTTTTGCTAAAAAAGTGGGGTTTAAAATCAAGTTATTGTCACTTCTAATTTTCTTAAAAGCTTTAAGTAATACTAAGACATCAAAATTAGATTTATGATTAGGAATAAAAAGTGCAGGTTTATTATTAGGTAGGTTTTTAATTCCTTTAATTTTAACTTTTGTAAGAGCACAAAAAACTGCTTTTGTAACTAATCCATAAATATATGTGTAACGCGTTTGAATTGATGCAGTTTCAGGGTCTTTTTCAAAAGAAAAATATTCTCTTTTACTTTTTTTAAGTCCGAGTCATAAAAGAAAGGCAACAAAAGGTAATACTAATCAATGACCTAAGCAAAATAAGTACTTTTTAAATCTCATATTGAGTATTTTAAAGCATTATTTTATTGATTATTATGTTATTTGGTTTTTAGGTAACAAATAATTAAGGATTTATTTAATATACACTGCAAAACCAAATATAAAGTCACCACTATATGCAATGCTTACTTTAACATTTTTAAAATTAGTACAAATATATTTATTGTTTTTTTTCATAAACTCAATTTTTAAAAAAAAGATTTTATGAAACTCACTAATTGCTTTATAAACTGCTTCTTTTAAAACCCAGTGAGTTGCAATAAATTTGGGATGCAATTCTTTTTCAGTTTTTAAAAATTGTTCGTATTCATTTGCTGTTAAAACTCTAGTAATAATTTTATTATCAAGGTTTTTAAATCGGTTAATGTTTTCAACATCAATTCCAACACTAAATTTAAATTGCTTCACTTAATTTTCCCAATATTTAGAATTTAGTCTCTTTTTTTATTTTTAAGTTCAGCAATTTCCATTTGCATTTTCCCCATATCAGACATCATTTTTTGACTTTGATATCCGTCTTTTTTTAAAGATTCAATTTCTGCCACCAAACCTTTAATGTAATCTTGTTTTTGGTTTAATAAATCTTTTAGTGAATAAATTTCATTATTTTTTTCACTAATCTTTTTTTCAAACTCTTCTTGTCTTTTATTAAAATCAATTAAAAAATTCCGCACTGAATCTAAAAACATATCAACTTCTAACGGATCATACCCTGCAGTTAGGTTTTTAGAAAAGCGGTGGTTTAATATTTCATCAAAAACTTTTTTTATATTGTTTTTCATAAGCTACCTAAAAAAATTAATAACCCAATAATTGGATTATTAATTTAATTTATACTAAAAGATAATTTAATTTTATCTATAAAACACTTGGAATATATAAAAAGTTGGTAGATGTAGAAAGCTTAGAAGTTGAAAAGTCGATTGAACTTGTATCTTGTGAATTAGATGATAATAGTGCTGTTAACAATGCTTGTTGGTTTTGAACATCAGTACTAGCTGAACTGAATCGATAAGTTACAGTGTAGTAACTGCTATAAGTTGGTGCTGGTTGCCCCTCTTTTGTACTTACAGTTTGAGGGGTATATGTTATAGTTAATGAATTGTCAGTATTACCATTCATTAATAAAGGTGACGAGTATTTAACAGTTATTGGACTGTTAGCATTAGAGCTTACAGTAATTGTTCTTTGTCAAATAGTGGATCCTGTATTTGAAGTAATTGTAGTTGTGTAAACTGTTGTCGAAGTGCTAGTTGGACTAGGGGTTGGTGTTGTACCAGGATTTGGGTCTGCGTCACCACCAGTAGATGGATCTGTAGTCCCAGTTGCAGAACCAGTAGCATTTGGGTCTGTACTTGTAGTACCACTTGCTGAAGTACCATCACCTGTGTTTGCAGTTCCACTAGCATCTGTACCGGTAGTGGTGTTACTACCAGTTGCATCTGTAGTACCAGCAGCATTAGCAGTTCCTGTGCTAGCATCAGTTGTGCCAGTAGCTACAGCACCAGTAGCACTGTTTGCATCTCCAGTAGTTGTACTAGGTGTGTCAGCACTATCAGCTTGCAATACAACAGAGTTAGTAGTGGCATTAGCATCATCACCAGTTGTAGTAGTGCTTGTAGTTAATGTGTATCCATTAACTGTTGTACTAAAGTTGTTACCAGATGCAGCTAAACTTAGGTTGCTATTTAATGTTGAATCCCAACTATAGTTATTATTAAGTGTGATTCCAGTATTTGATTTAGTAACTGAAGAATCTACTAAATCAATTGCAGAAGATGACGTGTCACCAGTTGATAAAGAATATGAAGTATTGTTTGCATTAATTTTTAAACTTGCAACTTTTGTGTTTAATTTATCAATTGTTGAACTTGAATCATAGTAATCATAAGTTGTTGATGAGTCACTATTTTTAGTAACTGTAACAACTTTAGGCATATTGTATATTAGTCAGTCATTAAATGACATTTTCCCATAAACAAAAGCACCATTCCCCAAATAAACAGTTGCACCACTTAATTTTGCAGAAACTGAACTGTCTTTCTTAACTTGATGGGATGCATAAATAATACCTCAAGTTGCAATTCCAAAAACTGCAAAAATTGCAACTGAAACGACTGTAACACCAATTATTTTTTTTCGATTTCGATACATATCAAAGACAATATAATAAAAAATATAACTATTTTAATTATATGGAATTTAAATTTTAGATTCAATTTAGTAAATTTGTGATTTAATTAAATTTTATAATCTTTTGAAAAATTAAAAATTTTATTACTAAATTTAAAAATTTTTAGAATTTATCAAATCTCTAAAAACTATATTCAATTCATTTTATATACATTAATTAAGCATATCTCTTGTGAATAGCTTTCTTTGTTTATATAAGCATATACATATATATATATATAAGAAATAAAAAATTAATCTGAATAAATTAGGTATTCCAAACCTGCCCCCTCAAAAAATTTTTTAAAGTTTTTTAATAAAATTGTTCATAAACATATATAATAAAAAGTTAAACTTTTTTACTCCAATTATTTGACAATCCTATTTGTAGGATTATAATCATTCCACGTTTATCAAATTAATTACAGAATAAACGAATAGAAAAATAATCTTTACTACAGATTAAGAAAAAGAGGTAAATAAAATGAGTAAAAAAATTCTATATGCTGGTGCAACAATTATTGGTGCTGCTTGTATTGGAACAGCAGTTGCACTTCCAACTGTAAATGCTACTGCTACACAAAACTCATCAGTAGTTACTGTTGCTACTCCTGAGCAAACAACTCAACCTACTACTATTAATAACCCTGCAGGTGATGAAACAAAAACACAACCTGCTCCTACTACAGAATCAACATCTACTAACAACACTGAATCTGCTGCTTCAACTACTCCTAAAGCTGATTCCAACAAAGAAAGTGAAAACACAAAAGTTGATAGTGAATCAAGTTCACAAGCAATTTCACAACAAGATACACAATCAACTACTCCTAAAACTGACGAAACTAATAAAACTTCTACTACTCCTGTTGCATCTCCTGCACCAGCTAGTGCTAGTGAAAGTAAAACTACAACTCCAACAAATCCTACACCTGCTCCTGCTAAAACAGAAACTTTATCAAACGATGCAAGTTTTAATTTAACAAATGTGACACTAAATTATACTGACAGAGTAAAAGCAAGTGATGGTGTAACTTCAACTACACTATTAAATGATTGGTTAACTAAAAACTTTAGTGCATCTAAATTACAAAACTTTTCAGCTCCAAACATTGATGTAAAATATGTTAATGGTTCTGCTAATTATGACGATGGATATTTCTATATTTCATTGACACCAACACAAGGACACGCTTGAAACTCAGATGGCTCAACTCAAACTAAACAAGTAAAAGTAAATATTATGATTGAGTATCGTGCTCCTGATAATTGAACTTTTGATACAATTGGTAAATATTCAACTTTTAAAAATTATCCAAATTCAATTGACAATATGAAAGCATTAGCTCAAGAAAGTTTTAAGGATATGAAAACAGCTTATCCTAATCTTACATTTATTGGGTTTAATCAAAATGATACTTACCGAGTTGCTCAAATTAGCAATGGTACATACGTATTATATTTCTACATAAATGTTGGTTATACGCCTGCATTTAATGTAGAAACTAAAGAAGTACAAGTAAGATTCTTCTTATCAGACACTTGAGGAGTTGATTCGATTTCTAATAATCTTCAATTTATTTCAAACACAATTGTAGACAAATCACAATTTACTTCAGACCAAACTCACAATGCTCCAATTGTACAAGCTGCTGCATTAAAAGACTTACAAGCAACATATATTGATTGAAATAGTGAAATCTCAACTCCTACTCCGCTTGCAACATATGACAGTAGCGATCCTTACACAATTTGAAAATATACAGTTACATTAACTTCAAAAACTGATCCAAAAAGTCCTGCATATGTAGTGCAAGGTTATAGTTTTGCAAGATATTAATAAATTACAAAATTTAAAATAAAGATAATAGAAATAAAAAATGGGTTATTCCCATTTTTTTATTTGTTCGTATTTAATTTATAATTTAATAATAAATAGTTTTTAGTTATATGAGTATGAAACAAATCATAAATTCAAGTGCTAATAATAAGCTGTTGTTAGTTAACAAACTTGATGAAAAGAAAAAAAGTACTTTTAAAAACCGGGTTGTTATCTCGATTTTTGTAGTGATTTTTTATTTACTAGTTTTAGTCTTTTCAGTGCTAGCAGATAGTACTAGTGCTAATTGAATCAATATGGAATTAAACATAAAATCAGTTTTTGCTTTTCTTTTAATTTTTTTACTTTATATACCATTTGTGTTTGCTAATTATGAGGCAATTAGTTTAATTTTTGATAAACACAAAAAACTTTATTTCTTAATTTTAATTTCTTGTTATTCAATAGTTTATTTTGTAGTTAATTTGTTTTTAGTAATAGCAAATTACTTTGTGCCTTTATTAATTACAGATAAAATCCCTGTTGTTTTTGGATTAATTTTTTTAGTAACAACTATTGTAGTGTTAGCAATCACTAATATCTTTTTAAAAGTATTCAATAGTGTGTCAATTAAAAATGTCATTAGTCTTAATGCAATTGTATTGGTTATAATGCTAGGCTTTTTATCGATTGTGTATTGTGCAATTTTTAAAGGTTGGTTTGCACTACTTTTCTTATTATTCTCTGTTATGGTAACTGATGCTTTTTGTTATTTATTTGGTTTGTTTTTTGGCAAACACAAAATGAGTAAAATCATTAGTCCTAACAAGACTTGAGAAGGTGCAATATTAGGATCAACATTTTCGATAGCAATTTTATTAATCCTATGTGGCTTTGTAAGTATCGACCAAAACAGAAGTGCGATTGTATTAAGTTATGTAATTGGATACCAAACAAATTTGGTTGCAATAATATGGATTGTATTAGTATTTTTAAGCATTCTAATGGTTGTCTTTTCAATTCTGGGAGATTTGTTTTTCAGTTATATTAAAAGATTATTTAACATTAAAGACTTTAGTAACTTTTTAAGAAGTCACGGTGGTTTTTTAGATCGCTTAGATGCCATGCTAATAGTATCGATTGTTTTTGCAATATACTCTTTATTTGCATCAAACATTAACTTGTTAAATAGTTTTTAACTAATTTAATCTAATTCGTTGTAGATATATAAAAAAACTTTTCAATTTTTAATTAATTCAAGGTTTTCCATAAACCTTTCATTTTCTACATTAATCTTTGAATATAGATTTTTATATCCATTAGTGAACATAATTAGGTTTAGCGGGAATAGTTGTAAATAGAATGCGCAAAGATTATTAATTTTGACCAATTTGTGAAAACTTGATTCACCAATAATGATTTTTTTATTACGAATTGATATGATGTATTTTTTAAGTGCTCTTTTAAGTTGGTCAATATAATCATCAAAATCAAAATTATTTTCATTCACATCATAACTAAAACTTCAATTCCGATTAATTCCATTAAAGCTGGTTTCTAATACATCTAATCTGGATAAAAGTTTTTCTTTAGTATCATTTTTTAGATAATCATCAAATTTTATTTTGATAAAGCAAAATCCACTTTGGTCATCAATATTATTCATTGTTATTGCTTTTTGGTTAGTTTTGTTTTGCTTCAAAGAAGTGGATCTAATTTTATTTGCATTAAATTTGTAAATCATTTTCGTGATTTTTTCATTATCAACTTTTTGTCAAGCAACAAAAATCTGGTAAAGCAAACTAACATCATATGATGCATCATGTAGTTTTTCTTTATCTACATTAATTCCAAAAAAAGAAGCCAGCTTATTTAGAGCTCACACTTCTTTTGTCATTGCAATTCTTTTCCATTCATCTTGCAAATCAATAAATTCAACATTAAGCTTTGTTTTAAAATATTGCTTTACTCTATCATTTAAAAAAACATAATCGAATTGTCCATAAGATATTAAAACAGTGTTGTTTAAATATTTTTTGATCTTCTCAACAATTCTAATTTGGTTCATCCCTTTTTCAATTTGACTAATGTTTTTAGCTACAATTCTAAAAATATGGGGCGTAATTTTGCATTTGGGGTTACCAAACCAATTTTTCTTATCAATAGACCCATCGCTTTTTTGCTTAATTGCAGCAAATTGTAAAATTTTTTTAGGAAAATCATTGGCTTCGATATCTACAAAAACTAAATCTTTATTTTGGTTAAATTTGAACATACATAAATCTTTTAAATGATTGTTTTATTTGTAAAAATATTGAAGCGAGTTGGCTTTGCAATAAATCGTGTTAGGTTGTTAGTTAATAAGCAATCAATATTTAATATTATAATAATTTATAGTGTTAAAGGAATAAAAAAATAATAGTATGCCTATTACAATTAAAACATTTAAAAATTTCAAGAAACTTAGTAAAGATGTTAAGAAATTTTTTAAAGAACAATTAAGAAATAAGCCTAACTCACTAATTGGAATGGACTGGAATAACGATTTCTTAAAAGCTACTAAAAACCTGAAAAAAGTTGTTAAATTAAATTTTTCACAAGCTAAGATTTTCGCACTTTCGTGTTACTTAAAAGCACAAAAATTATCATTAGACAAAGAATTAGTAGATAAGTTTGTTTATGAAATTAACATTCCAATGCGCAATTACATTAACATCCACAAAAGATTGGTAGAGTTAGTAGATCAAAAGCACATTAATGAACTTTTTTTATTTAATGAACAAAACGGAGTTGATTTATTAGTCTTCTTTATTGATTCTCGTGGTAATTTTGCTTGCAATGATTACGAATCTAAAAAAGAATTTATTAATCTAACTAATAATGGGCTAGATATTTTATCAATCGGTCTTAAATCAATTTTGAGTGCTAAAAGAATCATTTGTTTTGCATTAGATGAAGCTGCAAAAGATGTTGTTTTAAAACTTAATAAAAGAATTATTGATTATTATGACATCCTAACATATCTCCATTTACATAACAACATTACCTTATACACATTGCATTCTATTATCAACCCAAGTGAGGTAAATATATTTCCTTTAGAACAAGATCGCACTGAATTTATTAATGAATTAGATAAATATAATGAACAACTAAGTATTGAAAGTGTGAATGATGATATTGAGTTTATAGATGAGAATGAATCATACTCAAACCTTGAAAACATTAACTTAGTTAACCAAAATGTTAATATGAATAACTTAGATGAACAATTAGCCCAAAGTCTTTTGGAAGAAGAGCAACAACAAGAAGAAGAGTTTAGTGAAGATCAATTCGATGAAGAAACTGAAATGGAATTTGAACAAGATTCTGATTCAGATCAAATTGAATTAGAACCACAAGAAGCAGGGTTTGAAAGTGAATTTTTAGTTGATACTAACAACCAAGAAATGAACGCAATACAAGAAGAAATTATTGAAGAAGAAGTTAGTGAACCTGAAACTAATGAACAAATATATGATGATTCGTTTGATGAAGAACAAATTCCAAATGATGAATATCAAGACTTTGTTGAAGAAGAAAAATATAATTTTGATATAAAAAATAATATCGATATTAATAATAAGGATGAATTTGAAATGGATGATGCTCTAAGAAAACTACTTTTAGAAAAAGAAAATGAATCAAATGATTTTGAATCACAAGAAATTAAAACAGATGAAAATGAATTAATTGCAAATGAATTAGAGCAATTAAGAACAGAAAGTGTTAATCAATTAGATGAAAAAGCATTATTAAATGAATTGGATTCTAAGAACTTGTATGATTCATTACATAAATATTTTGAACCAAATTCAAATACAAATGAAGAAATTAATTTAAACATCAATAACTTAGATATTGAGAGTTTAAGAAAAATAAGAGACTTTAATAAAAACCTTGAATTTATCCCAAATGACATAGAAGGCTTAATTAAATACATAAGAATTAAAAAAGAGACATTAGGTCAAATTCAAAAACTATTACTTAACAGTAGTTTAGGCAATATTAAAACTAATCTAATGAGTAACATCACTCAAAATGATTTTGGATTTGTAACTGCTGATACAAAATCTAAAACTTATAAATTATCTTCTACTAACAGTTCTAATAAAAACACTGCTAAAAACATTCACCAAGAAATTAACAAAGAATTTTTTGATGCATTATCTACTGAAATGCAAACAAAGTATGGAATTAAATTAGATAATAATGCATATAATGAAAAATATAACCACATTTGAAATGAAGGTGCTTATATTGTTTATGATAAAAAAAATCTAGTAATTCGTGCACTAGTTTTTAAATCTGTAAACAAATTAGTAGCTTTATTAAGATATATTAATAAAGATTTAACAATCAACATTTCTAACAAACACATTTACAGTTCATTAAGCAATTTATTCTTAAAAAACAAAAATGAAATTAAAATTACAGAAATTTAGTTATGAATAGTTTTAAGAAAAAGTTTTCCAGTCTTTTTAATAAAAAAGAAAACAGTAGTGATTTAAATAAACCGCAATTTGTAGCAAGCAATAATGGTTTAAACCAAAACAATCAAGATCCAAATTCTTTACTTTTATATGATTTATCATTAGCAGAGAAAAATTATTTAGAAAGAGAATTAGATTTTAAATACGATGCAACAAAATTTAAAGTTCTAAAAATTAACCGCACAAATAAAGATTTTTTAGAAGTGCAATGTGAAATAAATATTAATAATCAAAAACAAATTGTTACTGAAAGAATCTTATATAAAAATATTAAAAATGATTTAATTTAATTTGGTATTTTTACCAAAATAACGATTCACTATATTTGTTTTATCCAACATTATTAATATTGGAATTAAAACTAGAAAAACAATTGAAAACTTAATTCCATTAAATGCAGAATAAAGTGCAAAAATACCTGTTCAATAATTGGGAATATATAACAACATTGCTCTAGCATCACTATTGTTTGTGTTGTTATATATTTTTTCAACTTCGATAAAAGAAACTGAAACAAAACTTTTAGGCATATATAAGTTCATATAAAGTGGAGTAAAAATTATTCCATTTAATACACAATTAACTAAAATACTATACGCGAAAGAAATAATACAAATTGCTACTATTTTCCAGTATTTTAATCTTTCACTTTGATTGTTATTTACTAAATTATTTGCATCTTCATTTATTGCTTTTTTATTTTGTTTATCAAATAATAAGAACTTTAATAAAAAGACAAAAGATAAAGTTATTACATTAAGTACTACATTGTATATTGCACCAATATAACCCCCAACTCCTGCTCATATAAAGTTAGCTAATCCACCAGCAATTGCGGCAAACATTCACCATTGCCATCTACAAATAAAAACTAAGGGGATTAAAAAAATTAAAGAAATATCTAAATTTAGAAAGCTAGCTAAAAAAGTCATCTTAAAATAGAGATTCCCGATCGCAGCAAAAATAATATACAATGCTAGAAGCATTGCAGTAATTACCATTGATCTAATTTGGATTGATGATTTAGATAAATAACTATTGCTTTCTAAATCAGATTTATTCTTTCTAAAAAATCCCATATTATTTTTTATTTAATAAACTAATTAAATCATTTTTATTAAAATTTTGTTTGCTTTCAAAATTTTGTACTGGTTCATCAAATTCTAAAGTAAGAGTATCTGCAATTTCTTCTTTTGTTTTTTTGTCAGCAATTACAAAATTTTCCACAATTTCTTTACCACTTTTTTTAAGTGAATCTAATAAATCCATTGTTAAAACCATATCTTGATTATTGTTTTTTGCATCATCTGATAATTGTTTGGTTTTATCAATTGTCTTCATTTCTTGCATTATGTTGACTAACAACTCATTTTGATCTTGTAAATTAACTTCAGATTCTTTTGTTAAGTCATCTTCTGTATTGTTAATCATTTCTTTAACAGCTTGAAGTGAAGTTAAATCAATTTCTTCCGCTTTATTTGCTACACTATTTTCACTTTTAGAAAGATTATTAATGAATTGAATTTGGCTTTTGAGATCATTTAATTTTGCACTTTTCGAATTGCGAGGAAAAACTTTATCAAGTTTTTTTTGATCTCGAATACTTTCTATTTTTTTAATTAAATTAAATTCGTGAATTGAATTATTAGTGCTATAAAGATTTTGAATCTTATCTTGAAATTGATTAAGGTTGTTTTGAATATCTTTTATTAAATTTTTTATTTTTTTATAATTACTGATTAATTGCGACATAGTAAACAAAACAGAGCTATTAAAGGGCTTTTTTCTTTTTTTCTAGCTCTAAAATCCTTTCTGAAATATCAACAATTATTTTTTGGTTTTTTGAGATTAACTTTTCTCTTTGGTAAACAAAAAATCTTTCACCACTAATTGAATCTTCAATTGATTTAATTAAATTGAATTGTTCTAAATTAAATTCACTATCTGGATTTTTTGAAGATTCCACGTGAACAATCGCATCTTCATATGAAATTCCATTTAAGTCTATAAATTTTTCTTTTAATACAAAAGCTTCGGATTCTAATTCGCTGATTTTTTTAAATGAAATTTTGTTTCTTTCATTTGCGTTTTCAATTGATTTTTTAAAAATTGAAATTGTTGACAACATATCTTCAATTCGTTGTTCAATTTCTTGGCAGTTATTAACAGTTCAATTTCTTTTTTGGGACATAACAAATCACAATATGTATTAATTAACAATTAATTTATTATAACTTATTCAAATATAATAAAATATAGCAGTTTGTTAAAAAAACAAACTAATTCTTTTATTTATTAATAAAAATACAGTAACTATGAAAGATTTTAAAACAAAAATTTTAGTAAGTGAGTCTGTGGGTAAAGGACACCCGGACAAGATTTGTGACCAAATTTCTGATGCAATATTAGATAAGTGTTTAAAAGATGACAAAAATTCAAAAGTAGCTTGTGAAGTTTTTGCTACCAATCGTTTAATTGTGATTGGAGGGGAAATTACTACAAAATCTTATGTTGATGTAGTCAAAACTGCTTGAGATATATTGTTACCACTAGGCTATTGTGAATCTGATTTTACAATTATTTCAAACATTAATGCACAATCTAATGAAATCTATAACGCGGTTGTGAAAAATGACGAATTAAACGCCGGTGATCAAGGGATAGTGTATGGTTATGCAACTGATGAATCAAAAAATTTAATGCCGCTATCAATCAACATTGCTAATGATTTATTAAAAAATGCAGAAAAAGAAATTAATAATTCTTGCGAAAAACTTTTTAAATATGATATGAAGTCGCTTGTTTGTTTATATTATGAATTAAATAAACCTAAGATTGATTCTATCATTATGAACATACAACACTATGAAAACACTTCTTTAGATCAAGTTAAACAATTTTGTAACTCAATTATTGACAAAACTTTATTAAGTTATGGCGTTGACACTAAATGCGAACGTTTTATAAATAACTCTGGTAAATTCACAATTGGGGGACCAATTGGTGATACGGGATTAACTGGTAGAAAAATAGCAGTAGATGCATATGGGTCAATTGCAAAACACGGTGGTGGTGCATTTAGTGGAAAAGATGCTACCAAAGTTGATCGAACAGGAGCGTATTATGCGCGTTATATTGCAAAAAACATTGTAGCTGCAAAATTAGCTAAAAAATGTGAAGTTCAAATTGGGTATGTAATTGGTAAAAGTCAACCAATTTGTCTTTATGTGGATTGTTTTAACACTTCACATTTTAGTAACAGTCAAATCACAAAAGCAGTGCTAAACACTTTTGATTTTGATTTAAAAAAGATTATTGATCAATTCAAACTTAGAGAACCTCATTTCCAAAAATACTCAGTTTACGGACATTTTGGTCGTGAAGAATTAAATTGTGAATGAGAAAAGACAGACAAAATTGAAGTATTAAGAAGATACTTTAATTTACACTTCTAATTATTTGTATTAGATTCTTGTTTAGTATCAACAGAACCATAAATTACATACTTTTTGTATAAATCTTCAATTGTTAAATAATATCTTTCAAATTTAATTAGTTTGTTTTCTTTGATTAAATACTCAATCAAAGTATTTAATTCATTTTGATTAGTAAATTTATAAATAATTTCATTATGATCATTAATCTTATAATTTAAAATTGATTTTTGATTTAATTCATTTTTAATTACAATTCGATATAAATTACTATCAGCATACTTTTCTCTTTTTTCAGTGTATGCTATTCTACCATTATCTAAAATTGTTACCGCATTTGAATATAAATCAAGCTCTGTTAGAATATGACTTGAAATCAATATTGCTTTATTTTGTTTTCTTAACAATTCTAAGATATTAAAGAAGTCAATTCTTGCACGTGGATCTAAATTTGCAGTAGGTTCATCCATTACTAATAAGTCTGGATTATTCGATAATGCTTGTGCTAAAAGAATCTTCTTTTTTTGTCCACTTGAAAAATTATTTGGACAATGGTTTCTTAAATTTCACATACTAAATTTTTTTAAGACACATTCAGCAAATAATTTGGCAGCGCTAGTTTTAGTTTTATTAAGCTTTGCCATATACACTAAGTATTCAAAAGCAGTAATTCGTGGTGGGAATATTGCAGTTTCTGGGATATACCCCAATTTTTGTCTTGATTCCAAATTACGGTTATTAATTCCTGAAATGTAAATAGTCCCTTCAAAATTACGGTATGACCCAATAATTGATTTAATCGTTGTTGTTTTACCAGCTCCATTAGCTCCTACAAAGGCGTGAAATTCACCAGGATAAACACAAAAATTAAGTTTGTTAATTGCTGGTACTTTTTTCTTATAATACTTTTTCTTTAAATCTACTACCTCTAGTAGTGGTTTATTAAAATCAATTTCACTTTTCTTTTTTATAAAATGGTCAAAATAATTGTCAACAGAATCAACATTTAACTTAAATAATTCTTTTTTTGAAATTGGTTTCATTTTATTTAAAGTCCTTTCGATTATAAATTTGTAGGGTTAGTAAAGCTATAACTAATTCAAAAACAATTCAACTTAAAAACAAAATAAGTGGGTTATAAATTGATACCATTTTAATGTTTTGAAAGTTAACTAAGACTTTATATGAAAACATCTGTGCAGGTATTAGAAAGTAGGTACCTGTAAAGTTATATGCATTGTTATTAATTGAAATGTTATCAATTGTTCTTGTAGTGAAAGAAGTTAAGATATTCGAATCTACATTAATATCTTGGTTGCTAAGATCAGGGTTAGTAGCACTAGCTGCAATAATTTCTCTATTTGCATTTAAAATTGCACTTACACCACTTGCGATGTTTACTCCAAGTAACCTAAGCAATGTAAGCTGAAATAATGAAGAATATGAAAGTTTGTCAATTGAGTAATTTCCTTTGTTATCTACAATATCTTTAGTGATTTGCTGAATCATATCGCGTAAATCATATTTTTTAACAAAATACTCATAAAGCCCAGTATATAACAATTGGTTAATATTGTTAATCATATTTTTGATTGTGTTGTTATTAAAAATTGTTAGCTTTGCAAAATAAGCATTAATAGATTTAGAAGCAGCAGCATTAATTGCATTAAATAAATTAATTAAAGTATAGAATGCATTATTAGTTGTCAAATTTGCCTTTTGCACTTCTTCATATGCAAATTGAGACAGGATTTGCATAAATTCATTAAAATCATTACTATTACTTAAAGTTTGCTGATTGTAATAATAATAATTATAGGTAACATTGGTTAAATACTCACGGTTTGATAATTGTGCAGTTGGTTGCACACTACTACCATATGAAGTACCAAAAATATAGATTAATGAGTTTTCGGTTCTTAAAGGTAGTGAAGGATCAAATTTAACATTGAAATTTGCATCACTAATATTTTGGGTTTGATTAGTATTAATGTTTGTTGCATCTGAAGTTAACACAAATGGGGTTAATAAAGTAAATGATGAACCGTTAAAATTATTAAAATCTTGAGATGCAAAAGATAATTTATAAGCTGAATTCATTAATGATTGCATAACATAAGTTGTTATTGCATCTTTTGGAGCAGTTAATAATGAATACATTGACCCAAATTGTCCTGTGAAGTCAACAAAGGCATATTTAGGAAATATTAGTCCATTAAAAATATTGTTATAAATTTGTTCTGGTGTTTTTGGATTATTTGCAGCACCAGCAATCAATTTTGAACTATAATACATTGCTTGCTGCTCAGAAGGAATTCCATTTTGGTCAATATTCACATAAGGGACTGCAGTTACATTAGGAAGAGAAACTTGATTATTCATATATGGGGTTTCTTTCTTATCCAATGTAAGTGAAGTTAATATTGAAACAATAATGAATACAAATGGAATTGCAACACTTGTTAATAATGAAATAATTTTTTTTGCAAACAATGAGCATAATATCCCAATGGTAGCAAAAACCATAAATGAAAATAGAGTACCTACAAACATTCCTCCAACTATGTATCCATTCTCTGTTTTATCAGTAAAACTAATTGCAAAAACAGCACAGGAAATTAAGCAAGAAATGATCGATATTGCTAATCCAAAGCAAAAAACAATTAAATATTTCATTAGAAATATTTGGTTCCGGTGTAACGGTTTACTCAAAGTTATTAATTCGATTCCGTCATCTATTGGAGTCCTAAATATTTCAATTGAAATAAAAGAAGAGATGATTGAAATTACTAAAACTAAAATTAAGGAAATTATGGGAATGCTAAAAAAATAGCTTGGTTGGTTTTTAGTAATTAAAGGACAAACGATTGTAAAAATAATTACGATTAAAAAATAGATTGCAATCGCACAATAGACAGTTCATTTTCTTAAAATAAAACTAATTATAAAAACAAAATACTCTTTACTAAAAACATTTCTTTTCAACATAAAAAGAAAGCGGTTCATCATATTTTTTAATTTTGATTGCATATAAAAATTATTTATTTTGATTTTAATTTTATTTTTAAATTAACTAAAATCAATCCTAAAAAGTAAAAAAATATTCTTAATAAAATATTAAATTAAACTCAATTGATTTTTTATTAAAAATTGTTGCAAAAATCAATTAGCAATTATAATAATAGAGTGACAATTTTAACGATTGGAGTTTGTATGGAATTTAAACCTATTGGTAAAAGAGTTCTTTTAAAAAAAATTGAAAAAGATACTAAATCAAAAGGTGGAGTATTGCTTACTCAAAATGCTAATAATGAAAGACCTTCTTCTGGTCTTATTAAAGCAGTGGGTGATTCAGTTACTTTATCTCAATTAACTATTGGAACTATAGTTTATTTTAAACAATATAAAGCAAATGAAATTGTAATTGATGACCAAGAATATTTGGTTGTTGAAGAAGATGATATTCTAGGTATTGCTAGAAACTAAATTTTGATAAATTATTAAATTTTTATTAAGGAGAAAATTATGGCAGGAAAAGAAATTAAATATTCTGATATTGCTCGTAATAAATTATTTAGCGGTGTGCAACAATTATTTGATGCTGTTAAAGTTACTATGGGGCCAAGAGGTCGAAATGTATTAATTCAAAAATCTTATGGAGCACCAGTTATTACAAAAGACGGGGTTTCAGTTGCGAAAGAAGTTGAATTAATTAACCCAATTGAAAATATGGGTGCACAACTAGTAAAAGAAGTTGCATCTAAAACTGCAGATGAAGCAGGGGATGGTACAACAACTGCTACTGTTTTAGCTTATGGAATTTTTAAAGAAGGTTTGCGTAATGTAATTTCTGGTGCAAACCCAATTGAATTAAAACGTGGAATGGATAAAACAGTAGATGCAATTATTAATGAATTAAACAAAGCTAGTAAGAAAATTGCTAAACGTGAAGAAATTATTCAAGTTGCAACAATTTCTGCAAATTCAGATAAAAAAATTGGTGAATTAATTGCTAATGCAATGGAAAAAGTTGGTAGTGATGGGGTCATCACAGTTGAAGAAGCAAAAGGAATTAAAGATGAATTAGTAGTGGTTGAAGGAATGCAATTCGATCGTGGTTACATTTCGCCTTACTTTGTGACAGATACTAATAAAATGATTGCAAAACTTGATAACCCATACATCTTAATTACTGATAAAAAAATCTCTTCAATTAAGGATATCTTACCAATTCTTGAAGAAATTATGAAAACTGGTCGTCCTTTATTAATCATTGCAGATGATATTGATGGTGAAGCTTTAACGACATTAGTAGTAAACAAAATGCGAGGCATTATTAATGTAGTTGCTGTTAAAGCACCAGAATTTGGTGATAAGAGAAAACAAGTGTTAGAAGACATTTCAATCTTAACTGGTGGAATTTATGTTACTGAAGATCTTGGAATTAACTTTGACAAAGTAACACTAGAAAATTTGGGACAAGCTGAAAGTGTAACAATTGATAAAGACAATACAACAATTGTTAAAGGAAAAGGCAAGGAACACGAAATTAGAAACCGAATTAATAAGATTAAATCAGAAATTCAATTATCTACTAGTGACTATGACAAAGACAGCTTAAAAAACAGATTAGCTAAACTTAACAAAGGAGTTGCAGTAATCAAAGTTGGTGCAGTTTCTGAAGTTGAATTAAAAGAAAAGAAAGACCGAGTAGATGATGCATTATCTGCTACTAAAGCTGCAATTGAAGAAGGAATTGTAATTGGTGGGGGAGCAGTGTTCCTACATGTTTCTAAAAAAATTAACAACCTAAATTTAATAGGTGATGAAAAAATTGGTAGCCAAATTATTATGTCTGCAATTCATTCTCCAATTTCACAAATCGTTTTAAATGCTGGTTTTGATAAGGGTGTAGTAATTAATGAAATCCTAAAATCTACTAACCCTAATTTAGGATTTAATGTTTCAACTGGCAAATATGTAGATATGTTCTCATCTGGAATTATTGATCCTGTTAAAGTTACAAGAGTTGCTCTTCAAAATGCATCTTCAGTTGCAGGAATGCTATTAACTACAGAAGCTGTAATTTATGAAGCTAAAAAAGAGGAAGAAGAAAACGCAGTACCATCTATGCCAATGGGTGGAATGGGAATGATGTAATAATCAATCCTTTAAATTAAATTTATAAATATAAAAAAAATCACAAGATGATTATTCTTGTGATTTTTTGTTGTTATCAGTGCTTCCCATTCCACCTTCTCTAATTGTTTGTACATCGTCATCAATTGTGATTCCATAATTGATAAAAATACCTTGTGCAAATGCAGTGTTTTTTTCTAGAAACAAATCTTTGTTTTCATTGTTATCATTAGTGATTTTGACAAAAATATGCCCCTCATTTTTAGCTCTATAATAATCTGCATCAACCACTCCGATTGTGTTATCTAACTGCATTCGGTACTTAAACCCTAAACTACTGCGAGGAAAAAGTAATAACACATAATTTGATTGGATTTTTACTCTAATTCCAGTTGGGATTTTAATTGTTTGTTTTGGTTTTAAATTAATGTCATATGGTAAATAGAAATCATATCCTGCACTATATTTGGTAGCTCTTTGAGGTAATTTAATGTCATTGTAGACCAATATGTTTAGATCATTAAAATCTAATTTAAATTGGTCAATACTTATTTTTTCAAACTTTGCGATTTTGTTCATATAAAACCTTTGTTGTTACTTTAATAAAATTATTATATTTCTTGATATTCTACAAACTAAATTATTTGATACTTTTACACAAAGTTAATTAGGAATTTAGAGTTACATTTATTTAATTAATTATGTTGATTATTCTAAATAAAAACTCACTTCTCAACTCTTTTATAAATTAGAGATAAATTTATATATTGTTTTACAAAACAAAAAATAATGCTATCCCAATTAAGAGATAAGCATTATTTTAAACTAAAACTATTTAATTACTTTTTAGAAGCAGCTGGTTTTGCTTTCTTCAATAGTTGTTTTTTAACAACTTTTTTAGAACCAGATTTCTTACTAGAACTTTGTTTGTTAACAACTTTCTTGTTAGTTGTAACAACATTAGGTTTAACAGTTTCTTTAGTTTTCTTTGCTTTTTTAATTTGCTTTTTAACTTTAGCTTTTTTAGGTTCTACAACAACTGGTGGGTTTTCTGGATTTTTAGAAGGTTTTTTCTTTTGTGCATATTTAACAATTTGTCTTAAATAAACTGTTTTTTGTTTATCTTTAGTTTCTTGTTTGCTATCTGCTACATTAGCTTTTTTATTAGAAGAAACTTTATTACTAGACTTGTTAATTAATAACTTAATTCCAGGTCCCATAGTAGAAGAGATACTAACTTTTTCAATAAATACCCCTTTTACAGCTGCTGGTTTTTTAGAAGCAATAAAGTTTAATAAGAATTCAATGTTTTCAACAATTTTCTTAGTATCAGCATTTTGCTTTCCAACAACCATATGGATATTTCCATAAGCATCGGTACGGTATTGATTTACCCCTTTTTTAAAATCTGCAATTGTTTTTTTCAAATCAGTTGTAACATTACCGTTTTTAGGGTTAGGCATTAATCCTCTAGTCCCTAATATTTTCCCTAACTTACTAAGCTCTGGCATCATTTTAGGAGTAGTAATAATTAAATCAAAATCTAATCATCCCTTACTAATTTCAGCAATTCTTTCAGAATCACCAGAATGAGCAACACCTAATGATTTTGCATCTTTTTCAGTTAGACCTTTATCTAAAACTAAAATCTTTTTTTCTTTTCCAAAGAAATATGGAAGACTTACAGTACCTCTTAGTTGTTGGTCAGATTTAGTAGTATCCAAGTTTAGTTTAATTGCGATATCAATTGAAGATAATAGTTTTGCAGTACAAGTTTTTTTAGCTAATTCTACAGCTTCTTCCAAAGCATAGAATTTAGTTTTATCAAAATCAATACGAGGAGTTTTTTTAACTTGTTTTTTCTTTTCCATTAGTTAATTGCTCCTTTTTTCTTATCTTTATGAACAATTGGGTCTACACCCTCGATTTTGATTCCCATTTGTTTTGCACTACCTGCTACCATTCTCAAAACTGCTTCTTCATCGTTTGCATTTGTATCTACAATTTTGATTTTGGCAATCTTTAAAGCTTGCTCTTTCGAAATTGTAGCTATAGTTTCAGTTTTAGGGTTTTTAGCACCAGATTTAATATTTGCTTCTTTTTTAAGTAAAGCAGTGATTGGTGGAGTTTTAATTACAAATGTAAAAGATTTATCCTTATATGCTGTAATGATACAAGGTACTACTTCACCATTCATATCTTTTGTTTTTTCATTAAATTGTTTTGTGAATTCACCCATGTTAATTCCAATAGATGCTAATTGAGGTCCAGGTTTAGCTTGACCACCAATTAAATTAACCTTAGCGATTCGAGTTATTTTTGGGTCTTTAAAAGCCACAAGCAACACATCCTTTCTATATAAATAAAATATATTCTCTACGTGGTTAATTAGCGAAAACACTAAATGTGTTTTCTCCCACACGCTTTTACGTAGACCAAAGTATACGCAAGTATAATTATAGTATAAAAACAAAGAATTTTAAAAACAGGAAAACAAAATGGCATTAGCAATTATTGGTTTATTAGCACCATTTATATTAGCAATATTTTTTATTCTCAATAATGAATTTACTTGAAGAAGTAAAATTAAAAAAATTCAAAATGTAATTGATAATCCAAAAACAATTAATATTTTGAAAAAATATATAACACCGGTTTATCTTTCAAATATTTTATGAAATTATGGTGTGTTAACTTTATTAGAAATAGTTTTACTTATTATCTATTTAACTTCAAACCAAACAAACTTAAACATTAATACAGATCAACAAAAGTTAATCTTTGGTTTATTTTTCCTTTTTGGTTTTATGTTGCTATCAATTGTAATTGTGTTTTTTATTACAAGAGCAATTTTAATTTTGAATAAGTTAGTAAAAATTACATCTTATTTTGATAGAGAATTTGTTAAGTCTTTTTTGGATGAAAAACTAATTAACAATGATTTATGAGTAATGTTTAATAGTTTGGCAATGCAAGGGTTGGTTGTTAAAAAAATTGCTACTAGGATGATTAATCCTAAATTTTGTAGCAAAGAAAAAGATAAATACAAATACTTATGTAATTTATTAAACTTATTTGTTTTTGTATTAAGTTATAAAATTCAATGTGGTTTTGTTGATTTAAGTTTTAAGGATGATGCTAGAGTTAAAGAAATTCATTATTTAGCTAAAAGTTTTAATGAATTTGTTGAAACTATATTTAAATAATTTGATCATTAACCATTCCACTCATTCTCACTTTTTCTAAAAGACTTTTTCATCGATATTGCACAGTTTTAATTGTTAACCCTAATTTATCTGCAATTTCAACAAATGAATACTCTTCAAATTTCAATTCATAAATTTGTTTATTAATTTCGTTTTTCTCGTCTTCTGCTAATACTTGTTCAAACACATCTCTAATTTCATCTAAATATGAAGTTGTGTAATTAAAATCAATTGGATTTAAATCTTTGAATACATTATTTTGATCACATTTTAAAGAATTTAAAGCATTAGTTTTATTACTCACTTTTCGAATTTCATTTCTAAAGAAGTTAGTAATATAAGCTGTTGCTCTATACACAAATTCTTTATTCTTATAGCTTTTAGTATTAATAAATTCAATAAATTTAGGGTGACCAAGGTTTACAAAGTCATAAAAATCATAAGCACAATCTATTTTATTTATTTTTTTATAAGCTAATTTGCTAAGTACTTCAAAATACAATTGGTTTAGCAATTGGTAAGCTTGATAAGATTGGTAAACTTGGTATAAATACAGACATTCGCTTCAATCAATTTTTTGAAGCATTGTATTATTTTTCATAATTATTTTTTTAAACAATTTAGTAAATAATAAATAATGATTCCAACAGATACACTTACATTTAGTGATTGTACATAATTGGACATATCAATTTTGATTAAGAAGTCTGAATTTTTTTGAAGAATTGGTGAAACACCATTGTTTTCATTTCCCACAATGATTGCAAATTTATCAATATCTGATTTGAATTTAGACAAAGCAATTGATTTTTCATTAAGTGTGGTGCAAACAATTCAAAAACCATTATTTTTTAATTTTTTGACAACTTCATTAAGATTACTTGTTTTTAAAAAATTTAAGTAATTCACAGTACCTAAACTAGTTTTGATTACAAAGTCATTAATTTGCACTTGGTTATTTTTTTTAAAAACAATACCGCAAACATCAAATGCGCTACAAGTTCGACAAATCGCTCCAAAGTTCCCTGCATCTTGAATTTCATCTAAAATCAAAATTATTTTTTTATTTGATTGATGTTTTTCAACTTTATTAATAAAATTATTAAACTCAGTTTCAACGCAAAACTCTTTTTGATTTGAAACCCCCATTATAAATTTGTGGTTAACATCAAATTGGTTAAAAAAACTTTTGTTAACTTTAATTGTTTCAATATGGTTTGATTGAAATTCTTTAAGTTCACTAAAATCATTTGCGTAATAAACTTTTTTTAAAACCTTATTTTTAAATGCATCCAAAACTGCTTTCTTACCAAAAAAGTTCATATTATTAAATTAATTTTTTCTCCAATAATAGTTTCCGGATTGCATCTGATTTTTCATAATCTTTTTTGTTTTTTAATTCAACTCACTCTTTAATTAATGCAATATTTTGACTTGTGTGAATGTTTTGAATTTGAATTCCTAAAATATTAGTTAATAAATAATGAATATTAAAATATAAAGCATTTAATTCATCATATTTTTTTGCTTTTAAAAGATTGTTACCACTTTTGATTTTTTCATTCACAAAACTAATTTGGTTAGGAAAATTAAAATAATTTTCTAATTCTTTAATATAAGTGTGATCAAATTTTAAATCAAGATTTAATTTGTTTATAATAATCAAATTAGTTTTGAAAACATTAAGGTTATAAATAATACTGTTAATGTTGTTTCTTGCTTCTTCAATATTTTGATCACTAAAATTTAAAGGGTTTGAATAATTTGTTTGATAAAAAAACCATCTAATAGTGTTCGCAGATTCTTTATCTAACAAATCTTTAGCTAATATGAAATTATTCAAGGACTTAGACATCTTTTCGTTATTAATATTTAAATGCCCCACGTGCATTCAAATTCGTGCTAAATTAACATTTTTAACAGCTAAATTTTGCACATTCTCATTTTCATGATGCGGGAATTTTAAATCAATGCCACCCCCATGAATATCGATTTGGTCTCCTAAATATTTATTAATCATACAAGAGCATTCGGTATGTCATCCCGGTCGTCCTGTTGAAAAACTAGCTTTCCAATTTAATCCTTGATTTGTTTTTTTTCATAAAACAAAGTCTTGTAAATTTGATTTATTTGCATTATTTAACGATTTTTCACCAACTAATAGATCATCAATTTTTTTATTTGAAATAATCCCATAATCTTTGAATTTACTAGTATCAAAATAAACATCGCCTTCATTAAAATATGCACTCTTGTTATCGATCATAACTTGAATGTATTTTTCAATATCTTCAATATGATCTGAAACTCGTGGAAAGATCATATTCTTTTGGTAAATATTAATTGTTTTTAAAATTTCAAAATAATGGTTTTCAAAAAATGATGCAACCTCAATCTCACTCTTATTAGACTCTTTTGCTTTGGCAATAATTTTGTCATCAATATCGGTAATATTGTGAATAAATTTAACAGTATAACCTAACTCTAATAACAATCGGTTTAAAACATCAAAAACAATGATGGGTCTTAAATTCCCAATGTGGACATAGTTGTAAACTGTGGGGCCACAAACATAAATTTTGACCTCTTTATCATTATCACTAACTTCAATATACTTTTTTGATAAGTGTTCGTATAACTTCATAATCTTTTTAAATATAAGAATATTATATAAGTTTTTAATTTACTAAATTTGTTTATTCCTTTCACTTTTTTTATTAATCAATCAGATGAGATTTGATTAGTAAAAACATTGTAAACAGAAAAATGCAAAAAGTAGTCCCATTTTTAAACCAATTTTCAACCATTTTCCTCTCAAAAATCTTCCATTTTTCATTCATTTTTCTTCAACATAAAAAGGTTTTTACAACATTAAAAAAATCACCACTAGGGTGATTTGTTTAATAGTTTAAGAGAATAATGCTGTTATTAGAAATCTTCTTCAACAATTTTGATATCTTCAAAATAAGTGTCAGAAGTTACATCATAGATATCAAAATCAATTGGTTTGTTAACGTTTTTAATTCTTTCTTCTTCTGTTGGTAAATCAATTAATACTTTGTGTTCATAATATTGCTCATAAGCAATTCCAGAACCATTATATAAATGTTTATATAAGATAGTAATGTATTTAGAAGATAATGCGGATTCGTTTTCAATTAAAATTCCGTCTAAATCATAGTTTGTACAAATTGCTTCTACTTCATCGTTCACAATTTCACCACCATAAAGAATTGGTAAATTGTTTCCCACATAGTATCCAAATTTGTTTCTTAAAAACTCACGAATGATTTTGATCGTATCAAAAACAAATTTAAGATCAAAACGGTTTCCCAAATCGCCAATAAAGTTAGGTTTGTACACAATATAGACTTTATCAATTAATTCAATTGATTCTAAATCTGCAAAGATTTGGTCGATTTGCAATTTTAGATTTTCTTTTGTATTTTCTTTTGATAAATCTAACATTGTTTCCTCAATAAAAACTACAGCTTTTAAATTATTTTTCACTAACTTATGTAGTTTTGCATTGATTTGGTAATTCTTTTCTTTAAAATCAACTTTTACATCAGGGTGACCCAATAATGTAGTTTTGATTCCATAATCTTTCAATTCAACTCATGAAATACTACCTGTATGGTTCCCCAATGTTGGTAACGATACATTTTGAGCAATTACTTCAATATTTTTATCACCCACTAAGCTAAGACTTGGAATAATACCTAAATATGAAGGGGCAACTAATAATTTAACATTTTCAATAGCACCGATGTTTTTGAAAAACTTAGTAATTGAAATGTAGTCAGCATTCATTTTTCAATTTGCAATCAAAATCTTTTCACGCATTGTTATTCTCCTAAAGGTTCACTATATTGGCTAAAATCAATCATTTGATTATTTTTCTTTCAAGCCTCGCTTAAGCGGTTATAGTCTTTAACATCATGTTTTGCTTTTTTGAACTGGTTGTTTTCTGAAACTATTTGTTCTGCATCAGATGCAATATCTTCTTTGATGTTGTCAACATTTAGATATTCATCACAGCGTTTTTGAACTCAAGCTGCGGTCATATCATATTCTTTACGCATTCGAATTCTCACATCATTAATGTCATCAACAATAATTGGGTTACCGTTTTCATCAAGCTCAACTTCTTTTTTAAGTTCTTTTTCATTGGCTTCATTTTCGTCTTCTTCTTTTTCAAACGAAATCATTGTATTGTCAAATTCACGGTATAAACTTGCATAATTTAAGAACTTAGTTTCTAGATTAACTTGATTTTCTAAGTTAATTCCTTCATCAAATTCACCATCATACACAATTGCTTCTTTTGCAACATTTATTTTAATGTTGTAATTCATATTAAATTTATACACAATTTTCTTAATTGCAATAAAGCTTGAGTTATAGTGGTTTTTCAAATCTGAATTGTATAATCGGTAAATTCCTACAATTTTCGATGTTAGTGGGTTTAGTAGTGAAAGGGGTACATTGTAAATATCTGATAAATCAAGATTATTTAATTTATTGATAGCATATTCCCTAGTTTCTTGGAAACGGTTATTGAATGCTTGTAGTTTGTCATTATTAGAATCAACAACATCAATTACATCTTCAAAGTAATCATAATATGACACAATTGGGTATAGTCAGTTGTTAATTGCAACAGTTTCAGCATCAATTTCGTTTTCTTCAATAATATCTTCATTCTTATTATCAAAGTCATCTGCTACTACAACTTTTGGTGCAACGTATTCTTCATAAACTTCACTAACTTCAGGTTTAATTAATTCATAAAATTGGGCAATTGCAAATGCATCGTTTGTTTTTAAAATCTCAGCTTCTGAATACCATATCTTTTCAAAGAACATAAATGGTAATACATTGCTTAGCACTTTTTCTAACAACTTAGGCTTTTTGTTTACATCAAAGCTACGTGATACATTTTCTAATAAATCAAATTTAACCGAATTAATTCATTTATCATTTCTTAAGAAGTTCGTATTTCACAACCTTTTATCAAAGAAACGGTTTGATAATTTAGAGATCTTTTGTAATTTGATTTCATCATTAAACAAAGTTTGGAATGTTTTTTGGTAATTAATATCTAATCCCACAAAATCCACTTTGTTATATTCCACATAATTTAGTAAAACATTATAAAGTTTTTTTCTTGCATCTGGGGTTAAAAGAATTTTTTCAGTAACATTAACCAATTCTTTTAACACAACATACTTTTGTTTTTCTGCTAAAAACTGTTCATTTTTAATAAATTCACTATAAAAGTTTAGTTTGTTATATTCAAATTCTTGAATTAAGTCATTGGTAATTTCATTTTTCCAAAGTTCGAAAGCATCATTTAATGAATTTTCAATTTTAGTTTTTGAAAAATTTGGATTAATCAAAGATGTATAGAATAAACGGTGTTCTGCATCTAGTGAATCTAAAGTTGATAATACTGAAGAGTAAATGCCTAAGAAGTTACTATACAAATGCTTTGCTGATAAATCCCCATTTGTGTAAACAAAAGGTACTGGAGAACTTTTGTTAAATGGAATTAGATTTAAGTGTTTGTCTAACATTTTTTCACAAGCACCATATGCTGATGTGAAAGCAATGATGTTACCAGTTGAGCGACATAAGTTTACAAGTCTTCCCAAATGTAAATCAAAGTATTCAATAGTTGAGATTAACAAGTTTAGATCTGAAGTTTTAGCAGCCTCAGCAATTGTTGGTAGCATTACAAAAATAACATCATACTTGCCAACATTGCTAATTGTTTTGTCAATCATTATCTTACTAGATAATTTGTAGTAATCTTTTTCAGTTACCCAATGAGGTGTAGAGATGATTTTTCTCTCCACATTTGGGTGACTGTTTTCTTTACCAAAGAATTTTTGGATAAATCCTTTTTTGTGATTTAATCCTAATACTAATACTTTGTTATCGTGATCCGCAATTACATTTGCTAACAAGTTGTCAGTTTTGCTAGCAACTGGGTCTTCAAAAAATAATTCATCAACATTAACGCCATAAATTGGAGCTAAACTTGACATAAACACTGATTTTAATTTTGGTTCACTACGGAACATTTTAGCAAGTGGTGCAAAATCATCTGGATCTGCATTTAAAAACATAATGCTACTTTTTTCATTAACAAAACAATCATCAACACTAACGTTTGCAGCTGGCAAGATATCTGCATCCATTGTTTTGTTAGCTAAGTTTTCATTAGCATATTCATTGGCACTGCCAAAGAAATTTTCACCCAATCCACAAATTGTTTCAAAGTAATTTAAAATGTGGTTGTTGTCAATATAACTTCTACCGTGTTTACCAAAAACATAATTTCGTCCACTAATAGTGACAATTGGTGTATTTCTTTTGTATAAGAACTTTGAGAAATCAATAAGGGTTTTGTTAAAGTTAAAAGGTTGTTCATCTTGTCCATCCCCAATTAAGTGGAATACAGGTAACAATCCTTTTTTAATTAAGATATTGACTAAAAAGAAAAGGTTTTTAACATTGAATTTATTTGTGTTTTGTGACAACATTGTGAAGATGTGCACTTTTTTATCATTAGTGTATTCACTTCGTTCTACTAGTTTGTCAAAAATTGCTAAATTATGTAATGACTTACTATTAACTTGTTCTTCAAACATTTCCAGATATGTTTTAATATCTGTTTGTCCATAAAGCATTTCATAAAAGTTAGCATCAACATCTTTTTTAACAGTTGGCATTAAACGGTTTAATTTAATGGGGTTTCTTTTGCTATCATTGGAAATGATCGCTCAAGGGTAAATCCCTGAAATCAAATAGTTAATATTAGGTTTTTTAGCTAACTTTAAATAGTTACCCTTTCATTTTTTGTTTAAACCGATTCCTTCTGTTACTAGAAAAATCAATGTATTTTTCATAACTTAACCCTTCTTTTTATTATTTTCAATCAGCATCAATCTTTAATAAGTCTTCAATACTACTAACTTCAACATTTCGTTTCTTGTGTTGTTCTTGAGTCAATCGTTTATCAAGTACTTTTGCCAATTTCTTAGTTTCAAGTCTATTTTTAAATAACTTGATATAAAGAATTGGAGTTAATAGGAGAATGATTGGAATAATTACTGCTAATGAAACAATTAGTATATTAGTGCCTTGATAATTAAGATTTGCTTTGGCAAATCCAGTATAAGTTTTTGTAGTTGTCGCCACTGTTTCATTATCATTGTTTAATGTTACAGTTATGGTTAAGGTACCATTAACGTCATCATAAGTTGATTTGATATCCTTTGTTAACCCGTTACCTAAGTTAACTGTAACTAAAGATGCAATTTGTTCATATGATAAATCAGAAGGAATGCTTCCTTTTAATTTATTAATCGCATCTGAAGTTTCATTCGCTAATGAAACAGAATAATTAGCTCCTACTAAATCAAAGCCTGATAAAACGTTACTAAAACTATAAACTTTGCCATCTAATGTAATCTTTACATACATTGATAGCGTCCCTTTTGCATCATCTGCATTAAATGAAAGTGATAGTGCATCTGGGTTTTCAGCAATTGCAGTTTGTAGTTGGCTCTTCAAAGAGTTTGAAACATTAGCTACAACTCCCAATTGTGTTAAGAAATCTGATCCAGAGCTTTGAATTAAGGTTAATGCATTTGATGGTGAAGACGCAGTAATTGCAGCATTAGAATTACCAAGTTCTGCAAATGATTTTCACACAATTGAATCTACTGAATCTTGGACTTGTTTTAAACCATTTTTAAGTACTGTAGTGAATGATTTTTCAGGTAACTTTTGAGTTGTTTGGTTATTAGTTTCACCGCTTTTTTGTCACCAATCAGTAAATGTAATTGTAACTAACACTTCTCCAGATGCATTCATCGGAGTAGTTGTAATTGTATGACTTAATTGGTCAGCAGAATTAGTATATACAAACAATCCTGGATAGTTTGTTTGCAAGTATTCTGGTGTTACTTGAGATGGTGTCATATCTGCAAATGCAGTTGCAGTTAATGTACCTCAACTAAAACCAGGCATATTTGTTGGTGCCCCAGAAAAATTTGTATTAGTAGTTGTAAATCCAGTAAATTTATAACTATAAGTTGGGTTTAGTCCATTAATTTGCTGGTTAAATGTAATTGCAATTGTAAGTGTACCTAATGAATCATCTGGATTTAAACTTAATGTAACTGCATTTTTATTGTTATTGTCAAGCCCTGCAATTAAGTTGTAAACATAGTTTGACATATCAATAAAATTGAATAAGAAAGTTTTGTCAGTATTAATTAAGTTTACTAATGAACTTGGAGTTTGGGTATTTAATTGCACTTGTGTTTGTGCTTGTCCAGTACCCGCAGTATATGATGTATTTAATACTGTTTGGTTATTTACAAAGTTAAAATACACATTTTGATTCACTAACGGATCTGCTTGAAATACAGTCGCAGTTGTGAATGAATAGTTAACATTCGTTTTGCTTCCAATTTTAGGAATGGTAATGTTAACAAACAATTTACCAGTTGAATCTAATGGGTATAATTGTACTTCAGTATCATCTGGGCTTGAGATGATATTGTTGTTAATCAATTGCGTGCTTGAGAATGCATTACCAAAGATGATGAAGTTATCAATAATATCTTGAGAAGTTACATTTGATGGTAATGTAGTTGAGAATTGATTAGTTAATGTGGTTTTTAAATTTGGATTTGCATTTAAATAATCATCAGTAATAAATGTAACTGAAGTATCTAATCCATTAAAGTAATCAATTGCAAAATAAGGATTAGAATCATCTCCTAATGTGATTGTTTGTGAGTAATCATTTTGCAGTTTACCACCAACTCACGCAACATCAGATTTAATCGTTACGGCTAATGTTCCTTTTGTGTCATCTGGTGTTAGTGTCATTGTGTAGTTTCCAGCGTTTTGGATATTTAAAATTTTATCCAAATCACTTTCTGTTACTTTACTCGGGATTAAACTTGTAATTGATGCTGGAACACTTGATCTGTCTTTTTGAGTTACAGAAACATCTGCATTGGTAAATGTATAAACTTGAGTAGCTAAAGTAACTTCAGTTGGAGAAGTTGTTGTAATGCTACCATTTTGTATACTTCTCAATTTTTGAATGAAACTAATTGAAACTGAATAATTTCCATTGCTGTTAGCAATTTGAGTTACTGAATTTACTTTTGCAGTAAATTCAGGCTCTCCAAATACAGAGTCAAATGATTCTACATTAATAAATTCAGAAGCATTATTTTGGATATAAGTACTAAATGTTGCACTGGCTTGTCCAGAAGTAGTGTTTGCACCTTCAGTTACTTTTTGGTACAAAATTGCAGTTTGAATTTCACTTTGTGGCACTAATGCAATTGAAGCTACAAACTCAGTACGGTTGTTAATGTTATTTGACCCCATTTGACCAACTAAGTTTGTACCACTAAATTGAATAATTGACCCATCAGTCATTTGTGCATACCAGTTTGCATCATTCTTTAATGTAAAGACATTAAAGATTAATTTAGAGTCATTATTATTAGTCGTTAAATTACTAAAGTCATATAAAAGTGAGATTGAAGTAAAGTCAGCACTAATTTGGACTGCTTTGTTATCACTCAATAGTGCTACATAACCACTATTGCTACCGTCATCCGCATAAAGGGGTGAAATAGATACTATAAATGATTTTGATACATTTGTTAGGGTTGTAAAATTAACATCACTGCTGCCACCATTAAAGACACTTGGGTCTATAGGAGTGGATAATACTGTAGTTGAATTAGTAGATGAAATTAATAGATTTGCATTTGTATCGTCATCTGCAATTGAAACAATGAAGTTATTAACAGAAGTTGCAGTTGATGCAACAGGTGTAGTTGTTTGTGTTTCAGTTGTTGTTGAAGTTGAATCTGTATTACCCATTAGTTCGTTAACTTCATTTGTATCTAAACTTACAGAAAATAAAGAATCAGTATCAACAACTGGATCTGTAGTGTTAGTTGCAAGTCTTAATATTGTTGCATAGTTAGTAACTGGTTCTAGTTTATCAACTTTATCTTTTTGGAATACAAAATAGATAAAGTTTTGGTCAGTATAAATTGTAGCCAACTTAGAGTTAAGCGTTGTAGTAGAGTTACCATCTGTACCAGTAGTAGTAGTAGTAGTAGAGAAATAGCTATTAATTAAATCATTTGAGATTGTAGTTGTTTTTGAAGCGATACTAGTACTCAATGTAACAGATGTTGTGTTGTATACTGAGACATTGAATGTGTTTCCACTGCTACTAGATTTAGAAATTTCAAAAACACTAGCATTAAAAGTGCTAGATGAATTAGAAACAATATAGTATTGTGCATCAGTTGGTGCTGTATTATCCAACTGGCAACTTCCTTTTAAAGTACCATCAGTTCCAATTGATACTAAGTAGTAATTATTATTATTATTGGATTTTACAACTGTTAAATAAACTGCTTCACTATTTGCAAATGCAGGAATATAAGCTACTGCAACAAAGGATGCTCCAGTATTTTTTTGACTATTATTACTGTTTTGCGGTAAATTAGTCAAACTACTTGCAGTATAAGTTCAAGCTTTATTGCTAGTACTTTCTGCTGTAATGTTATAACAAGTTAATACTTCATATTTATCATTAGTAGTAGTAGAGATACTACTACTACTTTTATATGTACTTGTTGTACTTGTCAACATTACAAAAGAAGAGTAAGAAGCATCATATGCAATATTTTGTTTTGGTGAACTTAAATTTGCATCATTGGTACTACTTATATTTCAAGGTAGCAAATAAGAAGAAGCATTCGAGCTGTCTTTTTGCAAAGAAGAACTAGCTTTAGTAGCATTATTAGTTGAAGTGGAATGGTTACTAAAACCATTAACTCCACCCACAACTGCTAATCCCATAGTAGCTGAGATTCCCAATGTTACTAAAGAAGCATAAATTCGTTTTCTAATTCTTTTAATTTTTCTCATATTGCCCACCTCAATTATTTACCCTTCTTACTTTTAAAAGCTTTTGCTTTTGTCTTAGGTTCTTGTTTTGTTTTTGATTTAACCCCTAAAACATTATTGTGATAGTTTTTAAAGTTTCTCAATCTTGCACGTCTTAACAAGATTGCAAACAATACAGATCCCAATACAAAAGATAAAATAACAGCAATTGAAACACTTATAACTGCAGTTAAATTCTTTGGCGGTTTAAAATCACTTTCATTATCATATTGGTTATTAATAAACCCAGTAAGTCGTGTTAAAAAGGTTTTTTGTGCATTTGTAGTTGTAATATCTTCTTGGTTATAAAAAGGTAATGTTACCTCAACTGTTAGTGAGTTATCTGAAACATCTGGAAAGATTTGCACATTATTTTGGGTTAAGGTACCATTTGCAAATAGTGCAATGTTTTTTAAATATAAATCAATTACATCACTCTTAGTAATCGTAGATAATGGAATTGATAATAATGATTGGGATACATCATCTTGTGCTAATCAAGAATATGATGTTAGTTGACTTGTAGTGCTTGTTTTTAGAAAACCAACAAACATTTGCGAATAGATATATCCATTAGTACTAGTTAGTGCACTGTTATTAGTGTTGTTTTTACTTACTAATACAGTAAGGGTTCCGTTTGTATCATCTGGTAATAATGAAATGGTTACATCATCTAATTTAGTAATAGTAGGAGATGTAAAGAATGGGATTGTTTGGGGAGATGTAAAGTATTGTCCAGAGTTTGTAACTAATAGTGAATAAGTTAAATTAGATGGAGTGATATTAGCTCAAGTCGGGTTTGATGTCATTACTTGTTGACTAGTATTTCAAGTAATAGTTAATGCATCTTTACCACTTGTAGCTTGGGTAGATGATGAATATTGGTAGTAAGGAAATACAAATGATTGTTGGAATATTTTGTCAGTCCCAGATCCGTTCCAATTTGGAAATGTAAGTCTTACAGTGATAGCACTTTGGTTTACACCACTACCTGCAACTCATCCAGTATCAGTTTGTGTAGTACCACTAGTTACTTCTGCATCTGGATTATCAGCTGGAGGGGTACCATACACTATAGTTGCAGTTCGATCTAATGCTTGTACATCACTTGTAGTATCTAAGAATTGATTTGTAAACAATCTGACAAATTCAGCATTATCTTTGTTTTTATTAAATTCATTTACAACATCATAACTACTTGATAATCCATATTGTGAAAGTACATCAACTGATTTCCAAGTTAAGATTAAATTTTCACTTGCAGTTGTTGTAGTGTTAAACGTACCTGCAGAGAATGTTACTGTGTATAATTGATTATCAACAACAGCATCAGAATAAACACTGAAACCACTATATGTTAATACTAGTTGCAAGCTACCATCAGTATTATTAGGGTTAGCTTGAACACCAGTTATCATAATATTGTTTTTGTTATCTTGAATTTGTTTCAAAATTCCACCAGTTGCAGATTGAGTTCCAGTACCTGATGTTGTTGAAGATGAATTAGGGTTGTTTATATCATAGAAATTATATTTATTGTTTGCATATGAATAGGTAACAATCGGTGTTGGGTTTTGTGCATTAGCACTTTGTAATAATCCTGTACCAGATGATAATAAACTAATAAGTGTTGGTGTCCCACCTTTTGGACTTGAAAATTGTGATGCTGTAAGACTTGAAACTTGTTGTCTCGAAGTTCCTGTTGCACCATTAAATATTGAGTTATTTGTTGTAGTACCAGCTGTTGTGCTTTGTGTAGTACTTAAAACTCAAGTTCTAATATTTTGTTCCACATTTAAATCTACTGTGTTTCTAGTACCAGAAGCATTAAGAAATCCACCAAAGTATTTAGTAATAGTTATTGGACTAGTAGATTGTGTTTGCGAAGAACCTCCGCCTTGTCCTTGAGAACTTGACCCACTATTTGAATTAGTAAATTCAGATGGATATGATTCACCTCAACTTTGTGGAGTTGTGTTGTAAAAAGAAAAATCAACTTTATACAAGCCATATTGGTTGTTAGTAGCAGTATTGCCATTTAAATCAACTGCACTAACAGTAATTGATGTATAGTTGTCAGATGATGCATTATTGTTTTTATCAGTCTTTAATGCTGGTAAAGTGTCTGTATCATCTAACATATTATTTCAAACATCATCAGCAGTTAAAGTAGTGATAGTTGAGTTAGAAATATAGTTTTGTAAATCTTGATCAGATTTAAGGGCAAATTTATAAGTTTTAGGTACTATTCAATTTTTTAGGTTTTCTATTTTTGCAGTTGAGAAAACATTATTATCACTTGGATTTTTATTGTTAATTGAGTAATTACTAAAAGTAAAACCAGTATCATCTGATTTGTAATTTCCACTTTGTGAAGTACCACCACCTCCACTTGATCCACCAGAAGTAGTATTAGATTTTGTTGCATCAGCAAAATCAGTAGTGTTAGTGTTATTGTTTCCCAAATAAGTTACAGATATTAAAAAATTAACATAACCTAGGTTTATGTTTTTTTCAGTTATCGGTAATATAATTACAGAAAAATTTTGGACATTAGAGCTTGGCATTAACAACTTCTGCAGGTCTTCAGCTTTAATTTGGTCTGCTGTTAATCCAGAGGATTCTACACTATTAGATACTGAGAATGTTGGTAAACTTTGAGAAGTGCTAGTGCTGGTTGCTAATGCTTGGTTAGTAGTATCTCCTTTAGTAATCGAGATAGAGGGGTTATTAGTTGCATTTGAAACATTAGCTGCTGCTCAACCTAAGGCAACAACTAAGGAAGCAAAAATACCAGAAGAGAAAATGAAATATTTATGTTTTTTGTTTTTTTTAAAAGAAGATTTTGAAGTAGTTTTTAATTTACTCATAATTGTAATCTCCAAAATACATAACCAGAATGATATAGATTATTAAAACCTAATTATATATATTTTAGGTTATTGCAATATATAAATCAATGTAGAAGAATCAAATTATTTAATAGAATATTAAAAAATTATATATAATTAAGGTTTATAGTTTTTTAAAAATCTTTAAATTTTGCATAAATTTACAGTTTGAAAAATAAAAAATTTACCATTTTTTAGTGGCAAATTTCATAATATTTTTGTTTTATTCTTTAAAAAAAGTTAATCATTTTAGATCATAAGAATTTGAGTTTTTAAAAGAATCGTTAATCAATTCAGAGCGCTCATTATAAGCTTTGTAAGTAATTAAATCATCATCAAAAATTAATTCATATTTACGAAATATTTCGCCATTTATTTTTTTATCTTCAAAAAATATTCTTAAATATTTCTTTTGTAATTTTGAAAATTCATCATATGAACCAAAATAATATTTAATCCCTTGAAAAATAATTCCATCATATTGATTAACATTCAATTTTTCACCATTTTTCAAGTTGGTATAAAATGAATTAATTCCTGGTTTCCCATTTCTTTCTAAAAAAGAAATTGTTTGTGAAGATCTTAACCCGTTTCTTATTTCATCATTTAACTTATATTCTTTTGCTTTAAAGATATCGATTGTTTTTGAAGAATTTGCTTTATTAAAATCAATATAAGCTCCATTTCCTTTTTCATCTACACCTAATAATTTATTAGTTACATTATGTTTTGTATACTCAATTCAATTTCTTGAAAAAAACAGATGGTTTTCATTTTCATCATCATTTATTGAGGATGAATTTAAAGGTTTAGTTTCAATGATTACTGGAACCGTATTAAGTTTTAAGATTTTTTTATCCAGTCTAACTGGAGTTGAATCAATTCCTTTGATTGCTAAATTATTTGACTCTAACTCTTTAATTCTTTTATCAATAAAATAGAATAATGTTTTTTTACCACCGGGTAAGTCAAACTCTTGGTTAGTTAGTAGATTACTTATAAAAACACTACTAAAAGTGTTGTTTGAAGTTGCTAATGTATCATTAACTACCTTTTTATTTTTTGGAGATTCTAAAGATTCTACTAATAAGTTAGAATGGGAAATCAAATCATTAGTAGATAATTCTTTTTCATTTTTTAAAGATTCGTAAACCGAAGTGTTAATAGAACGTGCAGAGCTATTAAAATTTAATTTTTGCAATTCTTCTTTTTCATCCATTTCAATTTCATGATTATCAATGTCTTCCTCATTATCAATGTCATAACCTTCTATCAATTGGGTTTTACTAGAATTAAGAGCTTTAATCTCTTTCTCTTCTTTATCTTTAAGTTCTTGTTCATATTCACTTTTTGAAGGGATGGAGCTGATTGAATTAATTAATGTTGAATAAGTGTATGTTTCATCAATTAACTCAAACCCATTTTCTTGGTTAGTAACTTTACCTAAAAATGATTTAAAATAAATTTCTTTTTGTTTCTTAAAAACGTTAATAATGATTTTAAATTCGTCGTGTGAAACACCTTTTATTTTGAAGGTTTTATGATTGTCAGTTTCAATTTCTAAATATGATTTTTGAGGCGCTTTCTGGTTTGGAACAAATGTTAAACTTTTAATATCTTTATAAGTATATGCACCACAAAACCATATTTTGTTTTTTTCATCATCAATAAAGATTTTTTGATTACTAAAACAAAATAGGATAGTGTTTTTTTTGTTTTTATAATATCCAACAAAAGCATACACAGTTACTTCTCTTAGTGAGTATCTGTGGTGAATTTTTTCAAAAATTTTATTAATATTTGCAGTTTTATTAAATGAAGCTGTTAAATTTTTAACATTAAAACTACTTTGGTTTGAATACATTTTTCTATCCTTCGATTAATTTTTTAAACAAAATGTTGGAATTATAAAAGTTAATACCAATAAAATTATATTTATTAAATTTCTAAATAAACTATATAAAATATCATAAATTAAGTAAAAACGCGAAAATATTTACTAATTTATTTTTGTTTTTAAATTTATAAACATTAAAGTAAATCATTCTAAATAAAGCAAACAACAAAAATAAATTAAATGTAAATTTAAAAAATATATGACTCAAATTGAATATAAAAAAGATAATAAATCTAACTTGTTAAAAGATTTTATTAAGAACAAATTTCCAAATCTTAGTTTTTCAAAGATTAATAAATCGATTACAAAGGGTGATATTAAAGTTAACAATAAAAAAGTATTTTGAAATTATAAATTAGATGAAGGTGATTTAATCCAAATTTATTTAAGAAATAGTGAATTAAATTATGATTCTCAAAAACTTTTATTTTTAGAAGCAAAAGATGATTTAAATATCATATATGAAGATAAAAACATTATCGTTGTTAGCAAACCTAAAGGAGTTGTTTGCCAACAAGATAGTTTTTCTAAATATGATTTTTTAAATAACAGAATCAAAAAATATCTATATCTTAAAAATGATAACAGCTACTTACAAACTAATTTATGCCATCGTTTAGATAAAGATGCTAGTGGGTTATGTTTGGCAGCAAAAAACTATCAAACTTTAAAAAAACTTAACAAAGTATGAAATAGTCAACAAATAAAAAAATACTATCAATGTTTGTGTTTTGGTTTTTTTGAAAAAGAAACAGACTTATTAAAATTTGAAGTTTATGAAGATAAACAATTAAAGAAAATGGTTGTAAATCAAAATAAAAACCAAACTATTAACTCAATAACTTCATATAAAGTACTAAAGCAATATGAATCTTATGCATTAGTGGAGATTCAATTATTAACTGGTAAAAAACACCAAATAAGAGTGCATATGGCACATATTAAACATCCTATATTAGGTGATTTTAAATATAATCATTTAAATAATTTAAACTATCAAAATTTATGTTTAATAGCTTATAAAATTGTTTTTAACTTCTCAAAACCTCATTATTTAAATTATTTAAATAATGTAAAGATAGAAATACCTGAAGTTAAATTTAAATAGAGTTAAAAGTATTTAAAATCTGTTAAATAGTGAAACATATATGCAACAATAGCAACAGAGTTTGAAAGATTAAAACATCTAATTTTCTCACCCATTTCAATTTTTAAACATTGGTTTGCATATTTTTGTTTAATAAAATCATCTAACCCTTTAGTTTCACTTCCAAAAACTAAAAAGATATCTTTTGAGTTTTGTAAATCGTTTTTAGTAATTTTTGAAAGTGAATGATACCCAAATTTAGTTATTAAAAATAATTTAGAATCAGCACTGTTTTCCAAATTATTTTTGGTTTCAAAATCATACCAATCATCATGTTCTTCTTTATTTAAATGCTTTCAATAATCTAGTCCAGCTCTTATAACTCTTTTATCAGACAATATAAAACCATATGGTCTAATTAAATGCAATTTTGCATTTAAACCAATACAAGTTCTTGATATGTTACCAGTGTTTTCAGGAATTTGTGGTTGATATAAAACAATGTGTAGCATATCTTAATTTTCAATGTTTTTTAAAGCAATTTCGATTAACTTGTTAATAATAGAAGATCTGCTCTCATTAGTTCTATCTTCTAATTCTTTTAATTTAACTACTACACTGCTCTTTAAATAAATGTTGGTTTTAACATCAAGCTTTTCTTTGATTGTTAAATATTGCTTAATTTTGTTTTCTTCAAAATGGGTGCTTTCAGTATTTAATTTTTCTTGCTTTTTAATTGCTTCATTATAAGTTACTAATGTAGAACGAGGTTTTAAGTTTTTTAAACTATTATTATTGTTGTTGTTGTTGTGATTATTATCTTCTGATTCTAAATCTGAATTAGATATTGTTTCAGGTTGAGATTTAGTAGAAAATAACTCTTTAATTGGATCTTCTTTTTTAAATAAATTACCAATTATTTCTGTAGTTTTTTTATCTTGATTATCATTTAAGATATCATCATAATTTACTTCATAATTTCTTTTTGGTGAAATATTGCTTTGTGTAGTGGTAGGACTTTCATTAACAACTAACTGCTCTGTTTTTAATTGGTTTGAAGCATCAGTATTATTAGAAACTGGTACTTCTTTTTTGTCTTCAATAGTTACCTTTTTAATTACATTTTCAATTACAGTAGGAGTTACATTATTTTTTTTTGCATCATTTTCAACAGTTGAAACTACTGAAGAATTAATAACTGATTTATTTTCTTCTAACTTCTGTACAACTGTTTGATTATTGTTTTGTTGTGCATTTTCTTTTAAATCTTGCAGAGTAAAATTAATTGCACTTTTTTCTGATGTTTTTTGTTCTTCTTTATGAACTACAAAATCTTCATCAGCTAAATCTGTAAAACTAAATTTTTTCTTTTTTGCCATTTGAAAATCCTTTTATAAATTTTTATTCCCATTATAAAGAGTTTCTGAGTTATCAATCGTGGATGCTTCTTTGTTAAAATACACATAATCTAGGATTTCTTTTTTTAAATTGTGATATTCGTCTTGATATTTGCTTTTAACCACACTCATCACAATTGGTACTCTTTCGTAAGCTACAGAAGCTGTTGATTTTGTAGTAACACTTATGAAATTAGATGTTACATAAACTCCTTGTGTTTTAAGTTTTGGTTTTAGGGAGTTTTGAATAATTTCATTATGGATAGTAACTCTAGTATTTACCTTTGTAGGGACTGCAACTATTTTCATTAAAGCATTATTTTTTTGTTGAAATTGTTTAGCAGCATTAATAATTCTTTTAAGCCCTAATGTTGCATATTGATCTGGTTCAAATGGAACTATTGCTACATCAATAACAGATAATGTAGTTGCAACAACTACAGACATTGATGGTGGTGTGTCAATAATTACGTAATCAAACAATTCATTTAACTTTTCAATAAGCATTTTTAAATTAGATTGTTTTATTGTTCCAGAATTCAACATAATATCAAAAAAGTTTAATTCATCATTACCTGGTATGATGTAAAGATCATCAGTTTGCTTTATTAAAACTTGTTCAAAGGAACAATCTCCTTTTAAGAAATCCATAATAGCGTATTCTAAATCATCAGGTCTTATTCCAAAAGTTGCACAAACATTGCCTTGACCATCTAGATCTAAAATAACAACTTTCTTTTTTTCTAAAGCTAATGAAGCAGCAAGATTAGTAGCAATGGTTGTTTTTAAAACCCCACCTTTGTTGTTTACAATTCCTATTCTCATTAATTACTCCAAAAATTATGTAATTATTATAATGACATAAATAATTATTTTATGTAATAGTTTATATAATTTTTTATACCATCATATAGATAATTAAAAGAATTATGTAATTGTAATAATTACATAAATATAAAAACAACATAATATTTTAATTACGTAATTATTTGTATAATTAAAATAATTGTGGTTATGTAATTAATTATGTAATGTTTGAATATTATTTCTATAATTATGTAATTAGTAGTGTAATTATTTTTATCTAGTTCAAAGTAAAATTCTTTGTTAAAAAGATTCTTTAACACTTATTTCATAAATTACATAATTAAATATGTAATTATTGTTAAATAATGACTTATGATTGCTTCACATAGTTGAAACAACACTTTCTTAAAGTTCTTTTATTTTTGACTTGAAAACTATAAAATCAATGCTATAATTTAAGTATTACTAAAGTAATACTTAAAACAATAACAAATTCAAGCTAAAAACTCAGCAAGTCTTGTGATCATCAAATCTTTTAAAAAGCCAAAAAATGTAATGTTGTTAAGTATTACTAAAGTAATACTTAAAAATTCAAAAAATTAAACAAAATCAATTTCTGAGGTTTCAAATTAAAAAAGTTAAATAAGTCAATTTAAGCAAGTTTAAATTAAAAAATGAATATTTGTACCATCTTTGCATTAAAATGCTTGTATAAGCCTAAAAACAGCATTAAAAAGCATATTAAAGGATCAAACTAGCTTAATTTGCTACTAGACTGTAAAAATTCAAAATTAATAAGGTTCTTTTGTTTTTTAAGAATTACTAAAAAAATTACTTTGTATAATTAAAATAATTATTTTATATAATTGATTACGTAATTATTGAAAATACTAATTATTCTCTTAAATTAATATAAATTTACTTTTGTTTAAATAAAAGCTTTGCAAAAACTCGTTTATTTATAGAAGATCATTTAAAACATTTATATAACTATTGCTATATTGGTTTATAAATAAAAAACTAACATTTATATATGTTAGTTTTTATAATTATTTACAATATACAAATTTACGACTTAAATAATCTTAAATTATTTCTTATTTCTGTAAACAGCTTAAATTCCTTTAATTTTAAAACCATTTAACAAGTTTCTTTTTTTAAAACTTGATTAAGCAAATATTAACTAGATATGTTGTTAAAAACAATACAGCTAACAAGCACATAAACCTTCTCTAAATTGACCAAAATTAATTATTTTGAGTGTTAAAAATTTAAATATTATGTTCCAAGAAGATATTAATTATTTTTATTTGGTGGTAGGATGCCATAATTTTTAAAAATTAACACTGTCTGATTTAAGCTGTTTATATAGTTTAACTTTCTGTTTATTTTATTTTGTTTTAAAACTAACTGTTTTAATCTTTTATATTGAATTTGTGCTGATAAACAAAACATTTAAAACTTTTAGTTTTTATCTGTTTGAAAAAATATCCCGTTGGTTTTGTCCTTATATAATTTACAAAATTAAATTAAACTAGTTTTAACTTGTAACTCAATAACAAATAGCACACTTTAAAAGTTCTAGATGATTTAGTTGATTTTAAACTTAATTGCTCAACATCAAACATATAAACTTTTAAACAATTAAAATCAAAGATCATACTTTGAACAATAAAAAAATCACTAAATCAAAATTTAGAATGATTTTTAATTTAGTGATTAATATAGCTAACTTTAAAAATAAAATTATTATTCTATTTTATTTTCATCAACTTCAGTCTTGTAAATTGCAGCAGAAATAATTTTTTCCTTAGGTTGTAGTTTTACAAGGGTAACCCCAGATGTAGATCTACCAATCACCCGAAGTTTAGCAAGTGATAATCGAATAATTTTACCAGAACTTGTTACAATCAAGATTTCCTCATTCCCCACTACTGCAGATGAGAAAATCAGTTTTCCAGTTTTATCATTTTGTTTTAATGTAACTACCCCTTTAGAACCACGTCTAGTTAATCGGTAGTTTTCAGCTTCTGATAGTTTTCCTAACCCTTTTTCACCAATTGATAAAATTAAATCTCCTTTTTGAGAACAAGATGCACCTACTACATTAATTTCAGTATCTACTTTCTTTTTATTTCTACCAACTGCTTTAACTTCAATATTAATTCCTTTAACCCCAGCTGCTGTTCTTCCCATTACTCTAACATCTTGTTCATTAAATCTAGCTAACAAACCATTAGATGCACCTAAATAGATTTCATCTTTTCCACGAGTTATAAAAGCTGAAAGTAACTGGTCACCTTCTCTTAAGGTAATTGCTTTTTTACCATTTGATTTTATTGAGTTATATTCTGATAAACTTGTTCTTTTAACAACTCCTTTAACTGTAGCTAAAAACAAGAATCCTTTAGAATAACTATCAACTGGTAGCATTACCAATATTTTCTCTTTTTTATCAATATTGATCAAGTTTAATGCGGGTATTCCTTTAGATTGTCGAGAACCGGGTGGAACTTCGTGTGCTCTAATTCGGTACACTTTACCATAATCAGTAAAAAACAATAAATCTGTATGAGTAGTAGTTGTAATAATATCATCTACTTCATCATCACTATAAGTTGATACTCCTTTAACCCCAACTCCACCTCGATGTTGCAGTTTATAAGATTCAATTGAAATTCTTTTTAAGTAATTGTTAGCAGAACGACTAATAACTACATTCTCTACTGGAATTAAATCTTCATCTTCAATAGAAGCTGAAACTCCATATAGAATTTCAGTTTTTCTTTCATCCCCATATGTTTGTTTTAATTTAGTTAATTCGTTACTAATAATTTCAATTTGTTTATCTTTTGATTTAAGTACGCCATTTAATTCAATAATTAATTCTTTAAGTTCTTTTAATTCTTGTTCAATTTTGTGTCTTTCAAGATTAGAAAGATTTCTTAAACGCATATCTAAAATTGCTTTAGCTTGAATCTTAGATAATTTGAATTTAGCAATTAATTTTTTTTCAGCCTCTTCATTATCTTTAGAATTACGAATAATTTTGATAACTTCATCGATGTTTTGAACCGCAATAAATAAACCTTCTAAAATGTGGGCTCTTTCTTCAGCTTTTTTTAGCTCAAATTTAGTCTTTCGAATTAAAACATTGATTTGATGTTTTAAATATTCTTGCAAAACTTCTTTAATGTTTAATAATTTTGGTTCGCCATCAACAAGGGCTAACATATTAACACTAAAGTTGGTTTGTAAAGGTGTGGTTTTAAAAAGTTTATTCAATAAAACTTCTGGTACTACATCTTTTTTAACATCAATTACAATTCGAATTCCTTCACGTGATGATTCATCCCTTAGATCCGCAATTCCGGTAATTGATTCATCTTTGACTAAAGAAACAATTTTATCAATTAAAGAAGCTTTATTTACCATATAAGGGATTTCTCTAACAATAATTTGTGCTTTACTATTATCTTTTGCGTGAATAATATCTGCTTTAGATCTAATTGTGACTGACCCTCTTCCAGTTTCAAAATAAGAATTGATGCCAGCAGTTCCAACAATTTCAGCAGCTGTTGGGAAATCTGGTCCTTTTAATACTTGATAAATTTCTCCAACTGTTGCATCTTTATTTTTAGCTAACAACAATACTGCATCAATAATTTCACCCAAATTGTGAGGTGGAATGTTTGTTGCCATCCCAACCGCAATTCCAGAAGATCCGTTAGCTAATAAATTTGGAAAGATAGCTGGTAACACAGCTGGCTCTAATTCAGTACCATCATAGTTTTCAACAAAGTCAACAGCATTTTTTTCAATATTTTTAAAAATCTCAGAAGAAATTTTAGACAACCTAGCTTCTGTATAACGCATTGCCGCAGCTGAGTCTCCATCAACTGATCCAAAGTTACCGTGCCCATCAATTAAGACATACCGCATTGAAAAGTCTTGTGCCATTCTCACCATTGTTTCATATGCTGCACTATCACCATGTGGGTGGTATTTTCCAATTACTTCCCCCACAAGTCTTGCAGATTTTTTATAAGGTTTGTCATGTGTCATCCCCATATTGTAAGCTGCATATAAAACCCTACGGTGCACTGGTTTAAACCCGTCTTTTACATCAGGGATTGCTCTAGCTACAATTACCGACATTGCATAGTCAATAAAAGAATTTTCTAATTCTTTAGAAATTGATTTGTTATAGACTTTGGTTTCTTTAAGACTTTCTTTTATTTTTTCTAAATTGTTTGTTGACATCTTTAAAATCCTTTTATTCTAAATATCAAGGTTCTTTACATATTTAGCATTTTTTTCAATAAATTCACGACGGGGTGCAACATCATCTCCCATAAGTAATGAGAATGATTTATCAGCAGCTAATGCATCTTCGATTGTAACTTTTAATAAAATACGGTTTTTGGGATCCATTGTTGTTTCCCACAATTGATCAGGATTCATTTCACCTAAACCTTTATATCTTTGAATTTGGTACTTAACCTTATTGTTTTCTTTTTTAAAATCTTCTAGTGTTTTGTCATCATATGCATATTTAAAAGATTTACCAACAGAAAATTTAAACAAAGGGGGTTGCGCGATATAAACATTGCCGTGCTCTAATAAAGGTTGCATATATCTGAAAAAGAATGTTAATAACAAAATTCGGATGTGAGATCCATCCACATCAGCATCAGTCATTAATATGATTTTGTTATATCGTAGTTTATCAATTTTAAATTCAGGACCAACCCCTGCTCCAATTGCTGTAATTAAATTGATAATTTCTTCGTTTGCAAAAATTCTTTCACTTTTAGTTTTTTCAACATTTATAATTTTTCCCCTTAAAGGTAGAATTGCTTGAAAAATTCTATCTCTTCCTAATTTTGCACTACCACCTGCTGAATCCCCTTCGACTATATACAATTCAGAAACTTCATTATCTTTTGTAGAACAATCTGCTAATTTTCCAGGAAGTGAATTTGATTCAAAAGGTGATTTTCTTCTAGTTGCTTCTCTTGCTTCAAAAGATTTTTTTCGGGCTTCCATTGCTAACATACATTTTTTAATAATGTTGTTAGTGTCTTCTGGATTTTCTAGTAAATATTTTGTAAAGATTTGGCTTACAGTGTTAGTTACAAATTGTCTAACTTCGCTATTCCCTAATTTTCTTTTTGTTTGTCCTTCATATTGTGGGTTAGGGTGTTTAATCGATACAATTGCAGTTAACCCTTCAATTGCATCATCTTTTGAGATCTTTTCTTCAGTATCTTTTAATAGTTTTTTATCAACTGCAAATTTATTAATTACTTTTTGAATTGCAAATTTAAAACCTTCTTCGTGACTTCCACCTTCTGTTGTGTTGATATTATTACAGAAGGTAAAAGTTGAAGGAGTGTATGTTTTGTTATATTGAAAAGCTACTTCAACTTTTATGTTATATTTGCTCTTGTTATTTGCAGCTTTCACATCTTCTTCGTGTTCAATATAAATAACATCATTTGTAATTGGTTCTTTTTCTGCATTTAACTCTTCTACCCATTGCTTAATTCCACCAGCAAACAAATACTCTTGTTTGTCATTGTTTCTTTCATCAAAGAAAACAATTTTAATTCCTTTATTTAAATATGCTAGTTGTTTTAAACGGTTTTTAATAATAGTCGAATCAAATTCTGCTTTTTCCATAATTTCAAAGTCTGGATAGAATTCAATTATTGTCCCTGTTTTAACTTTACTTTTATTATTAATCACTTTTAAATCAGCAACTGGTTTACCACCATCTTTAAATTCAATAAAGTGCTCTACATAATCTTTATAAACTCAAACTTTTAACCAACTTGAAAGTGCATTAACAACTGAAGCACCAACCCCATGTAATCCACCAGATACTTTATATGAATCATTATCGAATTTACCACCAGCGTGTAATACTGTTAAAACAGTTTCAACTGTGGATTTTTTTGTTTTAGCGTGTTTTTCAACTGGAATTCCCCGGCCATCATCTTGTACTCTAACAGATCCTAAATTGGTAATTGTTACAAAAATACTTGATGCATTGCCTGTCATTGCTTCATCAATTGAGTTGTCAACAATTTCCCATACCATATGGTGCAACCCTGTAGCATCAGTTGAACCAATATACATTCCTGGTCTTTTTCTAACAGCTTCTAATCCTTCAAGAATCTTAATGCTTGAAGCTGAATAATTATTTTTTTTAGGTTCTTTAGCCATAATTGAATTTCCTTAAACAAAATAAAAATATTTTTTTATTTTTATAATTCAATAACAAACAAATAAAGCTTTAATAAGGTGTTTAAACTACTTGTTTTGATATAAGACAATGTTGTATTTTGCTTACATTAAAAAGAATTATTATATAAAAATATCTGTACATAAAATTATATAATTTTAACCTTAATTTAATGTAAAAAGATTACAAAACAAATATAAAAAATCTTTAAATTTAGAGTTTTTTATAATAAAATAATTATTTTTTATCCTCTTAATGGAACTAAGAGTTGTAAAAAGTTTTCATCTTTTAAATCTTTAATGGCAAGTGGTTTGACATTATCTTGGAATTCAATACAAATTTCATCATTATCAAACACCTTAATAATGGACAATAAATAGTTAGTATTAAGTAGTATTGAAGTACTTTTTTCAATAGTTGATTTACAAGCAATTTCTTCTTTTGAATTTCCTAAATCAATGTTGTTAAAATAAACTTCAATTGTTTTTTGATTAAAAGTCAGTTTAACAATTGATTTTTTTTCTAAAGAAGATAATACATTTCCACGATCTAGGGCATCAATTAATTCTTTTTTAGAAACTAGTACACGGTTTTCTCTAGGGATGGCAATAATTTTAGCAATATTTGGGTATTCACCTTCAATAATTTTTGAAGCGATAATAATGTCATCAATTTTAAAAATAATATTATTGTTTGATAAAAACACTTTAATATTTGTATCAAAATCTAGCAAATCTAAAAAGATCTCAATTACTGATACATCAATTATGATTTTGTAATCATTAAAATCGCTTTTATATTGGTAATATGCTAATTTATAAGAATCAGTACCAATTATTTCTAAACATTTGTTTTTAGTATTGGAATTAAAATAAATCCCATTCATTACAGAAACTTTTTCTTTATTGTTACTGATTGCATGTCTAATTTTAGAGAAAGCTTTCTTAAAAACTATTGGATTAATAATTAATTCTTTTCATTCTTGGTAATCAAAATTGATTGCTGGATAGATTTGTTCATCCATTATATTAATATTTGAATTAAAAGTATTTCCTTTTATTTTTAAAACCGAGTTATCAACTTTTTCTAAAATCAGTGATTCATTTTTTAACTTGGAAATAATTGCAAAAAAAGTTTTAGTTTTAACTAATACTTTTCCAGTATTTAAGATGTTTATTTCATTATTTTTTTTGATTGTAGATTTAACAGATATTGATCCATTAGTTGAAATAAAATTTATTTCATTGTCTTTTACTTCTATCAAAGTACTTAAATATGTTGGAGTGTTTTTAAAATTATCTGCAATTGAATTACATAATTTTAAAGATTTAATTAATAATTTTTGATTGATAATAATTTTCATATTATTTATTTTCTTTTATTTTAATTTTTTATATTATTTAAATTTTAAATTATTTATTATTATGCATGTTTAAAATGTGGGAATTGTGGAAAACTAGAATTTTTGCATTAAATTCTCAATAAAAACTTTTAAATCTTTGTCTTTTGTTAGCAATTCTTTAACATTTTTAACAGCTTCCAACACAGTAGCATGATTTCTGTTGGAAAATAAACTACCAATTTCACTATATGATAAATTAAGTTTTTCCCTTAAGATATACATACATATTTTTCTAGGGAATGAAAAATCCTTACTTTGTTTTTTTGAAATGATACCTTTTTTATCAACTCCATAAGCAACACTAACATTTTCAATAATAATTGCTGGATTTACATTGATTAAATTAGAAATAATTTCATAATCAGAATCTGCTTCAATGACACTTTTTATTTTTTGTTCATTCACAATTTCATCAGAATTAATCGAATCTAGTAAATAAAAAGCAATTTTATTTAAAACACCTTCAAGAGTTCTAATATCACTATTAAATCTTAGTGCAATGTATTCAATAGCAAGATTTGAAAAACTATTTTTAACATTCATTACTTTAATTTTTTCAACAATAATTTTTTTAATTGATTCTTGGTCTGGTTGATTAATTTTAATTGAAAGTCCTGAATTAAATCTTGAGATCATTCGGTCATCAATTTTTAAAGAATTGGGCACTTTATCAGAACTCATTACAATCAACTTATTGTTTTTATTAAGTTTGTTAAAGATGTTGAAAAAGATTTCATTCAATTTTTCTTTATTATTCAAAAATTGAATGTCATCTATTAAAAGAAGATCTATATCATCAAAGGTTTTTTTAAATTCTTCGATTTTTTTACTACCCTCTGAAATTGCATTATAAATTTTTTCTAAAAAATCTTCAGTTTGAATATATAAAACGTTAGCATCTGGATTTTGTTTTAAAAACTTATTTCCAATTGCGTGTAGTAAATGGGTTTTACCCAAACCAGTACCACCATAAATTAAAAGTGTTTTTCAATTATTGTTTTGATTTATTAAAGATTCACTAGCTTTATATGCATTTTCATTAAATAAACCAATTAAAAAGTTTTTAAAAGTTAAATCAGGATTTAAATAATTGTTTGTTTTTTTAATTTTTGTTGTATTTAAATCTTGTTCTTTTTTATTTATTTTTTCATCACTAGTAATAAAAAAAACTTCTATATTTTCTTGTAATTTTCAAACAAAATAATCTTGAAATGTTTTTTTATATTCATTGTTTAAAACTTCTTTTACAAAATCATTTTCAACAATAATATAGATGTTTTTGTCTTCAACTTTTAGAATAGAAGAATTTAAAACATAATTGGAATAAAAGTTTTCATTTTGAAACTCTTTTTTAATTTCTTTTTTTATTAAAGAATATGTCTTTTTTAATTCAGAAAGGTTAACCATATAAAAGATATTGAATTTATCTAATATAATTATAATTTAAAGCATATTAAAATATATTGTGTCATAATATTAAAAGTGTTTTTGTGTATTACTATTTTTAAATCAAAATATTATAAGGACTAAAAAATGAAAAGAACATATCAACCAAATAAAAGAAGAAGAGCAAAAAAACACGGCTTTCTTTCAAGAATGAGCACCGCTGATGGTAGAGAAGTAATTCGAAGACGAAGACAAAAAGGAAGACATAGTTTAACAGTTTCAGATCAATAATTTTATGAAGAAAAAAGAATATGTTTTATCTAACAAAAAAGATTTCAAAAATCTTTTTGATAATAAAACAACCTATTATTCTTCTTTTTTTATTCTTTATGTTGCTAAAAACAATATTAATCATTTGCGTTATGCAATCGGAGTGAATAAAAAAAAGTATTCTAAAGCAGTAGAACGAAACAAAATTAAAAGACAAGTTAGAAATATAGTAAAAGATCTTGATGATAGCTGTCTTAAAAAACCTTATGACATCTTAATTATTCCAAAATCTAATAATTGTTTAAAAATTAAGTTTTTTGATAAAAAACAAGATTTATTAAATATAATTGCTAAAATTTACTTAAAAAATAAATAAAAGAAGGGAAAACAAAAATTAATGATTAGTAATAACACTCAAGTTATTTCTCCCTTTTGGACCCAATCTTTTGACTCTAAAAAAGAAAATGTTGATAAAGTAAAAAAAGTTTTAAAAACTGTTTGAAAGTTTTCTAAACTTTTTATCTATGCATTTTTATTATTAATGGGACTATGAGGTTGTTTCCAAACGATGTTTGACCCGACTGTAAAAACCAATACCACAATTGGAAGTGCTATGGAATTCGGCTTTTCATTTGGAACTACAGGTGATTACAGGTACGATTTAGCAGGTGGAAATAATGAATACTATGCGTTTACCTCCACGAACTGAAATATCGATGATTATGGACCTTTCTTTGGGTTGTTTGTTTATCCTGGTGCAATGTTAATGTTATACATTATGTATCCATTAAAAGATGCTTGAGGGGGATTAAATGCTTTATTAGCTTTATTTATTCTTTTATTTATTATCCGGGTAATTACCTTTTTAATTTCAATCCGTTCAACTCTACAATCTGAACGTATGTCTGAAATTCAAGGAAAGCTCGCCGAGATTAATGCTAAGTATAAAGATGTTAAAAAAGATATGGCGACCCGGCAAAAGAAGCAATTGGAAACTAATGAATTGTATAAAAAATACAATATTAAACCATTTGCAATGTTTGAGCAAATCTTTATTACAATGCCAATTTTCTTAATTGTTTATCGTGTGGTAACAATTTTAAGACCAATAAAAGTAATTAGTTTATTTACAATTTGGAATTTGAGTCTTTCACCATTAAATGAAATTTTCTCAAATTTATCAGATGGAGGATGGAAGTTTATTTTCTTCTTAATAATTCTCATTCCTGTTCAGATCCTCTCACAAAAACTACCACAGATGTTGGCAAAAAGAAGAAACTTTAATGCAAAGACTTCAAGTGATAAAGGGGATAAGTCTGCTAAAAGAATGCGGACAATGCAAATTGTAATTATAGTTGTGATGGTATTCATTGTGGTGCAATCACCAGCCAGTGTTGGATTGTATTGGTTTATGTCAGCATTATTTACAATTATGCAATCAATTATTATTCATAAATATTTAATGAAGAAAAAAAAGCGTGGAATTAGTTTAGAAGATAAATTAAAACAGCTTGGAATAAAATAGATAAAAAATATTTATGAATTCTAAAGAAAATAAAGAACTTTTATTTTTAAAACAAAAAAAATTTTTTGCTTCAAAAAAATTGGGGCAAAATTTTTTAACTAATGAAACAATTAAAAAAAATATCGTTGATGCTTTAAAAATAAACAATAATGAAAATGTAATTGAAATTGGTCCTGGATTGGGAGCAATCACCAAATACATTTTATTAAGAACTCAAAATCTTAAAATAATTGAAGTTGATAAAAGATTAGTTGAATTTTTAAAAACTAATTTTAAAGATCTTCAAATAATTAGTAGTGATGTTTTAAAAGTTGATTTAAATGCACTTGGATTTGATAATTACAAAATTATTTCTAATTTACCATATAGCATTAGTGCAAAAGTTATTTTTAAAATTTTAAAAGAATCAAATTTTAGTGTTGCAGTATTAATGGTGCAAAAAGAAATGGCAGACCGAATTACTGCGAAACCAAATACTAAAAAATATAATAACTTTACAGTGTTGTTATCGCTAACCACTAATATTGAAAAATTATTTGATGTTAGCAATACCTGTTTTTATCCAATTCCTGAAGTGGCTTCAACTGTGATTAGAATGAACCGCAAAGCTGAATTTAAAATGCAGTATTTTGATGCTTTAGAAAAATTCTTATTTATTTGTTTTAATCAAAGAAGAAAAACAATAGTTAATAATTTGAGACACCAATTTGATGAACAAAAAATAAAATCAATCTTAGATCAAATGAAAATTAATATTCAATCTCGTCCCCAAACAATTTCTCCACAACAATACTGAGAAATGTTTTTAAAGTTTTATGAAATATAAATGTTTTCCAAAAGTTAATTTGTTTTTATTAATTGGTAAAAAAGATAAAATTCTTAATTTACACAAAATTAAAAGTTTATTTTTTAGAGTCGAAGACACAATTTATGATGAGGTTGAAATTGATTTTTGTGATAATAAAAACCAAATTAAGTATTTTGATAACAAAAACCAACTGTTATTAATTAAAGATTGTATTTTTTTAAAAGCAATTAAATTGTTAAAACAAAATAACTTAATTGATTCCAATACTTTTTTTAAAATAACAATTAACAAAAAGATCCCACTATTTTCTGGGGTTGGTGGAGCTTCATCTGATGTGGCATCTTTGTTTAAGTTTTTATTAAATTCAAGAATACTTAAATGAAATAAAAAACTAGAAAAAACAATTTTGCAAACCGGAAGTGATGTAATGTTTTTTGTTAAAGATTTTCAAGTTGCCAAAGTTATGGGTTTTGGTGACAAAGTTAAAAAAATAAACCTTATAAATCCAATTAAGATAAAGTTGTATTTTAATAACATTGCATGTGATACAAAACAGGTTTATAAGCATTATGAATCATTGCATAACACAAACCACCACCACTTTCAAAATTCTTATAAAAAACAAATTTTGTATTTTAAAATTAAAAAATACAGTTTATTAGAAAATAATTTAAAAGAAAGTGCTTTTATTCTTTATTCAGATTTAAAAAATAAGTATAAAGAATTACAAAAAATTTTAAACACTAATCTTTTTTTATCAGGAACAGGTAGTACTTTCTTTACAATTGATTAAAGATTATGAAAAATAATAAAATTATACGAACACGTTATGCTCCTTCCCCTACAGGACTATTTCATATTGGGGGCGCTAGAACTGCACTATTTAATTATTTGTATGCAAAAAAATATAATGGTGATTTTATAGTTAGAATTGAAGATACAGATATTGAAAGAAATGTAGAAAACGGAATTAATTCACAACTATCAAATTTAAAATGATTAAAAATTTTTCCAGATGAATCACCTTTAAATCCTGGTAATTACGGGCCTTATATTCAAAGCGAAAGATTACAACTTTATAAAGAAAAAGCAAGCTTCTTATTAGATACAAATTTAGCTTATCGATGTTTTTGTAGTCCTGATAAACTCGAAAAAAACCGTAAAAAAGCTTTGAAAGACGGACAAACTCCAAAATATAACCGAAATTGTTTATCTTTAACACAAGATCAAATTAATAAAAATTTGGAAGATAAAATTCCGTATTCAATTCGTTTTAAAATGCCAGACAATATTGATATTGAATGAGATGATATCATAAGGGGTAAAATTAAAATTCCAACATCCGCATTAACTGATCCTGTAATTTTAAAATCAAACGGAATTCCTACATATAATTTTGCAGTTGTTATTGATGATTTTTATATGAAAATTTCTCACGTTATTCGAGGTGAAGAACATCTATCAAATACACCATATCAAATCGCAATTAACAACGCATTAAAAATTAATCAAGAAATTGTTTTTGGCCATTTGTCAGTCATTATTGATGAATCCGGAAAAAAACTTTCTAAAAGAAATATGGATGTAAAACAATTTGTAGAAGACTACAAAAATATGGGTTTCCCACCAGAAGCAATTTTAAACTTTATGTACTTGCTTGGCTTATCATCACAAGACAATAAAGAGATCTTCTCTTTATTGGAAGCAATTAAGAATTTTGATATCTTAAAAGTTAGCAAATCTCCAACTACTTTTGATTTTAAAAAAATGGAATGAATCTCTTCTGAACATTTTAAAATGATGTCAGATTCAGTTTTTACAGCTTTTGTTAAACCTTTCATAACGGTTAATTTTGAGTATTTGAAAGATAAACAAAATGACATCATCTTACTTTTTAAAAATCAAATATCTTATGCAAAACAATTAAATTCATTAATTAAAGAGACATTTTTTAAACCAAAACAATTTGCTGATTTTGTAAAAGAATTTTCTTTCTTAAATGAACCTGCAACTATTAAATTAATTAAATTGTTTTATAAAAAAATTAATGCATTAAACAATTGGGATATTTTCTTAATAACTGATTTGATTAATGAATTAAAAAAAGAAACAAATGCTTCTGGTAAAAATTTGTTTATGCCGCTTCGTGTTTTTGCTTCCCACCACTCACACGGACCAGAATTAGCAAAAGTGATTTATATTATTGGAAAAGCAAAGGTTTTAGCTAATGTAAAGAAATTTTTAGATGATGATAAGGAAAAGTAAATGAAAGATTTATTAGACTCTTTTTCACCAAATATTTTCCAAAAAAAGATGAATCACTACATTAAAGACCCAGTTCATAAAGAAATTAATTTCTATAATGACAAATGATTACTAGATTTTGTTTACAGTTATGAAATGGTACGATTATTGGAAATTAAACAATTGGGAACAAGTTTTAAAACTTTTCCCTCTGCTACTAATAATCGCTATAGTCATTGTTTAGGAGCTTTTTGTGTCGCCCAAAAATTTGCAAAACACTTTATTGCTCAAATTTCAAAACCTGATAGAAAATTATTTCTAATTGCTGCATTACTTCATGATATTGGCCACGGCCCTTATAGTCACGTTTTTGAAAAAATATCCCACTTAAACCATGAAGAAATGGGATGAAAAATTATTAAAAATGAAAATTTAAAAATTTATCATCTTTTGAAGAAAAACAAAATTAATATTGATAACTTAATCAATGTTTATTCTGGAAAGTGTGAGAAAAATTGAATAGGTCGTTTAATTTCATCAAATCTTGATGTAGACCGAATTGATTATTTATTAAGGGACTCATATTTTGTAGGTACCAATTTTTCTACAATTGATGTTAATTTCTTAATTGAAAGATCATTTCTTATCAATAATGATGTTTACTTTAGTAGTACTGCAGCGAATTACATTGAAAGTTTTTTGTTAGGCAGATACTATATGCATCAAGACATTTATGATAACAAAAACACATATGCATATGAGTGATGTCTAATAAAAATATTTGAAAGATTAAAAGAAATTAAAGATACTTTTTCAAACTATAAAAACCAAATTTATTTTTATGATTTTTATGAATGAATTGTTTTTGAAAAAGAAGTGAGTGTTGACAAAATTTATATTCATTTAAATGATAGTAACCTAAATTCATTTTTAGTGTCTTTAAAAGTAATGGAAGATAAAATTTTAAATTCTTTTGTTGAAGCATTTTTTAACATTGACCAAATCTTTGTGTTTTCATACACTAAAGAATTGTTAGATGAAGTGAAAAAAAATGCCAATAATAAAAACATTGATATTTCTTATTTATTCACACTTTTTGAGAAACCACAAAAAAGTATCTATTTAAGTGAAGAAAAAAATTCAATTAATATTTTTAATGCAAATAAAAAACTAACATATAAATTTTCAGCAAAAAGACTTAGTAGTTTTAATCAAAACGCAACTGAGAATAATAAAATAATTATGATTAATAAAAATTTAATAAGTTAGTATAATTTAAAAGATTTATTTAAGGATTTAGTAATGGAAAAACACTTAATCGAAAAAGCTTATGATTGTGCCAAAAAGAATTTTGGAAAATCACATTTCACTTATAAAGAATTATTTAATGCTCTTTCTAAACAAGAAAAAAATATTGATGATCTAGAAGCTGATTTATATATTGAGTTACTTCAAGACACTCGTTTTTTATCTTTAGGTAAACAAAAATGGTCATTAAAAGAATTCTTTACATCTACTGAAATTAACAAAATTACATCATCTATGTTTGGACTTGATGAATACTATGAAGAAGGAATTGAACCTGAAATGTTAGTTAAAGAAAAAAATGAAGATGATATTTCAGATGATTACATTGATGATGACGAAGAAGACAGAAATAATTTTGATTCTAAAAACATTTCAGTGGAAGAGGATGAAATTGTTAAATCTAATGAAATCAATTTAAACAAAGATTCAGATGATGACGAAGATGAAGAAAATGATGATGACGATGAAGATCCAGATTTTGTAAATGTTGATGAAGAATAAATCTTTTAGTGTAAAGGAATAAATATGAATATTGAAAAATACCGTTTTGTAAGTATGAAACAAATGCTAGCTGATGCTAAGAAAAATAAATATGCAGTGGCTCACATCAATACTAATAACTTAGAGTGAGCGAAAGCAATTTTGACAACTGCACAAGAAGCTAAATCACCAATTATTATTGGATTATCTGAAGGTGCTGCAAAATACCAATGTGGTTATAAAACTGTTGCTAATATGATTGGGGAAATGATTAATCATTTGGATATTACAGTCCCTGTAGCACTGCATTTAGATCATGGTAGCTATGAAGCTTGTATTGAAGCAATGGGTGCAGGATTCAGCTCTATTATGTATGATGGGTCTCACGAACCATTTGCTAAAAACTATGATAATGTTGTTAGACTTTTAAAGATAATTGGCAACCGTGATATTAGTTTAGAAGCAGAAGTTGGTACAATTGGTGGGGAAGAAGATGGAGTTGTTGGAAATGGTGAATTAGCAGATCCAATTGAATGTGAAAAAATTGCCCAATTACCAATTACCGTATTAGCTGCTGGAATTGGTAACATCCATGGAATTTACCCAGATAACTGAAGGGGATTAGATTTTGAACAACTTAAAAAAATAAGTGAAGTTATTGGAGATATCGGAGTAGTATTGCATGGAGGTACTGGAATTCCTGATGACCAAATTAAAAAAGC
>JABUSB010000001.1:100197-104044 GCA_021444005.1 Malacoplasma sp.
AGCTTTCCAAGATGCTACAAGACTTTATGTTGAACAAGGTAAAGACTTAGATAAAGTTAGAAAAGGTTTTGATCCTCGTAAACTTTTAAAACCAGGATATCAAGCAATTAAAGATAAAATTCTTGAAAAATTAACTTTATTTAATTGTTTAAACAGAATATAAAAGATTAGTTTTTAAAACATATAAGTAAAAAAATGAACCATATAGTGTTCATTTTTTTATTTGATTTTAAACAAATTTATGAATTCTTGTTAGTTTATTTTTAATTAATGGATGATCAAATATAAATGTCATTTCCCCCTCATTTTAAAACTTTTTAAGTGTAATTATATCCATAGCATTTATGTATAAAAGTTAAAAAACTTACCTGATTAATGTGGGTAAGTTTTTATTAATAAAATTTTATAAATTTTAACTATTTTTAGTAGCAGTCGGGATTGTTAAAGTACTAGCACTTGCTGCTGAAATTGAGTTGTAAGCAGAGTTACTTAATCTTACTCTTGTAGTTGATCAAAAACTTGAATTGTATGTACCTGCTTTAAGATAAGGAATTATATAATCATTTGTAATTGTATTGCTATCTGGATTATTAGCTGCTCCTCCATCTGCTGGACTATTGTATGCTGTTAAAATGTAATATGCATATAAACTTGTTTTTCCAGCTTCTATATTATTTGTATTAGATGTTGATGGGCTAATAGTAGTAAATATTTGTCCAATTGATGCAGTATTAGCTGGTTTTGTAGCAACTCAATTTCTAAAATCTGGCACAATTGTATTACCAGATTGAGCTATTCTAATATTTTGCACATTTGTAGTATAAGGGGTAAATTGTTGTAAGAAATAGTGACTTAAGTAACTATTATCAGTATCTACTCCTAATGCATTTAAAAATGATTTTCCTTTAATCAAATGTGCATCAGCACTTGGATGAAATTTATCAGATCCAATAAATAACATATCATTAATACTTCAAGGGTATTGTTGAAGTATTTTATTTAATTCATCATGCACTTGCGGATTGTATATTACATAATCTTTATATTCTGGAGTGTTATCAACAAGTTCTTTTAAATAAGGATTATATTTTTCTGGAATAATAATTCGGTTTTGGCTACCAACATTATACCCATTAGGATTTATAGAGCTTAATACAATTACAACATCTGGATTGGCTGCTTTTGCTGCTGCAATCAAGGTTTTCATATTGTTTTGATATTGCTCTTTATTTGCTGGAATTGATTGACCATTAGATGTACCACTTGTCAATCCATCACTTACACCTAAATTAATTGACAATACATCAAATTTATATTTACTAATTCTAGAGTTTATTAAATATGGATCCACTGCTCTATTTGTAAAATCTCCATTCATTGCAACATTAATAAAAGTATCATCAACTCTTCCTCAATCTTGTTTAACACTTTTTTCAGCAACTTTTGCAATATCATCAAAACCATAAGTATAAATTAGACCATGATCAATACTATCCCCTAAAAACCCTCATTTTAAAGGAGTGTTTTTATTATTAAATTTGCTCATAAATTTTTGTTGAGCTGGATTTAAAGTTGCTGCTGCAGTTTGTTGTCCTGTACTTATATTTGCTTTATATGCATTATATGCTGTATTGTCTTTCCCAAAAACTTTTATGATGATGTTGTTTGTATAATTGACTTTTGTGATTGGACTTTTGTTATTACCATCATAAACTGGTATTCCATCAATTACAAATTGTTTATTAGAATCTAATTTTGCTTTTCCTTTGATTATTACTCCAGTATCAGGATATTCAATAGAAAATGATACATTATCATTTGCTGCCCCATCAGGTAACACAACACTAATTTGTTTGATACCACTATTTGTAGAATCATCAGCTATTGTAGCTGATGTAATATCTTTATTATTCTTATCATTAGTATATGACCACTCTACTGCTTTTGCATTTGGTAAAGTTTTACTATAATCAGTTCAAGATTTTGGAGTTACTGTTGTTTTAACTAATTTAGATTTATCAGTAATACTTCCACTTTTTTCATCTAAATAAGTAAACTTATTTGTATCTATCAAACTATAATTTGATGCATCTAAATTACTTTTAGTACTATCTCAACTAGTTCCAATTGTTGGATTTCCTTGAAGCATTAATAGTAAAGCTAAATAATTATTCCCAATTCTTGATAAATCCATTCCGTTGCTTGCATAATTTGTGTTATCTGCTCCTCCTATTAATCCATCACCTTGCCCTAATGGCTTTACAGGATTAACAACTAATATTCTTTTAACAGCTTCAGGATTGCTTGTATAAACGTTTTTTACAACTGAATCTACTACACTATTATATTTATCAGCATTTGCATTAAAAGTAGAGTAATTAGTATATGTATTTGATGCATATCAATGCTTAATAATTTGTACAGTTGCAGTGTTGTTTCTTTCTTCTAATGCTTTTTCTACAAATGTTTGCAAGTTGCTTTGGTAGTCATTTATACCATTATCACCTTTATCAATATCTTCTCTACCAACTACATAGACAATATTTTGGGGATCAAATTGACCAACTTTTTGGTCATAATTTGTCACTAAATCACTTATAGTTTGTCCATTCTTCGCAGTAGAAAAAGTAAATCTCGATACCATACTATACACTTGTGCTAATGTATTTCGATATGTGTAATTTCATCGTACATTTTCTTCAAATAAACCGATAAAGTTTTTAGCAGTTCCCAATATTGAAAAATCAGAAACTACATCTGCCCCCCCTGTAAATAAAAATGTGTTTTCGATATCATTTTGGAATACATCTCTTCTAGCTTGGTCACTAGAGTTATAGTCACTCATAATTCCCATATTTAAATATGCAATATCTGTTACATAATTACCTGTAGTTTCAGGTAAGGCGGAAGTGCTATTGAAATATTTGCTTGAATAGTTTTGAGTTGTAATGTTAGGCAACTGTGCATTGTTTGTACTTCCACCAGTTATAGGTGTATGCGGTTGCACAGCATCACTATAAGTATTGTCACTACCATCATCACTATTATTTTTTATTTGTGTTGTTGATAATGAGGCTGCAACTGGTGGAATTACAAATGCAACTACAATGGTAGCTGCTGTTATTCCTGAAAAAATTAATCATCCTTTTTTCATAATCTAATCATTATTTTACCATTTTTGTTTTGGTAAAATTTTCAGAAAATTTATATATTTGAATTTGATTTACCAATAAATTCCAATTTAATTTAGTGGTAATTAAGGTTTATAAAATCAACAATAAAATTAGTCTTGCACTTGCGATATATTACAAAGAAAAATTATAATAATTGTTTTATTATTTTTATTTAATAGTATTAAACCTCATTTACAAGAAGATAAATCACCAATTATTATTGGGTTGTCTAAATGTGCTGCAAAACAGCAATGCAGTTATAAAACTGTTGCTAATATGATTAAGAAATGATTAATCATTTAGGATATTACAGCTTCAGTAGCACTTCATTTAAATTATGGTTGCTATGAAGCTTGTATCAAAGTAATGGTGCATAATTTAATCTATTATGTATGATAGGTCTCACAAACCTTTTGCTAAAAACTATGATAATGTTGTTAGACTTTTAAAAATCATTGTAAATGGTGAATTAGCAGACCCGATTGAATGTGAAAAAATTGCACAACTTCCAATTACCGTATTAGCTGCAGGAATTGATACATCTATAGAATTTATCCAGATAATTGAAAAGGATTAGATTTTGAGCAACTTAAAAAAATAAGTGAAGTTATTGGTGATATCGGAGTAGTATTGCATGGAGGTACTGGAATTCCTGATGACCAAATTAAAAAAGC
>JABUSB010000001.1:104091-107375 GCA_021444005.1 Malacoplasma sp.
AGCTTTCCAAGATGCTACAAGACTTTATGTTGAACAAGGTAAAGACTTAGATAAAGTTAAAAAAGGCTTTGATTCTTGTAAAATTTTAAAACCAGGATATCAAACAATTAAAGTCAAAATCCTTGAAAAATGAACTTTATTTAATTGTTTAAACAAAATATAAAGGATTAGTTTTTAAAATATATAATTAAAAAATGAATCGAATAATGTTCATTTTTTTTATTTGATTTTAAAGAGGAATAAGGAGCAAATATGGGGTTATCAGCTGGAATTATTGGACTTCCAAACGTTGGGAAATCAACACTATTTAATGCAATTACTAATTTATCAATCGAAGCTGCTAACTATCCATTTGCTACTATTGACCCTAATGTTGGGATTGTTAATATTAATGACCAAAGATTAATTAATTTAGGAAATTTAATTAATCCTGATAAATTAGTATTTAATACTTTTAAGTTTGTTGATATTGCAGGCCTTGTGAAAGGTGCTAGCAAGGGCGAAGGATTAGGTAATAAGTTTTTAAGCAACATTCGTGAAGTCAATGCAATTTGTCACGTTGTGCGATGCTTTGAAAGCAATGATATTACCCACGTTGCCAATTCAGTAGACGCAATTCGAGATTTAGAAATTATTAATTTGGAATTGATATTAGCTGATTTAGAAGTGTTAAATAACCGTTTATCTAGAATTGTGAAAAAAGCACAATCAGGGGATAAGAGTGCAATTGTGGAAAAAGCAATTTGTGAAAAAATCAAAGATTGCTTAGAAGCTGAAAAACTAGCTAACACTTTAGAGTTTGATGATACAGAAAAGCAAATTATTAAAAGCTATAGTTTATTAACCATCAAACCAATGATCTATGTTGCCAATGTTAGTGAAAAAGATTTATCAAATTTGAATGCAAATAAACATTATGTAAACTTAGTAAACAAAGTTGGAATTCAAAATGTGATTGCATTAGCTGTAAAACTTGAGGAAGATTTATCTAAAATTGAAGATGAAAACGAGAAGCAAGATTTTAAACAAATGTTAAACATTAGTGAATCTGGTCTTGATAAACTAATTTTTAAAACTTATCAAATTTTAGATTTACAAACCTTTTTTACTTTTGGTAAAAAAGAAACGCGAGCTTGAGAATTTAAAAAAGGAATGAGTGCACCAGAGTGTGCAGGAATTATTCATAGTGATTTTCAAAGAGGATTTATTAAAGCTGAAATCATTAAATATGATGACTTAATAAATTTAAAAACTGAAGAAGAAGTAAGAAAGCAAGGTAAAGTTAAATTAGTTGGTAAAACTTACATTGTAGAAGATGGTGACATTTGCACATTTAAATTTAATGTTTAAAAACAGGTAAAGAATATGAAGAATAATGCATTTGGGAAGCAAAAAGGGTGGATTGAGTTAATTTGTGGTCCAATGTTTGCTGGTAAATCAGAAGAACTTTTAAGAAAATTAAAACGCTTAGATTATGCAGAAGTGAAGTACCAAGTTTTTAAACCTAAAATTGATACCCGTACTAAAAACAAAGTAGAATCACGGGATGGGAGAGTAATGGATTCTAAAGAATTCTCAAATCCCTATGAAATCTTTAATATGATTTTATTATTGGATGAAATTCCAGAAGTTATTGCGATTGATGAAGCACAATTTGCAGATGAATCAATAGTAGATGTTTGCCAAGAGCTAGCAGATTTTGGGTTTATAGTATATGTTTCTGCACTTGATAAAAACTTTAAAAATGAACCCTTTATGGTTACTGCTAAAATGGCCTGTTGTGCAGAATATGTTGAAAAACTATCAGCAATTTGTACAGAGTGTGGTGCTCCTGGAACGATTACCCAAAGAATGGTAAATGATAAACCAAGTAACTATAATGATCCTGTTGTGCAAATTGGTAATTATGAATCATATACTGTGAAGTGCCGTCACCACCATAAAGTAATTGGTAAACCCGCATCAAACGAAGTAAAAAACTTTCGAAGTGACTTTAAAGCTAAAAAAAATAAACATAGTTAATCTATGTTTATTTTTATTCTCTTCATTACTAATTTTTATTTAGTACCAAATAATCTGTCTCCTGCGTCTCCTAACCCTGGTACAATATAATAGTTTTCATTTAAGTGTTCATCCAATGCAGCTACGAAAATGTTAGCATCAGGATGTTTTTCTTCAACCTTTTTTAAACCTTCTGGTGCTGCAACCAAACAAATTAAATTAATTTCTTTAGGTTTATAAGTTTTTATAACATCAACTGCTTTATTAATACTACCCCCTGTTGCTAGCATCGGATCCAAGATTATTGCAATTCCATTATGCAATGTTTGGGGCATTTTGCAATAGTATTCTTGTGGAAGTGCGGTTTGTTCATTTCTAAAAATTCCAATATGCCCAATACTAGCTGATGGAATTAATTCCTTTAATCCATCTACCATTCCAAGCCCTGCTCTTAGAATTGGAATTAAAACGATTTTATCAGCTAACTTAAACCCAGTAGTTTTCGTAATTGGTGTTTCAATATTAATATTCATTAGACTTAAATGTTTTGTAACTTCATAAGTCATCAATTGTGCAATTTCTTTGACATTATCCCTAAATTTAGTAGATTCTGTTTCAATTTTACGAATTCTTGTTAATTTATCTTTAATTAATGGATGATTAAATATAAATGTCATTTTCCCCTCTTTTCAAAACTTTTTTTAATTTTAATTTTATCCGTTAAATTTGTGTATAAAAGTTAAAAAAACTTACCTAATTAACCAGGTAAGTTTTTATTATTTAAAGTTTATATTTTTTTAACTACTTTTATTTGTCGCTGCTGCTGGAATTGTTAAAGTACCAGCGCTAGCAGCTGAAATTGAATTGTAAGCGGAATTACTTAATCGTACTCTTGTTGTTGCTCAAAAGTTTGTACTATATGATCCTGTTTTAACATAAGGAATTAAATAGTTGTTGCTAATTGTGTTGCTAGTAGGATCTGATGCTTTTGTACTATCTTTTGGACTATTGTATGCTGTTAAAATATAGTATGTGTATAATCCTGTTTTTCCAGCACTTACAGTTGATGTTGAACCAGATGTGCCAGAACTTGTTGATGGTGCAATAGTAGTAAATATTTGTCCAATTGCATCACTAGCACCTGCTGGATTTGTACCAACCCATTTAGTGAAGTTAGGTACAACCTTGTTAGCAGCTTGTGCCATTTCAATATTTTGAACACTTGAATTGTATGGAGTAAATTGTTGCAAGAAATAGTGACTTAAGTAACTATTATCAGTATC
>JABUSB010000001.1:109252-233892 GCA_021444005.1 Malacoplasma sp.
ATAAAGTTTTTAGCAGTTCCCAATATTGAAAAATCAGATACTACATCTTCCCCTCCTGTGAATAAGAATGTATCTTCAATATCATTTTGAAATACATCTTTTCTTGCTTGGTCACTTGAATTATAGTCACTCATAATTCCCATATTTAGATAGGCAATATCAGTTACATAATTACCTGTGGTTTCAGGTAAGGTGGAAGCACTATTAAAATATTTACTTGAATAGTTTTGAGTTGTAATGTTAGGTAATTGTGCATTGCTTGTACTACCTGCAGTTGTAGGTGTATGCGGTATTGCTGCACTATTACTAGAGCTATTTTTTATTTGTGTAGCTAATGAGACTGCAACTGATGGTACTACAACACCAGCCACAACCCCCCCGCTGCTATTCCTGAAAAAATTAACCAACCTTTTTTCATAATTTATCCTTACTTTACCTTTTTTATCCTTGGTAAAGATTTACATAAAAATTTAATATATTTGATTTTGATTTCACACTAGATTTATATACAAATCTAGTATTAATTAAGGCCTATAAAATCAACAATAAAAAATTGGTCTTACACTTATAATATATTTCAAAAAATGAATAATAATAATTGTTTTATTATTCTGTCTTATTACTTCAAATTCGAATTTATTGAAAGCAGAAGCTGTAAATCTTAAAACTTAATAAAGTAGAAAAATTAGTATTATAAATATAGGTGTAGGGGAATCAATGTATGAGTTTTTACAAAACAAAAATTAAATCTACTTTATGGGAGGCAAAATGCAGTGATTAAACAAAAACATAATGTTTGCTAAAAAAAATCCCGATAAATATTACGAAAATGGAGTTACTGACTCTTCTTTCCCCTCAACAGCTAACTCTTCTAATCAGGATATTATTTTAGATAATAATGATGGGTTTAATAATAAAAACGAAGCTAACAAAAATTGACCAGATAATAGAAACTGGTCTAATGATCCAAATCCTAATAGCTTTAATAATGTAAACAATAATCAAGCACAAATGGGGATTCAAAACCAAGAAAAACCAAAAGTTACTTTTGCAGGAAATCTGAAAAAGAACTTTAATTTTAATAGATATGCAAAAATGGAAAGTAATTTATCTTACTTAAAGATTATTGCAATTCTATTGGTTACAATGACCCACACAATGCGTGATTTGTATCAAACTAATTATTCATTAATTGATATGCAACAAATCGGTGGTAATGTCAGTCCTTGATTGTTTATGATATTACAAGTTCTATCTATTATTTGCGTTAACTTATTTGTTTGCATTTCGTGTTACTTGGAAAACAAGAGTTTTAAGGTTAAATTCTTTAAGGTTATAAAGCTCTACCTCTTAATTACCTTTATTTTATGTGTAACACAAGCACTTGAATGGATCATTGCAGCAATAGTAGGTGGTGGAGCATTCCCACTAGCTAATGCTAGTAGTTGAAAAGATTGATTAAAATGTTTTATCTGATTCTACTACGAAGACCCTTGATATTTTACAGCTTACTTTGCGTTTTTACTATTAGTTCCTTTTATCAATTTACTTTATAGTAAATTAAGCCTAAATGGTAAAAATGTTGCTTTTGGAGTTGTGATGTTTATCTTCATTTCTTGAAAAGTATTGTATTTAGCGTTTAGTAACCAACAAGGATTTACAGGTGGTGCTAGTACTACTGCTAACAACCCACTTTTATTTCTTAACTTAGGTGCAATTACTGATAGCATTCTTGGAAGAGGATATAACTTCTTAAATTTCTTTGTCATCTATGCTATCATTCAGTGATTAGTAGCCCACGACTTCTTTTACCGATTCCGATATGGATGATGGCCACTATATATATGTACATTTGGCTTAATGTATTTACTATCAGTTTTTGTTAAAGGTGGTAACATTAATGCCTTTATGTATTCAAACCCATTAGTTATCTTAATGTCAGTTTGTGTCTTTGGTGGATTCTTAAACATCAAATGTAAAAAACGAAAAACAGTTAATTATTTATCAACATTAACACTTTATGTATTTGCATTGCACTGAAATGCATTAGGGAAAGTGTTTATTCAAACAATTTTTAGAGATCCATTAAATCAAATCTTTAGAGGTGGTGGAAGTTTCTTAGGATGATGGTATTCACCACAAGATTTATGAGTATTAAACGAGATATTCTATTGAGCATTATTCTCATTTATTATGTTCTTAATTGCAATTGCGGTTGATATGATCTTCAAATTCTGTACTGCAATTCCAGCTTGACAAAAAATGGTAGCATTCTTTAAAGAAACACTAAAACTTGATAAATTTGAAAATATTGCACTGGCTGAAAAAACAGCATAGTATTATTTCACAATTAATTTATTTTATTGGCTAAACAAAAACATTTATTTTTTAAAGATTATTAATGCAAAGTTAATAATCTTTTTTTATTAGCTACAAATTAATTTGGTTGTTTTAGAAATTTGTGTAACAACACAAATCATATTGATTAAGAACATTAAAAAATTATTACTTTATGAGAAAAAAACAAATAAATAAAATTTTTTAATTTTTATCATTTTAAAATTATGTAATTTATAGATGACATTTAAAATAAACAAAAATGAGAACGATCATCAAAGCAATTTTAAAGTTTTTCAAACTGAGCAAACTTTCATTTATCGGCTTATTCATTTTAGTTTTTTTTTCAATTACCGTTTTTAGTGTTTTAAATAACACAAACACTAATCTAACATCTTCTTACCAAAACATTTCTAGCGAAGGTAATTTACACGATTTTGTGATTAATGAAAACTACCGTTATGGTAACGGAAGTTATGAATTAAACGCAAGCAGTGCCACCTCTAATGGGAATGTTAATGTTACTAACATCAGTGATTATAATAATGGTTCATATGTAGTTAATTTTGCCCTAGATTTAGATGCAATTAAAAGTGGGCAAAACTTTGAATGAACCTATGCATACAATGATGTTGTAAACAAATATGAAAATGACACATCCTCTAGTTTTTATAAAGAGTTTTTAAGTTTTGAAACTACAATTGTGTCATCAGATGCTTCAATTACTTTTTATAACTGAAAATCAAATCCTGATTTTGTGAGCAAAGCATATTCAATTGTTAGTACAAAAGCCTCAGCTCTAAAAAATTTTGTCGAAAATTATTATGAACAAGATTTTATTAGTAATGTAGAAGCAAAAACAAATACTTCAATTCAAAGCTTTGAGTCAATTAATATTAATAACACAAAGCAAAATATCTTTTTCAAATTAATCAAAGCTTCTTCAAATAATCAAATTGATAAAGTTGTAATTTATGATGGTAACAATTTAAGCTCTTCCCAAGGTTTTGACAATCCAGATTCTGCAATCAATCTTGTAATAAATGCAACTAATGATGCATTAACCAATGATGCAAGCATTTCTAGAAACTTAATTGCTTATTTAGATAAAGCACAATGATCACTAGATACAGTTCAATTTAGTGAATTATTAAATTATTTAGATCAAGACAAAACTTACAATCCTTATATTAATATTCCAAACCCAACTGGTGCAAATGCTGATTTGGTTGCCCAACAAGCTAATATTGTAAAAACAATCATTGACAGTAATGGGATTGTGAATGATGGATACCAGGTTAGATTTTCATATTCCCAACTAGGGTTAGCCCCAATTAGTGGACAGTATGAAGATTTTACCAGTTATGGCGCTATAGTTTCTCCATATTATTTAAATAAACTTAATAAAACCCCTGTGAATCATCAAGAGTGATTAAAACACTTAAATGATTCACAAGCAAGTTTTAATGCCTGATTATATTCAATATCTGACTCCACATTTTCAATAGATAACCAAATTTTTGTAATCTTAGGTACGGGGATTTCCCCAGATTTTATGTATCCAATCGTTTCATTTAATAATTTGGTACCAAATGAAGCAACACAACAAGTAGTTTATACAAATTCAACTGGATATAATAAAATGCTTAATTCTTTTAGAGGAAATGAGCAAGAGAATTTTTTGGTAGGGAAGTTTAATTCTAGTAACCGTTCTTTAAGTGATATTAATAATATCTCCACACAATATATGGCGTGACCTTCAAATATCAGTGCTGCATATTATTACAATGATACTTCTAATACTTCATCCCCTACTGCTTTAAGAGTTGTGTTTATTCCCAATATTGTTAACACGATTAGTTTAGTTTCGTGATTTCTGACATCTTTTATTTTGGTTCTTTCTTTATTTATTTCAATTGTAATTATTAAAAGATGTATTGAAAATAACCGCAATAGTTTAGGGATCATGTTGGCTAATGGGTATAAAAAATGAGAAGTGATTAGTGGGTTATGTTTACTAATCTGAATCCCAATTTTTTTCTCAACTATCTTTGGTTATTTTTTAGGATTAGCATTACAAGGTAGTGTAATTGAGTTGTTATCCAATTTTTGAACACTCCCTGTAGCTTTTGAAAAATTCTCCTTATTTTTCATAACTTCAATTATTTTGGTTGTTTTATTAATCTTTTTAGTAATTACAGTCTTTTTCTCTTGGTTTTGCTTACAAGGTGAAATTGCCGAATTTATGAAGGATGAAGCAAAAAACAAGATGAATAAAATTAGCATTATTGTTAAAAAATTATTCAAATTTTTTAATGTGATTGCACTATTGAGATGTACGATTGCTTTCTCTTCTGTTTGAAGATTAATGCTTTTATCTTTAATGTCAGCACTATTAACAGCATCACTAATTTTTTCAATCAATATTATTGATTCTTTCAAAACATCAGCTGCATTAACATATGGTTCTAAAAAATATAATTATGGATTAAATTTAGTAACCCCAACATTACAATCAGGACAATACTATAGTGTCCCTTACCAACAACAAGGGCAAACCCTTAATAAAAAATCTTATTTTAACAGCACCTTATTATCTTCAACACCAGTTAACATCTTAGATTACATTTCCCAAAGATATTGGGATGCATCAAGTATTTATGGTAACTATGCAACTCAAAACCCAGTATTTTATAACAATGTCATAACTTATGGAAATTACCAACTAATTTCCCAAGATGATTTAAATGCACAAACATCTGATTTGTTTTATTTGAAAAACAAAACAACCACAAGACCATTTGTTGACATTAATTTAGGAGTGGGGTCAATTTCATCTAACCCTTGAAATTTAGCTTCCCAATTAATGCCAGTTAATAACCAATTATATGCGAATCAAGCATTTAAAAATATGTTTGAAAATTCATTGAAAGACAATACTTCTCAAATTGATATTGGGTACCAAACAACTGATACTGTTTTCAACTATATTAAAAGCTTTGCAATTGGTTATGCAGTACTTAAAACCAATTCTGATGCACAACCAATTATCACAGACTTTGGTAAAGGAATTCCCCAAGTTGTAACAATGGATTTTATCGATAATGATTCATCGATCTTTTATGATTCAGTCGATTCTTCACTTGATCCAAATTATAACTATTATTTAAAATTCTATGATGGATTAATTGGGGGGAATAGCACCACCCAAACCGATACTAGTAATGTACCGGTTACTAGTGTTAACATTCACTTTTTAAACTTATTGTATTATTTATATGCGAATGCATTAAATAGTGCAAACACATATAGTATTAACTACAATAAATTGGTTGTGGACCAAAATGATAGCCCTTACACTTACCTGAATTTCAATATTGATTTAGTTAATAACTCTAACCCAAATATTAGTGATACTTTAAATATGATTGGGTTAAACAATAATTTTACTAACCCTAGTATTGAATTATTAGATGACAAGAGTAATTTATTAAACCAAGCATTATGGGATACAAATCCAACTTATATTAATGCTAAAAATGCTAATAACCAAGATGAAAAATATCCAGTATACCCCATTGTAATTAATGAAGTTGCAAGAAAGAAATACAAATTAGATGTAGGCTCACTTATTAAAACCACAATTTTAAATAGTAGTGACAGATATTCAAGAATTCACTTTAATGTGGATAATCCGATAGCTTACTTTAAAGTAATTGGGATTAATACCACATACCAAGGAGCTGAGTTTTATATTAATCAATATTATGCAAATTGGATTTTGGGGTTAACAATTAATAATATCAAACCCCAAACTCCAACTGCAAAAGAGCAATTGTATGATTATGTGAATTGAAACAACACTAATAGTGATTCAATTCAAGATAGTAATGCTGCACTTAATTTACTTGAATTTGATTATGGAGATAACTATTTAAACTCAAATCCTTTATTGTTATCCGCTTCTGATTTAATAGCATTAGATAAGCAAAACTTTATTGTAAATGATTCTGGATATAATGGAGTATTCTCTACTAGCATTGATGATTTAGCAGAAGTTACAAAAGGTGTATCATTATATTCTTTTAGTGGACTATACCCTGGAACGGATTTGATATCACCAACAAATTCGACAATGTTAGCTGTTTTTAGTGATCAAGACACAATGAAAAAAGCAGTGCAAACATTAGGGTTTAATGATCTTTTAAATAGTGATGGTAGTGTTAATGTAGATGCACAAGGTTTAATTCAAATCATTGCAGATACTTTTGGAAGCAGTTCTTCATTTTTTATCGTATCTGATGCTTCATCTAACTCTACATCACTTGATGTTTTAAATATTACGAGTTTAACATTAACTAAAATTCAAGATGTGATTTTATCTTTAATTGTTTTAATTACTGTTTTAATAATTATTGTGATCTCATCCCTTATCATTAATGACTCACTTAAAATGGCACTAGTTTTAAAGTGTTTGGGATTAAATGATAAAAAGAATGCATTATCATTTTTATCAATTTATGTACCAGTATTTATTTTTGGACTATTGTTGTCCATTCCTTTATCTTTTGTATTTACAACAATTTATTTAGAATTCATTTTTAGTTTTGCAGGAATCTTAATTGTTGTGAACTCAACTTGGTGGCACTTTATTGTTGCTTCTTTTGGAATGCTTATCATCTTCATTGGTTCTTATTGAACAATGTGAAATAAAATTGGTGGCATTAACTTATCTAAAAGTATTAAGTAAATTCAATTATGAAAACAAAGACAAAATCAAATTTGCAAGAATCTAAAACGATAAAATTGCCAACTCGTAAAATTGTAGTTAACAATAGTTTTGATTATTTGTTTGAATTAGAAAATGTTACCAAAAAGTTTACTAATGGATATTTAGTAAACCAAGTTTTAAAAGGGATTAACTTAAAAATTAAAAAAAATAAATTTGTTGTTATTCTTGGGAAATCAGGAAGTGGGAAGACAACACTAATGAATATTTTGTCAGCCCTTACAAAAGCGACAAGTGGGTCAGTAATTGTTAACAACCACCAACTAATTAATATGAATAATAACCAATTAACTAACTTTCGCAGAAAATACATTGGTTATATATTTCAAGAATATGGATTGTTAGCAACCCTTAATGTATATGATAATGTATTAACTGGTTTTAATTTAAATCGTAAAGGACGTAACACAAGTGAGGTTGATGAAATTTTAGAAATGGTAGATCTTTTAGATTATAAAAAGAAATACCCTGCAGAATTATCCGGGGGACAACAGCAAAGGGTTTCAATAGCACGAGCGATTGCTAAAAAACCATTAATCATTTTTGGGGATGAGCCCACTGGCGCACTAGATTCAAAAATGAGTGTAAAGGTATTAAAAATCTTAAAAGAGGTTAATAAAAAATATTCAACCACAATTGTGTTAATCACCCACGATAAAGAAATTGCTAAAATTGCAGAGCAGGTTGTGGTGATTGAAAATGGATTGATTGTCCAAAACTATGAAAATCCCAATCCACTAAATCCATAATTTAACATAAAAGGGCTAAATAAAAGTTTAGTCCTTTTATTTTTTATATTTAGCTTGCGAATATTCCATTTATGATTTAAAAATAAAGATAAATAATTGTAGATATTAGTTTTAAAAAATGAGTGCAATGCGAATTGGGAATGGGATCGACCACCATCAATTAATTAAAAGTGAATGTGAGCAAAATTTAGGGGGATTATCTTTTAAACTAAATTATCAAATCCAAGCCTTTTCGGATGGGGATGTAATTTTACACTCTATCAGTTCTGCAATCTTGGGTGCGTTATCAGAAAGTGATTTAGGTACTTTTTTTCCAGATTTTAAGAAAGAAAATCAGAATTTAGATTCCAAAACAATCTTAAATAAATGCTTGCAAATGATGGTGCAAAAAAACTTTGAAATTGTGAATGTTGACATCACAATAGTTTGCGAAAGCATTTATTTTGCCCCCATTATTTTGCAAATCAAAAAGAATTTAATAACTTTACTAAAGACACAAAACATTAGTGTCAAAGCAACACGATTTGAAAAAGAAAGTGATATGATTTCAACTTATTGTGTTTTGTTATTGAAAAGTAAATAAAACCACTTTTTATATTAGAATTTATATTATATATTTTTTTCAAAGTTTAATGGAAAGATGGTGTTTTTATGGATACAAGAGTGGAAAAAATTTTACTAACTTATGATGAAATTCAAGCAGGAATTATTAAAGCTGCTAAATGAATTGATCAAAAATTTAAAGATAAAGATTTAATTTTAATTGGCCTTTTAAAAGGGTGTATTCCTTTTTATGGCCAATTAGCAAGCCACATTACAATTGATTGCTTATTAGATACGATGACAATCAGTTCATATAAAGGGAATACAGAGCGAACTACTTTACCCCACATTTATCAAGATGTGACTGAAGACATTAAAGACAAAGATGTTTTAATTGTGGATGAAATAATTGATTCTGCATACACTTTGCAATATGTTAAAGATTATTTAAACAAGAATTATGGTCCAAAATCAATTAGTATTCTAACTTTGCTTGATAAACCAGAAGGAAGAAAAATTGATTTAAACCCAGATTATTCTTGTTTTCAAATTGAGAATCATTTTGTAGTTGGATACGGTTGTGATTACCAAGGAAAACTACGAAATTTACCATATGTTGGAATTTTTAAACAAAAATAAAAAATATTTATTTATCATATTAAAAGACTTTAATTTAAGAGGAAGTGTTAGTAATGGAATTTAACAAATTAGAATTGTTTATTATCAAGTTCTTTAAGCTCAATGTAAATTCAAAAAAACAAAATAGCAATTGGTTTATTAATTTAAGAAACAGAGTTTTGAAAATTAATCAAGCCAATTCTAATTCTTCTTATAATAAAGATCCTAAAAAAAGAGATTTAAACCAACCAAGTGGAGCAACAAACACAACACGAGACCCGGTTCGAGTTAAAAAATTAATTTGAACTGTGATTATAGTCCTTATTATATTAGCTGTCATCGCATTAATCATTTTAAGTGGTTTTACATTCTCTGCAAACAACTTAAATGCAGAAACTTTTAATCCTGATACTAACAATCCCACTGCATATACGGTTATTACATCCCAAGGGGTAACACAAACAATCGCTGGCCCACCAACAACAAAATACAAAGCTGGTGACAATACTTTATATGTTTTTTACCAACAATCAAATTTCAGTGGATTTTATTATTCTGCAATTATACGAGACACTATTTACATTAGTGGTACTACCGCATCAACTTCACCTATATCTGGACAAACTGCAGAAATGGGATTAGTTTTTGCTAACCTTATAGTTTCACAAAACGGAAATGTATATTGAAAAAGCACAAGTGCGGATGCAGCAAGCAGCTTTACATTTAACCAAAATTTAACTAATGCAATGCATTTACAAGGTTGAAGTAGTAGTTTATCAATGAGTTTACCTTCAACTTATAGTTTTTATGCAATCACTTCTTTAATTCTTTCTGTACTTCCATTCATTGTAATTGTGGGAATCTTGTGATTATATTTGCGAAAGATGATGCAAAGTGGGGGTGCTGGAGGACAAGACAATGTCTTTTCAATTGGTAAATCACAAGCTAAGTTAGCAAAATCTTCTGTTTTATTTTCTGATGTTGCTGGAATTGAAGAAGAAAAAGAAGAGTTAGTTGAAATTGTAGATTATTTAAAAAGACCCGAAAAATATGCTGGAATGGGTGCAAGAGTACCAAAAGGGGTAATATTATATGGACCTCCAGGTACTGGTAAAACATTACTTGCAAGAGCAGTTGCAGGGGAGGCTAAAGTACCATTCTTCCAAGTTTCAGGATCCGCTTTTGAAGATATGTTAGTTGGTGTTGGTGCTAAAAGAGTCCGAGATTTATTTGCTAAAGCGGTAAAAGCAGCACCGGCAATTATTTTTATTGATGAAATCGATTCAGTAGGATCTAAACGTGGCAAGTTTGAAACCACAGCAGGATCATTAGCTGATCAAACACTAAACCAATTACTTGCTGAAATGGATGGGTTTGATAACAAAACTGGTGTTATTGTAATGGCTGCAACAAACCGGATTGATGTTTTAGATGAAGCATTATTAAGACCTGGTAGATTTGACCGTCACATTCAAGTTAACCTTCCTGATATTAAAGAAAGAGTTGCAATACTAAAAATTCACGCTCGTAATAAAAACTTATCTGAAACTGTGGATTTGGAAGATATTGCAAGAAGAACACCCGGATTTTCTGGTGCCCAATTGGAAAACGTATTAAATGAAGGGACATTATTAGCTGTAAGAAGAAACAAGAAATCAATTAATACTGAAGATTTAGATGAAGCAATCGATCGTGTCATTGCTGGTCCTGCGAAGAAAACAAGAGTGATTTCATTAGATGAAAAGAAACAAATTGCATTCCACGAAGCTGGACATGCAATTGTAGGGCTATATACGAAAGGGTCTGAAGTGGTTGAAAAAATTACGATTATCCCGCGTGGACAAGCTGCAGGATATACCCTTTCAGTCCCTGAAATTCAAGAGTTATCAATTCAAAAAAAATCTGATTTATTAGGAATGGTTGCTGGATTATTAGGGGGTCGTGCATCTGAAGAAATTAATTTTGGCAAGAAATTTATTTCAACCGGTGCTGCAAACGACTTATACAAAGCAACAAATATTGTGCGAGCGATGGTTACTCAACTTGGGATGTCATCAGTTGGGATTGCCCAATACTATCCATCAGAGGGTACTGTAAATCCATATCAAGCAAAATTGTTTTCTGAAGCTACTTCACAATTAATCGATAAAGAAATTGAAAAGATCTTTAAAGAGCAATACGAATATGCTTACAAGATTGTGAAAGAAAATAACCGTGAAGTGGAATTAATTGTTGAATCATTACTACTGTTAGAAACAATTGTAAAGCCGCAAATTGATTACATTCACAAATATAAGCAATTACCTAAAGAAGCACTTGAAAAGAAAAAAGAATTAGAGGAAAAAAAGAAAGCAGAAGCGATTATTAAAAAAGCAAATCAAGAAGCTGAAGCTAGCAAGAAAAGTGAAGCAAATAAAAAATCAGAATTAAATGAATCTGATGTCTTTGAAAACAACAGTTCTAAGAAGAAAAATTAAGTCTTTAAACCATTAAGCAATAAAGTTTGTTTAATGGTTTTTATTTCAAATTAATGTTATAAAATTTCTATGCATAAAAAGATATTTTTACCTTGTTTTATTTATGCTTTATAATTTTATTTATAACTAAAAGGCTTTTTAGATGCAGATAGTAAAAAAATTCTTTAAATTTTTTGCGAGTCTATTAAGAAGTATTAAAACAGGATTTGTTCACCTGTTTAAATACTTCAATTTTTCTGCACAACTAAAAGGTGGGAAAGCCTTTCGGGTTATTTTCTTTTTTCTAATATATGCAGTTTCGGTTGTTGGGATTGTTTTTGGTTTATTAAACTTAGGTAATAATAACCAAAAAAGAGGGTTGTTTGGAAATTCATATGATGTGACTTATAAAGTTGCAATCCCGAATAATTATGATGAAGCACAAGCGAAAATGCTAGTAGACAACACTACTCAAAGATTTGCAAAGTTCTTATTATACAAAGGTGTTGTTTTTAATAACATCGCGAGCGAAACCACACTAAATAGTGCTGACAACACATATACTGGAAATATTTATGTTTCCTATAATGATGTTTCAACATATTATGATGATGAATTCAAAAACTCTACTACTAAAGGATATTACGATATTGACCCTAACCGTTACGGATTAACAAATGGAGTAAGTAATACTTTATCAGTTTGGTATTTTAACCCTGCACAAACTACAGTTAGAGATGTATATACATATTCCAATCCATCAACTGGAACTAGAACTAACCAAGTTTTAACTACAACTGACTTTAACTATTCATCTGCACAAACAGATTCAAGAAAAAGTGGTGAAAATGCACAAGATTTGAATAATTATGGAATTACATTAAAGTTAAATGGAAGTTCATATGAATATTTAGATGAAGCTGGATTGAGTGCTTTTAAGAGCCAAGCATCAGATAGCAATGGGTCTACTGTTGCTAAAACTTCAGATGTGCAATGGGTTGTGTTTCAAAATATTGACCAATTGGTTAATTTATTAAATTATGCAAAATATGTTTCAATGAATTACCATTTCTATTCTGGTACTGCAACAACTGGTTTTTCAAAAGAAACGCAAACTAAGTGAAAAATTTATTATGATAATTTAAAATCAATTAACTCTAATTTAGTAACGTGGGCTGACGCATCAATTGGAGTTGATAGTGGCAATAACAATAATGTAGATACAAATGTATTAAGTAATATTGGAGTAAATGCAATTACACCACAATATTTAATGATTTGTTACGAACACGCTTTAGGAAATGATACAGTATCAACTGCTACTAATTACCCAAACATTGATAAAGACGGAAGCTCAAGTCTATTAGATGTAGTTAAAAGTTATGTAGTTGGTGTAGTTTCAAAAGTTAACTACAAACAATGGTTTCCAAGCATTACTTCTGAAAGCAGTACCATTTCTGGTACTAATGTTTCAAGTTTTAGTATCCAACCATATGCTTACCAAAGTAATGAATATACATCTTCTTCTGGTTCTGATTCATCAAGCGGCAGCTCTAGTGATTCAAGTAGCTCTACAGATGCACAAAGAAAATCAAGTCAATCTGCATTTTTAAATACCTTCCAAAATTTTTCATTACCAACTAATTTTTATACTTTAACCCAACAGTCTTCAACTTACACTGCATCTGATTTACCTTCAATTCGTTTAAGTTTTGAGCAAAACAGTGATGCAAGTCCATCTGATTCTAATCACCAAAACAATACATTAACAAATGCAGCATCGAATAACTCAATTCAAAATGCAACCCGAAATACTTCGTATTATTTTGGGGTTAATGGTTGGGTTTCAAATCCATTTATTGAAAATAGTACGATTGATAAAATATCAAGCTATAACTCAATGTTTTTAGCTTCGGGAATTATCTTGTTATTAATTGGAATTGTCGTTTCTTTAATATACCGAGTACCTGGAGTTGCAGCTGCATTTGCAATTATAGCTTCATTTGGATTTTCATTATCACTATTAGTTGTTTTAAAAATTGATATCTCAATTTCTTCACTACTTGCTTTATTTATTGGCACAATTGTTTCAATAATGAGTGTTTCAATGGTAATGGAGCGGGTACGAAGGTTGATCAAACAAAAAAACTCTGTATTTGATTCACTCCAAATTGCAATTAAAAAATCAATGCTTTCTGTACTTGATCTAAATGTTGTGATAATGGTTATAGGGTTAAGTATCTTCTTCATTGCAAAAGGGGAGCTGACCACAATGGGAATCACTTTACTATTAAGTGGACTACTATCATTAGGTACTTCTTTTATTTACTTTTTGCTACCACTATATGCTTATAGTGGATTCCAATTTAGTTGGAATTTGAGAGCAAATTTCTGAAGTGTTAGTGACAAATTAAAAAAACATAAATACAATTTACACTTTAAACCTAAATTGTGGTCAATCATCTGAGTTGTAGTTATTGTGCTTGTCATCATTGCTGCTATTGTTTATGGAACTGTGGGGTTAAATCACACTTTATACAAAAATGGAACGTTTATGTATATTACGTTGTTAGCAAACAATGATGCACAAAATTCAGTTATTACCAATTCAAATGGTTTAATTGATGCAATTAAAACTGCACTCGGAAATGGGTGAGATTTATCATTTAAAAACGTTTCTGAATACGACTCGGGTTTTGGAAACAATGCAGTTGGGTATTATTACGTAATTGTGCAAGGCTTTAATGCAAATCCTTTCACTGCTTCCCAAATTGCTTCAACGTTATCCAATTCTGTAACATCACAATATTCAGATGCAACATTAGCAAATGCAATCTTAAATAACATTTCAGTGTTTGATGTTAACCAAACATTGCTAACAGATATGTTTTTATCTGGAATGTATGCAATGTTAGCCGCATTTGGATTTCTATCAATCTATTTTGCAATTAGATTGAATGTATTAACGATAATTCCGATATTTATCACAAATACACTATTAATGTTATTATCTGTTGGATTAAGTTATTTATTCCAATTTAACATTGATATCTTATTTATTTATGTAATGTTATACGCATCAACAATTTCAATGTGTACTAGTGTAATGTTCATTTCAGTTACAAAATCGAGAATGACTGGTAAGAAAACATTTGAGAAAGAAAAAATTCAAGTCTTTATTTTAAATAATATTCGTAGCTTAACAAATCTAATATACTTAATTTGTGGGGTTAATATAGTAATTTTTGCTTTCCTTGCTGCATTAATTTCACAATCTGTTGAATTAACAATGGTAAATATTATGATTGTTAACTTAATTACAACACTATTGGCTTTCTTTTTAATCGCTCATCTTTATTATTTTGTAATTTTAATTAAGCAAAAATATACAATGAGTATTTCCAATTTATTCAATACAAATGTTTCTAAAAAAATTCAAGAAACTGATGAACAACTTATTATGGGAATTAATAAATTTTATTAGGAGACAAATAAATGGATTATCAAGATATAAAAAATTCAATTATTACAATTGAAGATTTCCCCAAAAAAGGAATTAGTTTTAAAGATATTTCACCTTTATTTTTAGATCCTAAAAAAGTTGAATTTGTAATTGATGAAATGGCTAATTTTGCAAAAACAATTGACTTTGATTGCATTGTTGCACCCGAATCTCGTGGTTTCTTATTTGGGCTTCCATTAGCCTTAAAAATGAAAAAACCTTTTGTATTAGTTCGTAAAAAAGGGAAACTACCACGAGAAGTTGTGAGTGAATCATATAACTTAGAATATGGAGTTGCAACTTTAGAAATTACAAAAGATGCAGTTGCCCCTAATTCTAAAGCGTTAATTGTAGATGATTTAATTGCAACTGGGGGGACTACAATTGCAATTCAAAATATTTTAACAAAATTGAATGTATCAGCTGTTGGGCAAGTTTATTTAATCGAACTTTTCGGACTTGCAGATCATTCTAAATTGCAAGGAAAATTCTTCTCATTAATCAAAATGTAAATTAAGTTTAATTTACAAATTTGGACAAAGTGTTTTGGTAACTCAAGACACTTTGTTTTTTATTTGTCATCTATATTAAAATTTTTACAAGAATATTTGTATATGAATAACCATTTATATTTGTTTGACCAAAAACTAAGAGAGAAGTATCCCCATATTTTAGGAATTGATGAAGTAGGGCGTGGGTGTGTTGCTGGTCCATTAGTCGTTTGCGGACTAATTTTAAATCCTGAATTTTACCACCCACTTATTAAAGATAGTAAGCAAATTAAATCAATTGCATTGCGTAAAGAATTGAAAGAGATTATTTTAGATAATGCTTTACATTATGAAACAATTGTTTTTAGTGCAAGTCAAGTTGATGTATTGAATCCAAAGCAAGCTTCAAGAAATGGAATGCAAACCATTGCTTTGAAATTGATTAACCATTTTGATTTATGTCTTACCGATTATGAAAAAATCTCAGGTTTAAAAAAACCACAAATTAATTTAGTTAAAGGAGATAACATTAGTTTTAGTATTAGTTGTGCTTCAATTGTTGCCAAATCAATTCGAGATAAACTAATGCAAGAGCTTGATAGTTTATATCCCGAATTTGAGTTTAATAAGAACCAAGGTTATTTGACTAAACAACACCAAATTGTTTTGCAAAAACTAAAACCAATTCAAGGAGTGCACCGCTTCTCTTACAAACCAATTGCAAAACTTATTAAGTAATATGTTGTGTATGATTGTTTTAAAAATAACTTTTTTCACATTAAATAAAATCTTTATCTAAAACTAACTAAAATATGTATTAGTAAAAAGATTACTTATTTTATAAATAAAAGGTTTTGTTTATTATGTATGTAAAATATGTTTATTTTGATTTAGATGGAACACTAGTACCAGATGGTGTTTCAATTTCTAATCGAACTTTGCTAGCAATTGAATATTTAAAGAGTAAAGGAATCAAGGTTGGGATTGCCACTGGGAGAAGCTTATTCTTTACAGATTATTTTGCAAATCTATTAAATGTTAATTTACCCTTAATTTGTGCTAATGGTGCATGAACGTTAACTCCAAAAGATTTTTTAACCCTTGAAACAATTTTTATTAATGATCAAGCTTTGCAAAAATTAATTAATTATTTTGAAGCTGAGCAAAAAGATTTTTTAGTTTACACAACTTCAGGAATTTTTACAACTAGTGTCAACTTAGAATTTTTTAAAAGATTATCAGGATTTATTCAAAAAAATGTTGAGAATAAAACAAAATCAAAATTCAACTTTGAAATGCGACAACTAAACTCATTTGATGAGTTTAAAAAACTAAGTGTCCTAAAGGTATTAATTAACTATAGTGATGTACAAGAAAAAATAAAATATGAAAAGTTTTTAAGTTCATTTAGTGATTTAAACTTTGATATTTCCCCAAACAGTAAAATATTTGATATTTATAATGCTGATACTGATAAAGGAAAAGCTATTATGAAAGTAGTGGAAAACAAACGCTTTTTCAAACGCGATATGATGGTATTTGGTGATAATGAAAATGACCTTAAAATGTTTGCTGCATTTCCAGCAAACGCGGTTGCTTTAAAAAATGCTGAATACAACGTTAGAAAAGCTGCAAAATACACAACTGATTTTACTTGTCAACAAGAAGGAGTTGCTGACTTCATTTTCAAAAGATTTTAGTTAACCAATTCAAATTATTTGTTTAAGACCACAAAATATTTGAATTTCAAGATTTATATTAAAAATAACTGTTTCGGTAATATTTTAGGAAAACAGTCCCCAGCATTGTCTTTTTTTTTTTTTTTTGTAATAAGATATAGATACTTAGGGAAAAAGGAAATAAAACATTCTATATTTTTTTGTCTCTAAGTATACTTAAATTTATATAGTAATAGGAGTAATTCTATGAAAAAAACTAAATTATCTAAAAAAAGAAAACTATTATTATCAGGAATCGGAGCTTTCTCTCTAGCTGCTGTTTCTGTTGGTGTTGGTGTGCCGATGGCGACTTCTTCCCAATCTGCAACAACCTCTACAGCAACTGCTACTAAAACTGCTTCAAGTGACTTTACATTTAATGAAAACGGGACTGTAACTACTAAAAACTTAGTATTCAGTTCTTCTGATTTAACAGCTGATGCTAACACTGTTACAAAATCTTCTGTATTACAAGCTGCAACTGAAACAGAAACTGTAGACGCAAAAGCTGATGCTAAAGCAGATGCAACAACTGCTACTGAAGACAAATGAAGTAAAACTGAACAAGTTACAACTCAAAGTGGTGAAAAGAAAGATATCCTAGTTTCTAAAGTTTATGATAACAACCGTAAATTTATGCCAATCCTAGCTTATGACAACGGTACTGATTATTATGGATACAACAACAGTAGAAGCAATGATGATTTCTGATTCTATGATTATCCGGGATGAACTAGAACTAAATTATCATTAAACTACACTACAAATGGTACTAATTTATACCAATATACTGCTACTAAAGAATTAGTAGATTCTGGAGTTAAATTAGAAACTCAAAATGTTAAATTCCTAGTAGTTTCAATGACTAAGGTATTAGACCTATTTGGTGAAAATGGAGCTAAAGCACAACTTGAAAAAATCTTAACTTCATCTAAAGATGTACAATACATTCAATTTAAAGAATTAAGTGATTGAAACGTTGATTTAGTACCTGATCTATCATCTTATACTAATATTAAAAAATTAGATCTTGTTGGATTAGATGGTGGAAGATTTACAACTTTAGGAAATCTTAAAATGCCTGAATCTGTTGAAGAATTATCAATTTATGGACCAGATTTAAAAGCAATTGACCCACTACAATTACCTAAGAATGCTGCATTAATTTATGACTTAGGAAATGGTGCTACATTTGATGTAATTGATTTAAGTAAACACAAAGACTTAACTACAGAACAATTGCAAGAAGCAGTAAATGCAGTTTATAGCCAAAGAATTAATGAACGTGGTTTCCAATCTAACTTTGCTGGTGGATACATCTATTCATGAAACTTAAGAGGAACCGGAGTGACTTCATTTAATGATGTTGAAGTTCCTGAATTGAATGATGGTACAGGACGTTTCTACATTGATTATGTAGCTGTTGAATCTTCTGGAATTAAAGATGGTGTTGTTAACGAAACAATTAACAATACTGACAAACCTTCAAACGACTCAAGAATTAGTCAATGATATGACTGAAATACTGAATCTGGTTGATCAACAGTTAAAACAGTAAACGTTGCTGTTAAAGACAATGCTAAAGTTGATGATGCTAACTTTGATAATGTAGTTAACGAAATTGTAAGTTTCTTAAACAAATATACAAATGTTAAAACTATTGATATTAGTAAAATCCAATTTAGTGGCAAGAAAACTGCTAACGACTTAAAAGAAGCATTAACAAGTGCAATTAATGCAAAATATGCTGATCCAGTTACTGGAAAAGGACCAGATATTACAATCGTTACAGCAGCTGATGCTACTACTAAATAATTCACACAAAAATTTAACTTAACCTAAAAATAAAAAACTCATTCTCACTAATGTGGGATGGGTTTTTTATTTGTTTTTATTTCGAGATTAACCTTCTTAAAATATAGTAATAAAATCACCTAATTAATGATAGAATTAATAAGTCACATTGATTTTTAAGATTGCTGATACACCAATATTAGTTGTCGGGAATATCAGGGAACTTATTGTCAGTGGAAAATTGGTTAAAAACCAAAGTATTTGTAAAAGGACAACTATAAAAATGAAAAACGAAATGAAAATTAAACTATTTTCTTACGACCATCGCTTACTTGATAGTTCAGTTAAGAAAATCGTTAAAACTTCAGTAGATTCGGGTGCTAAAGTTAAAGGACCAGTCCCGCTTCCTACTAAAAAAGAAGTGTTTACAATTTGTCGTTCTCCACATGTAAACAAACCTTCTCGAGAACAATTTGAAAGAAGAACGCACCAACGTTTAATTATTCTGACTAATACAAATGAAAAAACAAAACAAAACTTAAAAAATGTTTCAATTCCAGCTGGTGTGGATATTCAAATCACTTTACGCTAATTATTTGTTGATAAAGGAAATTTATTATGAAAATGATTTTAGGTAAAAAAGTTGGAATGACACAAATCTTTTTAGAAGATGGGAAAAGAATTCCAGTTACTGTAATCCACGCTGAACCCAATGTTGTATTAGAAAATAAAACACAAGAAAAAAACGGTTATGTAGCTACTAAAATTGGTTATCAAAAAACAGAAGATAAACAATTAAATAAACCCCAAGTTAATTATTTTAAAAAATTAAAACAAACTCCTTTCAAACACATTAAAGAATTTAAGAATGTGAGTGGTTATAATGTGGGGGATAAAATTGCTGTTGACACTTTCAATTCTGGAGATTGTATTGATGCACAAGCAATTTCTAAGGGTAAAGGATTTACAGGTGCAATTAAAAGATGGAACTTTAAAATTGGGCCTCTAAGTCATGGTGCTGGATACCCACACCGTTACCAAGGGTCAATCTCATTTGGACGTGGGGGTACTCAAGGGCAAAGAGTACCAAAAGGACAAAGAATGGCAGGACATTACGGTCACGAATTAGTCACAATTGCAAACCTTGTTGTGGTTAATGTAGAACTTGAAAAAAACTTAATCTTAATCAAAGGTAGTGTACCAGGGCCAATTAACTCTTTAGTGTTGTTAAAAACAACTACTAAGAGCAAAAAAAGTGTGGAGCCTTACAAATTATTTGTCCCAAAAGACAATAAACCAAAAGTAGAAGCTGTTACTGCTAATGCTGAAAACAATGATGTGCAAAATGCTGACAATGATAAAAAGGAAGGAGCTAAATAATGAGTCAAGTTAAATTGATTAAAGACTTGTTAGGTAATAGCGAACAAGTCGAACTTAAAAACAAAAAACTTTTTATCAAAAACCAAGATATTAGTCAGCAAGAAATGTTTAATGCAGTATTGGTAGAAGAAGCAAATGCACGCCAAAGCACAGCATCTACCCTTAACAAATCTGAAGTTAGAGGGGGTGGAAGAAAACCATACCGCCAAAAACATACAGGACGTGCTCGACAAGGGTCAATTCGAAACCCGCATTATGTTGGTGGGGGAAGAGCATTTGGACCAACTCCTGAAAAGAATTACAAACTAAAACAAAATGCTAAAGCTTACAAACTAGCTTTCCAGTCTGCAATGACTTTAAAACTAAATGCTAACAACCTTAATTTGTTAACAAATAAAATTGAGATGAAAAAACCATCTACAAAAACAATTGCTAAAATGTTGGACAAAGTAGAATATTCGAATAAAAAAGTTTTATTTGTAATTAATGATAAAAACGAATTCTTTTTAAAATCTTGCCAAAACTTACAAAAAGTAGTTTCTAAAATGTGAAACCAAGTTTCTGTCAGAGACGTTTTAAATAGTGATGTTGCTGTTTTTCAAGAAGATGCATTTAACAAAGTAAGTGAGGTGTTTGCATAATGGATTTATTAAGTGTAATTATCAAACCAGTACATTCTGAAAAAACCTATTTTCTAAGAAATTTAGAACCCAAAAAATATGTTTTTGAAGTTAATAAAGATGCCAACAAATATGAAATTAATATGGCATTCCAATTAATTTATGGAATTGTACCTTTAAAAATAAATGTATTGAAAAGAAAGCCAGTACCAACACGAACGGGTACAAGAAAACCGGGAAGCACTAAACTTAAAAAATTTGCTTACATCACTTTGCCAATCGGAGTTGATATTCAATTAGAAGAAGATGCAACTGATAAAAACAAAGATAAAAAAGAAGCTAAAGCTGAGAAAAAAGAAGAAAAGAAACTTGTTGGTAAACTAACTAAAATTGGTAAAAAACAAGAAGAGAAAAAATAAATTAGGCGAAAAACATAAAGGATGCAAATATGCCAATTAAACGAGTAAAGTCACGAAGTAGTGGTGTTAGACAAACTATTATCATTGACTATAAAAAAGTTTTATCAGACTCAAAACCCACTAAAGCATTAATGCTTTCTAAAAAGAAAAATGCAGGACGTAACAACACTGGTAAAATTACTGTTCGTCACCATGGTGGGGGATACAAAAAGAAATATCGGGTTATCGATTTTAAAAGAGATAAGATTAACAAAATTGCTCGAGTTAAATCGATTGAATACGACCCAAACAGAACCGCTTTTATTTCATTAGTTTCATATGAAGACGGAGAAAAAAGATATATTCTAGCTCCTAAAGGAATTAAAGTAGGGGATGTAATATTGTCAAGTAACAAACAAATTGACATTAAAGTTGGGAATGCAATGCCAATTAGTTTAATCCCTGAAGGTACGTTTGTCCACAACATTGAATTATATCCTGGACGGGGTGGTCAAATGATCCGCTCTGCTGGAAGTAGTGCCCAAATTTTAGGGAAAGACGAAACTGGAAACTATATGGTTGTTAAATTGTCTTCTGGAGAAGTGCGAAAAATCCCTAATAAATGTATGGCAACTGTGGGGATTGTATCAAATGACGACCACAACCTAGTGGTTATTGGGAAAGCTGGAATTAACCGACACAAAGGAATCAGACCTACAGTGCGTGGGTCTGCAATGAATCCAAATGATCACCCACATGGTGGTGGTGAAGGACGTAGCCCTGTAGGACACGATGCACCAAGAACGCCATGGGGTAAAAGACATATGGGTGTTAAAACAAGACATAATAAAAAAGCTTCAAATGCATTAATAATGAGACGTAGAAAGTAGAGAAGAGGTAATAAGATGTCAAGAAGTTCAAAAAAAGGACCTTATGTAGAAGAATCTCTAATGAAAAAGGTTGAACAAATGGTTAAAGCAGAACGTAAAAAACCAATCAAAACATGATCGAGACGAAGCACAATCTTCCCTAATTTTGTGGGATTAACATTTGAAGTACATAATGGTCGTTCATTTACTAATGTGTATGTAACAGAAGATATGATTGGTCACAAGTTGGGTGAATTTGCACTTACAAGAACTTTCAAACAACACACAAGTAACCGTAAGGATTTAGTAAAGAAATAAGGAGTAAACAATGCAAGCTAAAGCTAGTCAACAAAACATTCATGTTTCTCCACGCAAAGCCAAACTAGTTTGTGATTTAATTAGAAACCGACCAGTTCTTGAAGCTTTATCAATTTTGGAGTTTACAAATAAAAAAACAGCTTTTTTTCTAAAAAAACTTTTACACCAAGCAATTGCTAATGCTACTAACAACCATGCAATGCAAGCTGATAAATTATACATTTATGAAGTTGTTGCTAATCAAGGTCAAACTTTAAAAAGAACAATGCCCCGCGCAAAAGGTTCTGCTGATTTGATTAGAAAACGTCACACAAATCTTAGAATTGTTTTATCAGATGATGTTAATGAACGTAAGAATGAAATTAAAAAAATTAAAGACAGAATTAAAAAACGTGCTTTAAACAATAAAGGCCATTCTAAGGGTGCAAGCAAACCAGCAACTGTTAAACCAAAAGTTGAAAATAAAAAGAAACCCACTGCAGTTGTAAAAAAAGAAGAACCTAAAAAAGAAAAAGAGGTTGTTGCTAAAAAAGTTAAAACTGAAAGTTTAAAAAGAGAACAACAAACACTAAAGGTTGTTGAAGCAAAAAATAAAAATGAAGTTGTCGAACAAACTAGCATTATTATGATTTCAACAAAACACGAATATGCTGATCAATTGTTTGATGAATCACTAAACAAAAATGTTTTATTTTACAAAGTAACACCAGTTAACAAAGTTGAAAGAGTTTTAATTTATGCAACTACGAAAAACAAAGGGGTTGTGGGCGAATTTGATTTAAACAAAATTGAAATTCTAGCCCTATCAACTGCTTGAAGAAAATATGGTAGCAACTCTTGTATGACTAAAAAAGAATTTGATGAATACTTTGCAGGACACGACAAAGCACACATCCTAATTGCTAAAGAAGCATTCGAATATAGCAAACCAAAGAAATTGAGTGACTACAATATGGACAAAGGTCCAAGTGGTTTCCAATACTTAAAGTAATTTGATAAGGAGATAATATGTTAGAACCAAAAAGAACCAAATATCGAAAACCTCATAGTGTAAGCTATGAAGGTAAAGCTAAAGGTAATAACTATGTTGCTTTTGGTGAATATGGTTTAATGTCACTTACGGGTGCCCATATTGATAACCGTCAAATTGAATCTGCTCGGATTGCAATTTCTAAGGGGTTAGGTAAAACTGGTAAAATGTGAATTCGAATCTTCCCACATTTATCACTTACTAAAAAACCATTAGAGGTGAGAATGGGATCTGGGAAAGGTGCTCCTGAAAAATGAGTTGCAGTTGTTAAAAACGGGACAATTATGTTTGAAGTTGCTTTCATCTCGGAAGAATTAGCTAAGAAAACATTAGCAAATGCTGGGAATAAACTTCCAGTAACTTGAAAGATAGTGAAAAAAGGAGAGTTAAAACATGATTAAGGATTTAAGAACTAAAAGTGATGTTGAACTTGGTAATCTAATTTCACGATTAAAAATTCAATTATTGGAATTACGTTTCAAAATTGCTAATGGTGAAGTTGAAGATATTAATAAACTTAAAGAGATTCGTAAAACAATCGCAATGGCAATGACGGTGTTGTCTGAAAGAGATGTTAAAATTTCTTTTTCATCATTCAACACCCAGTTATACAAAAACAAAAATGGCAAGCTAGAATTAACAGCGCTACCAACATTTGAAAAAAAAGATAGCAAACTTGATATTACTAAAGCAGCGTCAAAACGCGATGATAACAAAAAAACAAATGTTGTAAAAGAAGCTAAAAAAGCAGATATGCAAAAAACTGCAAAAGATAATAAACCAAAAGAAGACAAAAAAACCGTTTTAACCAAAGCGGACAATAAAAACAAATCTGCTAATGCAAAACAAAATTCTAAACCAATTACTAAAAAACCAACTAATAAAGCTAACAACAAGAAAGGAACTAAATAATTATGGGTCAAAAAGTTAATCCAAATTGTTTGCGTTATGGAATTTGCAGGGATTGAGAATCAAGATGAATCGCAAAAGATAACAAGCAAACAGCTAGTTGATTAGTTCAAGATGACAAAATTCGTAAACACATTTTAAAAGTGTGTAAGGCTGCACAAGTTGGAAAAGTAGAAATCGAAAGATTACAAAACCGAATTGATCTATTTATTCACTGTGGACAAGTTGGGGTTTTAATTGGTAATGAAAAAAACATTACTTCCCTTAAAAAACAAATCAGCTATATTGTTGGTAAAAAAACAAAAGTCTATATTAATGTTTTAGCAATTGATAAACCAGCACTGTCAGCACGTATCATCGCTCGTGAAATTGCGGATATGATTGAAAACCGATATTCTTTTAGAAATGCTCAAAAATTAGCAATTAAAAAAGTGCTAGAAAGAGGTGCTAAAGGAATTAAAACCAATGTATCTGGCCGTTTGGGTGGTGTTGAAATGGCACGCGAAGAGGGATATTCAGAAGGGGTAATTCCATTATCCACATTACGTGCTGATATCGACTATGCACTAGAAGAGGCTTGAACAACTTATGGTTTAATTGGTGTTAAAGTCTGAATTAACCGGGGTGAAACTTTTTCAAAACCAAGTTTGTTTAGAAACACTTCTGGTTTTAATAACCAAAACAAAAAACCAGGATTTGAAAAAAGAAATGACAACCAATGAAAAAACAATAACAATAAACCACACCACAATTTCCAACAAAGAGACAATAATAACCAACACCAACAAGCAAGACAAAGAAGCTTTGCTGCTAACAAAACTGATGTTAAAAAAGACAAGAGTAACTAGTTATTAAAAAGGATTAGATTATGGAAAATAAAGTAAATAATGAAGCAAGACTTAACCGAAAAAAAGTTTTACAAGGAATTGTGGTTTCAGACAAAATGCAAAAAACAATTACGGTAAAAGTTGAAACTAAGTCAAAACACCCTTTGTATAAAAAACTGGTTATTACTCATAAAAAATATCACGCAGCAGATGAAAAAGAAGAATGTAATGTTGGTGACTTTGTAGAAATTATTGAAACTCGACCTTTAAGTGCCACTAAACGTTGAAGATTAAACAAAATAATTCAAAAGGCAAAATAATTAAATTCAAGAATTGAGGTAATTAAAATGATTCAATTTATGTCAAGATTAAATGTTGCTGACAACACTGGTGCTAAAGAGGTTGGAGTTATTAAAGTGTTGGGTGGAACTAAACGAAGATATGCTTCAATTGGTGATATCGTTGTCGTTTCTGTTAAAAAAGCACAACCGGATGGAATTGTGAAAAAAGGACAAGTTTGCAAAGCAGTAATTGTACGAGTTAAGAAAAACATCTTGCGTTCAAGTGGTAATTCACTTTCTTTTGGTGATAATGCATGTGTCTTAATTAAAGAGGATAAATCACCGCGTGGTTCACGGATTTTTGGACCAGTTGCTAGAGAATTAAGAGACAAAGGGTTTAACCGAATTGTTTCTTTAGCGCTTGAAGTACTTTAAAGGAGAGAAAAATGCAAAGATTAAAAAAAGGCGATAAAGTCCGAGTAATTTCAGGTCGTGAAAGAGGCAAAGAAGGTAAAATCCTTAAGGTTTATCCAAAACTTAATACTGCAGAAGTGGAAGGTATTAACTTAAGAAAAAGACACCAAAAAGCAAACCAAGAGAAACAAACTGGAGAAATTGTTGAAATCTCAGTTCCTGTTAATATGTCAAAATTAGCTTTGATTGATAACCATTCAAAAGGCAAACACACAAAAGTTAAATTTGGTTTTGATAAAAACAACAAAAAAGTTAGAATTTCAAAAATTAGTAATCACGAGATTGGGGGTAAATAATGGCTAACAATGATAACTTATATTTAAAGTATCAAAAAGAAGTTTCTAAGAAACTGATGCAAGAATTTAAATACCAATCTGTAATGCAAATTCCAAGAATTGAAAAAATCGTGATTAATGCCGGTTTGGGAGACGCAACTGGTGATTCTAAAATTATTGAAACTAGCAGTAAAGAAATTCTTTTAATAACAGGACAAAAACCGGTTGTTACTAAAGCTAAAAAATCAATTGCAACTTTTAAATTAAGACAAGGTCAAGCGATTGGATTAAAAGTAACATTAAGAAGACACAATATGTGAAACTTCTTAAACAAATTAATCATCGTTGCAATTCCACGAATCCGTGATTTTAGAGGATTGTCTACTAAGTCATTTGATGGTAGAGGAAATTACACATTTGGAATTAAAGAACAAATTATCTTCCCTGAAATTGTGTATGATGATGTTAAAAAGTTACGTGGTTTTGATGTTACAATCGTAACTTCTGCAAAACAAGATAAAGAAGCATTGTTTTTATTAAAAGAACTGGGAATGCCTTTTGTTAAATCAAAGGAGGTTAAATAGTATGGCTAGAAAATCATTAATTGCGAAACAAAAAAGAGTCCCTAAATTTAGTGTGCGTGCTTACACTAGATGTGAAAAATGTGGAAGACCCCATGCTGTAATTCGTAAATTTGGTTTATGTAGATTGTGTTTTCGAGATTTGGCATATAAAGGTGCAATTCCAGGAATTAAAAAAACATCTTGATAGAAAGGAATAATTAATATGTATATGGATCCAATTTCTGATTTATTTTTGCGAATTAAAAACGGTACAAAAATAAAAAAGAGTCACGTAATTGTAAGGACTTCTAAATTAACTTTAAACATTTTAGAAATTCTTAAAAATGAAGGGTACATCATAAACTACAAAATTGAATCAATTGGGAAAAACAAAACCCAAACAGTAGTTTATTTAAAGTACAAAAATAATATTTCTTCAATTTCTGGATTAAAACAAATCTCAAAACCAGGGCTTAGAATTTATAGTGAAGCAAAGAAAATTCCCAAAGTGTTAAATGGTTTAGGAATTGCCATTATTTCAACTAATATGGGTTTAATGACTGATAAAAATGCAAAGATTAATAATGTAGGTGGCGAAGTTATTGCCTATGTTTGGTAATAATCGGAAAGGAATTAATTTATGTCACGTATTGGAAATCGTTTATTACCCATCCCTGCTGGTGTGAATGTTACTATTGAAAAAACACTAGTTAAAGTTGAGGGGAAGTTAGGGAAATTAGATATTAATTTCAATCCTAAAAAAATATCAGTCTTAAACAAAGATAACAAAGTAATTGTTAAAAGAAATAACAATGAAAAAACAACTTGTATGCTACATGGGACAATTAATGCAATTATTAATAATGCATTAATTGGGGTTGATAAAGGCCACACTAAAAAACTATTAATTAATGGTGTTGGGTATCGTGCAAATGTTGCTGGTAACAAAATTAACTTAAGCTTAGGATACTCACACCCAATTAGTTTAGAAATTCCTGCAGGGATTAATGTAACTTGCCCTTCAGTTACCGAAGTGGTAATTGTGGGAGCAGATAAAGCAAAAGTGGGACAATTAGCTGCGGTTATAAGAGGGAAAAGACCTCCAGAACCTTATAACGGTAAAGGTGTGATGTATAGTGATGAAATCATTATTAGAAAAGTTGGTAAAACTGCAGAAGGTTCAAAAAAATAGGAGCTAAAAATGAAAGATATTAATGTTAATCGAAAAGAAAATCGTTTTAATCGTCACAAAAAGATTTTAAGAAGATTCAAAAGAATTGATAATAAAAACCCACGTTTAAGAATCACTAAAACTAATAGTCACATTTTTGCTCAATTATTGGATGATAAAAAAAATATTGTGATCGTCTCAAGTTCTTCACTGCAACTAAAGTTACCAAATGGGAACATTGATAACTGCAAAAAAGTGGGAGCTGACATTGCTAAAAAAGCACTAGCTAAAAAAATTAAAAACATTAATTTTGATACTGGTGGTGCTAAATATATTGGTCGAATTGCAGCACTAGCTGATGCTGCTAGAAAAGAAGGATTGAAATTTTAAAAGGATATAAACATGGAAGAAAATAAACAACAAAATAATGCAAACCAACCTGAAAAAAAGAGTGAACAAAAACAAACTGAAAATAAAAAAGTTTTTGTAAAACCAAATTCAGGGAATGTTAAACCTTATGAAAAAGATAAAAAGTTTTTTTCTAACAAAGACCAAAAAAATAAAGCTAATCAGTCAAGTGATAGTTCAAAACCTTCTGGATTCAAATCACCAAATTCGACACCGCGTTTTCAAAAACAAACAAGACCTTCAACTACTGGATTTGAAGAAAAAATTGTAAGTGTTAAAAAGATTTCTAAAACCACAAAAGGGGGTCGTAATATGCGATTCTCTGCCCTTGCAGTGATTGGTGATAAAAAAGGAATGGTTGGTTTTGGAATTGGAAAATCAATTGAAGTTCCCGTTGCCATTAAAAAAGCACTAAAAGCTGCTAAAAACAATATGTTTAAAGTGAAGATGAACAAAAACTTCACAGTTTATTATGAAGTGATTGGTAAACACGGAGCTGGCAAAGTTTTAATCAAACCAGCTCCTAAAGGTACTGGGGTAATTGCTGGAGGACCAATTAAGGTAGTATTAGAGCTTTCTGGATTTAGTGATGTGTATTCTAAAAATTTAGGATGTAATACCCCGCTTAATATGGTGCGTGCAACTATTAAAGGGTTGTTAATGCAAAAATCACCAAGAGAATTTGCAGCTTTAAGAGATAAAACTTTAAATCAAATTTGGGGGTTAGAAGATGAAACTAGAAAACTTACAAAGTAATGATGGATCACGCCACAAAACAAAACGAGTTGGTCGTGGTTTTGGAAGCGGAATCGGAAAAACTAGTACTCGGGGAAGTAAGGGTCAAAAATCAAGAAAATCTGGACATACAAGACCAGCATTTGAAGGTGGACAAACTACTTTATACCGTCGGATTCCTAAAATTGGATTTAATAACAAAAATTTTATGAATGCATACAATGTTATTAGTTTAAATAAACTTGTTAAATTAAACTTGTACAATGTTGACCAAAAAGTTTTAGTTGAAAAAAATTTAATTAAAGATTCAAAATTACCAATTAAGGTTATTGGTAAAATTGATTTAGAAAAACCAATGCATATCAGTGCTCATAAATTTTCAAAAGGGGCAATTGCATCTTTAGAAAAAAATAAATCTAAATTTGTAATTCTTAAACAAAAGTAGGATATTATTTAGCATTATGGATAATAATACTAACCTTAACAAGTATAGTAAGAAGAAATCATTTTGAACTGAGTGTAAGCAGATTTTTACTAATAAACAAGTATTAGTTTCTTTTATTGCAACACTAGTTTTATTGGTTTTGTTTCGAATTGGTTCCTCACTAACGATGCCTGGACTTGTGATTAATTCTCAGTTCGGTGCTGATACCCAAACTTCATTCCTTGGAGTCTTAAACCTACTAGGAGGGGGTGGAGTTGCTAAACTTTCTTTTATGGCCATTGGGGTTTCCCCATACATTACCGCCCAAATTATTGTGCAACTATTGTCTTCTGATTTGATTAAACCACTCTCTAGGTGGTCAAAAGCTGGGGAAAAGGGGAAAAGAAAGTTAGAAGTATTAACGCGTTTGGTAACAATTCCATTCGCTTTAATGCAAGCCTATGCAGTATTAAGTTTAGCAGGCACACAAGGATTAATTAGTAGTTTTTTTGGGTATTCAACATTAGCTTCAGTCCCAGTAGGGTTGATTATTGTATTACTTCTAGGAATGACAGCAGGGACATTTTTATCACTATTTATTTCAGACATCATTTCTAAAAGAGGAGTAGGGAACGGGATTACCTTAATTATCCTTTCTGGGATTGTAGCATCGCTTTATCCAAACTTCTCAAATGTATTCTCGATTTTAGTTGCAGGGAATAGCACTAATAATGAATTGCTAAAATATTTTAGTTTCATTATTTACTTAGTGTTTTTTGTGATTCTTTTATTAGCAACTACATTTATGAATGGTTCTTTAAGAAAAATACCAATTCAACAAATTGGACAAGGGCTATCTAAAGAAATTGATGAAATGCCATACTTGCCAATTAAATTAAATGCTGCTGGGGTTATTCCTGTTATTTTTGCAAGTTCAATAATGACCATTGCCCCAACCATTGCCCAATTCTTACCATCAAATAGTAATGGAGTTAATTTCATCAATAGTTATTTATCAATTGAAACTCCAATTGGGTTAGTCATCTATGCAATTCTAATAATGCTATTTGGTTTCTTCTATTCGCACATCCAGGTAAATTCAGAGAAGTTAGCAGAAAACTTCCAAAAATCTGGGAAGTTTATCCCAGGGGTGAAGATGGGAGAAGAAACCCAAAAATACATCTCAAGAACATTGAATCGAATCAATTGGATTGGGGTACCATTTCTTACCATCATTGCAGTCATTCCCTATATTGTTACCCTAACCACTAGCATTCCTAATGGGATTGCGATTGGGGGTACTGGAATTATCATTATGGTTACTGCATCCCTTGATTTCTGGTCATCACTTAAAAGTGCTGAGACTAATTACACATATTCAACTATGACTAAGGAATTGAAGAAAAGTAATGAGAGCGAAATCTTGGGTGAAAAGAAAGAAGATGCAAACGAAGTCAAAAGACTTTGATAAGGATAAATTATGAAAATGATCCTTTTAGGAGCACCAGGCTGTGGTAAAGGGACAATCTCAAAATATTTAGTTGATCATTTTGGGTTTATTCACCTTTCAACTGGTGACATCCTTAGAAACACAATTAATAAACAAGAAGCAAATTGGCAAGAATTAAAAGACTATATGTCAAAAGGTTTATTAATTCCAGATGAATTAACAAACCAAATATTTAAAAATGAATTACAAAAACACAATCGTGATGCACTTTTTGTGTTTGATGGATTTCCTCGCACCCTTTTGCAAGCACAATTTTTAGCATCTTTCACTAAAATTGATATCGCACTTAATTTAGATATTTCTCTAAGTGAATTGGAAAAAAGGTTAGTGGGAAGAAGACTTTGTAGTAAGTGTAATAAAATCTATAACATTTATTTTGCACCACCGTTAAAAGAAAATGTTTGTGATAATGATGGCACACAATTAATTCAAAGAAAAGATGATACTAAACAAGTAATTGAAAACCGTCTTGCAGTTTATCAAAACACATCAATCCCTGTAATTGATTTTTATAAGAATCAACAGCTTTTTGTGAATGTTGATGCAAATAATAAAGATTTTTTGGTTAGTGAAATTGACAAAATCTTAATTGATAAATTTCATTTGAAAAAAAGATAACAATGATCATTTTAAAATCAAAGTTTGAAATTGAGCAAATCAAAAAAGCTTGTCAAGTTTGAAAAATTGTCAAACGTGAACTTATTAAAAATTCAGTTGTAAATAAAAGTTTAATTGAACTTGATAAAATTGCATATGAGACCACAATTGCCAATAATTGCAAAGCCCCATTTTACCAATACAATGGGTTTAGTGGTTATAATTGCATTTCGGTAAATGAAATCATAATCCACAACATTCCCAATAATTACAAACTAAAAAATGGTGATTTAGTAACCTATGATGTTGGGATTGAATATGAGGGTTATATATGTGACGCGGCATTTTCACTAGTTATTGGTGCTAATGCCGCGGCAGAGAAAATCAATCAAGTATGCTACCAGTCTTTGATGGCAGGAATTGCTCAAATCAAACCCAACAACCGGGTTGGAGACATTAGTGCTGCGATCCAAAATGTAGTGGAATCCAATGGTTATTTTTTATTAAAAAACTTTGGGGGCCACGGGTGTGGTCGTTTCTTGCACGAAGACCCAATGATTTTAAATTATGGAAAACCACATACAGGACCTGTTTTAAAACCAAATATGGTGTTGTGTATTGAACCAATGATTATGACTGAAAGTGATGCATATTATATTGATAAAAACAAATGGTCAGTAATTGCAAAAAATAAAAAACTGACATGTCATTGAGAACATATGGTATTAGTTACTAATGACGGATGTGAAATTTTAACAGAATAGGAAAGAAATGGCTAAAGAACCAAAAATTATACTAAAAGGGAAAATTGTTGAAGTACTAGGTGGTGGACAATTTAAAGTTTTATTATTTGAAAACAATGTAGAGATAACGGCTAACGTATCTGGTAAAATCCGTGTTCATCGAATACAGATTTTAAAAGATGATACAGTAGAGGTTGAGTTAAGTCCATATGACGTAACACGTGGCCGCATTATCTACCGGTTGACTTAAAATTTAGGAGTAGATTATATGAAAGTTAGATCTTCAGTTAAACCAATTTGTAAAGATTGCAAGGTCATTAACCGTCACAGCCGGATTATGATTATTTGTAAAACTGCAAAACATAAACAAAGACAAGGATAAATATTAAGGAGTAAAAATGGCTAGAATATTAGGAGTAGATATTCCCAATAATAAACGAGTGGTAATTTCATTAACTTATATTTATGGAATTGGCAAATCTCGTAGTCAAGAAATTTTGAAAAAAGCAAATATTGATGAAAATAAAAAAGTCATCAATTTATCTGAAGAAGAATTAGCAACAATTCGTAAAGTTGCTAGTGAATATTTAATTGAAGGTGATTTGAGACGAGAAGTCGCAATGAACATTAAACGATTAATGGAAATTGGATCTTATCGGGGAATTCGTCACCGTCGTAGCTTACCAGTAAGAGGACAAAGAACAAAATGTAATGCAAGAACACGTAAAGGTCCTCGTAAAACTGTAGCTAACAAAAAAATTGAAAGTAAATAATAAGATAGGAGTTAATTTTATATGGCAAAGAAACGAAAAAAGAAATTGAGTTCTCCCGAAGGCATTGCTCATATTCATGTAACTGCTAACAACACTATTGTTACTTTAACAGATTTGACTGGCAACACGATTACTTGAAGTAGTTCTGGAAGTGTTGGGTATAAAGGATCTAAAAAATCCACTCCTTATGCTGCTGGGATTGCTGCTGAAAATGCTGCCAAAGCTGCAGTTGCATTAGGATTAAAAAAAGTAGTTGTAAAAGTTAATGGTACTGGAAATGGGAAAGACACAGCAATTCGAAGTTTAAAAGTTGCAGGTCTTGAAGTTTCAACATTATATGATGTGACTCCAATCCCTCATAACGGGTGTAGACCACCAAAAAAACCACGTTAATAATGGAGAATAAAAATGGAAAAGTTTTTAAGATATTCAATTCAAATTGGTAAAGACCAAAACAAAGATGCTGATTATGGTTTGTTTGTAATGAAACCATTAGAACGTGGCTTTGGAGTTACAATCGGGAATAGTTTGAGAAGAATTTTATTAAGCAACATTGAAGGTCATAGTGTTTTTGCAATTAAAATTCCCCAAATCTCACACGAGTTTCAACCGGTTAAAGGGGTAAAAGAAGACTTAACTCAAATCATTTTAAATATAAAAAGATTAGTTGTTAAAATTGACCCTAATCAATTTGGTGAAGCAATTCAAAAAGAAACTAAACTTGAAAAATGACCCACTTTAAAAATTAATTGCACAAAAGGTGGAATCATAAGAGCTGCAGATATTGAAACTCCAGTCGGTTTTGAGATCATTAATAAAGATTTATACATTGCTACTGTTGAACCAAATGCTAAATTCAAAATGGAATTATATGCAAGAACTGGACGTGGGTTTAACACATTTAGTGAAAACAAAGAATTAGTAAATGCGATTAATGTGATTGCGATCGATTCAAATTTTTCACCAGTTTTAAAAGTTGGTTACAAAGTAAGTGATGTTAAAACTACTAAGAATGATCTAAATGATGTATTGGAATTAGAAGTTGCAACTAATGGGGTAATATCTGCTAGTGAAGCAGTTGCGATGAGTGCACAAATTTTAGCAGAGCATTACAAATTAATTGTTTCTGAATTACACGATAACTATAATGATTTATCAGTAATTAATGAAGAAGCATCTACATTGAATGCAAAATCAGCATTAGCAATTTCAATCGATGAATTAGAATTATCAGTGCGATCTTATAACTGTTTAAAAAGAGCTGGAATTCACACAGTTACACAGTTAACTGAAAAAACTAAATCAGAAATTGAAAAAATTCGAAATTTAGGTAAAAAATCTTTCAAAGAAATTTTGAAAAAAGTTCAAGATCACAATTGAAAGTTAAAAGAAGAATAGGAGGTTATTATGTCTTATATTAATAAAGATGGCAAAACATCTGCTTGAAGAAAAATGGTCATTCGTCAGCAAGTTTCAGAAGTAATTGCAAATAACCAAATTGTTACCACTCTTACTAAAGCTAAAGAAACTAAGCGTCATGTTGATAAAATCATCACATTAGCTAAAAAAAATACTTTAGCTTCAAGAAGAGATGCAGCTGCAATTCTTTTAGATACTTCAATTTCAACTAAAGACCAATTGTTAAAAAAACTTTTTAATGATTTGCAAAAAAAATACAAAACACGTAATGGCGGATACACTCGCATTTTAAAACTTGGTAAAAGAAAAGGCGATAACGTGGAAGAAGCCATTTTGCAACTAGTTTAATTAGATAATTCATACAAAACCCTATACTTTTTTGGTATAGGGTTTTTATTTTCAATACCACACATTTGTTTGGATATAAATTATTGAATTCAATTAGGTTGTAGTTTTTAAATTTGACAGTTAAAAAACATATTAAAGATTTTGTTTTTGTTTTGAATAAATACACAATTAATTAAAATTAGTAATTATAAAAAATTTCTAAAAAAGAAAAAAATAAAAATTTTGTAATTTTTTGGGGGTTTTTTTCAAGAATCTTTACTTCTTTATATTGTAGAGGACCCTAAGGATAGTGGGGACTCTACTAAAACCACTATTTAAATATTTAATGTGGTTTTAATGGATATTCTTTAATATTCATAAAAACTATCCATTTAATAGGCATTATATTTATTTTTAAAATCTTTTTTTGTTTTAAAAGGTTAAAAAATCAAATAAATGTTGTCTCCTATAAAAAAATAATATGATAAAAACTAAATAATTTAGGGCAACAAGATTAATAAAATGTTTGCTAAAATTATTTTATGAATTAGTTTTTATCATTCCAATAAAAATTTTATAAAAAGGATATATTATGATCAAACTTTCTGAAATTATTGAAAATGATAAAATCACTAATATTGAAGAAGCCAATGCATCCGAAAAGGAATTTATTGGCTTAGTAAGAGGTTCTAAAACTATTATTCTTAGAAAATGTAAAATTACTAAAGAAATAGTTGAAGATGAAAACGGAAACGTTTTCGAAATAACAAGTTTTGATGGAGGTGTTAAATTTATGAGCACTAAAAAAATTAGTGATTCAAGAGAATCGAATGCTCTTTTATTTCAAATGATGAAAGAAATAAAAGACGATATGAAAAAAGGCTTTAAGGAAGTTCATTCTGAGATCGCTTCAATTAAAGAAGATATCTCTATTATGAAAGAAGATATCTCGGTTCTTAAGGAAGACGTTACAGTTCTTAAAAAGGATGTAGCAGTCCTTAAGGAAGATGTTGCTATCCTAAAAGAAGATGTTACAGTCTTAAAAAAAGATGTAAGTATTCTTAAAAAGGATGTAGCAGTCCTTAAGGAAGACGTTGCTGATATTAATCAATGTCCTACAATTAAGAAAGAGCTTAAAGAATTGAAAAAGAATAAAAAATAATATTTCTTTTTCTAAACAGTCTTACTTTAATCATTATTTTAAATTCATAAATATTTCAAACCATTAACTATTTATCTAGTATTTAGAACTTTTAAACTTCAAATTATTTTTATTATCATTAATTAATAAAAAAAGCATGCAGCATTTTGCTGTATGTTTTTTATATGACTACACAAACTTATTTATTTCAACTTTAAGATTTTTATTTGTGCAAAAAAACAATTCACAAAACAAAAAAAACCCCAAAAAATTAAAAAATTTAGAATTTTTTGGGGTTTTTTTCAAAAATTTTTACTTCTTTATAGTGTAGAGGGATGAAGCGCTCCTCTACACATTAACAGTTACTGAAATTTTTTAAAGGAGTAATTTTGAAAATAATTAATTTAATAACATTATGAGTTGTTGGCAGTTGTTTTCTTCAAAACAACACAGTGATTGCAATTTTTATTTTTGTTTTCTTTTTAGCCACTGCACTTACTAATAAAATAAATCCCTTCTATCTAATGGGCATTGGCATATTTGGAATCATTTATTTAGTTACTATCACTTACTGGACTCACACCAACTATTTTCAACTTATTTATGATTTTTTAAATCGTTACCTATTTTTTAATTTAAGAGAAATTATTGCCAATTATTTTATTAAAGTACAAGGAGAAACATTAGGATCATTCCTTAATTTGATATTACTTAATATTAAAAACGCTAACAATTATGATGTCTATTACAAACTAATTAGTTTATCAGTAGTTTATTTAATTGTGGTTAGTGGCTTTCATGTAAATATCTTATGTAACTTGCTTGGAAAAATCTTTTTTAAATTAAATAAAACTAGAAAAGTATTCAAATGCTTACTTGCGTTTTTCATATGTTACCTAAATGGATTTTCAGCAGCATTAATTAGAATAACATTCGCTATCTTTTTTAGTAGTTTTGATAAAACCAAAAAACATGCAACAAATTTATCTCTAATTACAATCGGATTGATTGCACCAACTGCAGTCACATCAATTGGAATTTGTATGAGTTTTTTAGGAGCACGCGGAATTAAAGTTTTTAACAAATTCCGTGATGAAAACAAATTATATTCTTCAATTTTCACATCAGTTTTTGCAACACTTTACATTATCCCATTTATTGCAATGATGAATGATGGCTTTTCTTTATGAGCTCCATTTCTTAGTTTATTATTTGCACCTGTGTTTTTTCTAACTTATGTTGTCAGTTTATTCTTTGGATGATTCTCATTCTCAATACCTGCAATCCATTTCTTTTACAACCTCATTTATCAGGCTTGTAACTTGTTAAATACTGTTAATGTTTTAGTTCCAATAACTTTATTCCAAAATTATTGAATCTTTGGTTCATATTACACAGTTATTGAACTTAGCTTACTAATTTATTACAAACTATGGGAGAAAAATAAATGAAAACTCAAAAAATTACAAAGACTTTATTAATGTCTTTATTTGCTTTTTCACTACCACTTTTTGCATCCAACTATTTAATAAATGCAAATCAAAACAATAAAGTACTAAAAGTTAATTCATTGCAAAACAGTGATAGTGATAGCAGCAGTTCAATCAATTCTACAAATGCACTAAATAACATTACACCAGATAGTGAAGTAGAAAAAATGAATAATTTAAACTTTGTCTATGACAAAAACAAAACCAATTACATATACATAAATGATAACAATAAAACTGAGATTGCCTCACAAGTTGCTAAGTATATGTTAAATAATGAAACTGATTTTATAGCTGGTTCCTTAGCAACACTACCATCTGATATAAAAACCCAATTTGATATGGCTACTAGAAATAATATTAGATTGCAGTGGAGTACAACCACGACCGATTCTAGTAACAACAATTTACTATACAGTTTTTGTATAATTGCAGATCCATATAGTGATCACGAATACCCAACTGCAATTAGATGTGACAATGTTCCAATCCTTCAATATATGAAATGGACCGATATTGGGAATAACCAATTTGTCTTAAGTTTCACAATTCAAGTGTATTGGTTAACTTCATTAGTTCCAATCTTTAATGGATTTGATAATCTTAGTAACATCAACGGAAACAATGGAATGTTTGTGAATTTAACTAATAAATCATATGATATGACAATATCTTTTAAAAACATTGTCTTTCAGTCAATTCCCCAAACCATTACCAACTTTAATTATGTCGATATTGACCCAATGGATTTAACATTAGAAAAATTAAAAACATTATTCTTATTTAACAATTTAATCCAACCTGATTCGATAAATTATTCAATTAATGAAAATTCTGGTTTACTAATAGTTGAATTGAAAAGAGCAACTTATAAAATAAGTGGCGCTCAAAACTTTTCAATTTATTATGAAGGTAGTTACCAAGTGGTATTTGCAGAAAGCAATTATTCATTTAATTGGGATGTGATATCAAGTTCTTTTGATTTGTTAACCGTGACAGAAGCAGATTTACAAGATCAATTAGTTTTAAACCAATATTATAAAAATTATATAAAGTCGATTAAGATGACAAAAGACTTTAACACAAACACTGCATCGATTACTGTAAATTTTGATGAGTCGAAATACCAAAATTTAATATTTTATTCATATTTAAAAGATTATTTTCAACCTAAGAATTTTAAGATAAATTTTGATTTTGATACTAGAGTTAACTTTGCGTTATCAACTGCGTACCAAGATATTTTGTTAAAGAATTTTGACCCTTCATATTTAACGGCTTCTTTTGTTAACTTTCCCTATGAAGTTTCAATATCAAAAGTAGTTAATATTAATTTGGATTCAAAAAACAACAGTGTTAGTTTTGTCGCAAATCTAATAGGTAATGTAAAAGGAAAAAATTATCCATTTTCAGTAAATGGTACAATAACTTCTTTTGAAAATTACAAATTGGTTGCAGACGACAAATTGCAAAAGTTTTTTGATGACAATTTTTATGATGACCAAAACAACTTACAAGTTGATTTAATTAAAAAATCACTAGAAGTGCAAACCAATTGAAATGATATTTGTGTTCACACTTCTAATTTAGTTTTTAACAATGTAAATGTTGTTTACAATGATGACAATAAATCATTTAATTTTAGTTTTGATGTGTATAACAAATCAGGAGTTTTACTAGACTCACAAAGTAAAACAATTCAATTAAAACCAACTATTAAACAAGCTGCTGTTACACCAGTAGAAAACAACCCAAAACCAGAAGAAAAACCAAAACAAAATACATCAAATTTCAAAATTGGTTATTTATGGTTTTTACTAGTTTTAATTCCAATAATTGGTTTTGTGATTTATAAATATATTAGATATAAACGAAGTAAAAAAACACAATAATGATGCAATTAATATATGGGGAAGACATTGGATTATTAGAAACTAAAATTTTGGAAATTACTAAAAATAATTATTCAAAATTAATGCTTGATAAAGACTTTAGTCAAATTCAATTATCTATTTGTCAACCAAGTTTTTTTGAAGATAAACAAGCAAATTGTTTTGTAATTTATGATAATGAAAAAATATTAGCATCAAAAAAAGAAACTAATTTTAAAGAAGTTATATCTTATTTAAAAGAACTTAAAAATTGTGAATCTAAAATCATTTTTGTACTAAACAATAATGAAGTTAATAAAAACTATGCACCCTATTTTGAATTAATTAATATTAAAAAATTAAATCGGTTAACAATCAAAACTTATTGTAAAAATTTAATTGATAAATACAAAATAAAAATGGATCAAAAAACTTTAGATTATTTAATTTCAAAATTACCAACAGATAGTTTAACAATCAATAATGAAATTAAAAAATTATCATTAGTAGATGATGTTTTAACAATGCAAAATATTGACGAAATCATTAGTTTTGATATTAACAATAATATTTTTGATTTAATAAATTATTTTTTTGATGATAACAAAATAAAAATTGTAGAACACCTTCAACAGTTGGAAGCAATTAAAATTGATTTTTTTGAAATTTTTAATGTGTTAGTATCACAACTTTTTACTCTAAAATTATATTGTTTGCATTACCAGAAAAACAGAAATTTTAACCAGCTTATGAATGACTTTAAAATTCAATACTTTCAACTTGAGAAGTATAAAAAAACCATTCAAAATGTGGATGTATTGCAAATTAATCGATTTTTAAATAATTTGTTAGAATTAAATATATCATTTTTCACCGGTACTAAATTAATTAATTTATGCTTAAAAATGATTCTCTTAAATGGAAAAGAATATGGAATATAAAGAAATAAAAAAAGTTTATGAAAAACAGGTTGACACAATTTCTAAATTACTTAAAAGTAATGAATTTACAAACCTGTTAAAAAATGATGAAACACTGCAATCTAATTTTGTTGATCAAATTTCTTTAATTAGCTTCTTTGAAAAAAAATTAATTGATACTAAATTAATTGAAAAAGAAGTTAAAGAAGCTAAAAAGAAAAAAGCAAAACCTAGTTTAATTGAAGTTAAAGATCTAAATAAAGCTGAATCAATTTTAAAAGAATACCACAAACTTGGATGTGCTGGATCTATTGAAGAATTAAAAAATATTAATTCAATTACAGATGCCAAAGACACAATTAAATCATTTGATGTTTTTTTAAAAAACATTTACAAAAAAGATAGTAATGAATTTATAAACAGTAAATCAGATTCATCACAAAACGAAGGTGAAGCAACAACTTCAAGACAAACTTTTAAAGCAGAACAAACTTCACAAGAAGATAGTAACCAAAGTAATTCTGGAAATTTCAATAATGGATTTAATCCAAATATGGGGCAAAATCCATTTGGTGCAGGTTTTAATCCTTTCAGTGGTTTTAATGATGAAACAAGCTATCAAGCTTGAAGAGAAAACCAAATGGCAACCGCTGCATATGTTGAATTAGGTAACCAAATAAAAAATGGTACCTTTTATATCTATAAAGATAAACCAAGGATTTTTGTAATCCTTAAAAGAATCTTAGGTGCATTTATGATATTTCTATCACTATTTACCATTATTTCTTTTATTTCATTAATTATCGTCAGTACTTCTAAATCTGGAGATACCACAATATTCACTGGTATGTTGTGGTATGATGTTTCAGGAACTGTTCAAGGAATTTCGACATCCACAATGGGGTGAATTACGATTATCTTAACAGTTTTTCTAGTAATTTATTCTGCATTGTCGGGTTACCGGTTTATAGTTGGTGGAAAAACAGAAAATGAGTTGTTTTCCTTTGATAAAAGAGCAGCAATAGGAATAATTGCATTAATGGTATTTTTAAGCATCTTCACAATTCAAAATTTAGTTTTATGATTTCCTAAAATGGATGCTATTAATAGTTTTACTAGTGGAACTGCTTCAGTTACTGATGTTAATGGCAACACAACAAATTCTAATGTTCAAAACTCTGCTACAGCAATAGGCGCATTTAATGTTTGCATATGAACAACTTTAATTTCTGAAATTTTATTTTTATTAGTCGCTATTTTTCTAATTGCACTTTGGAGAATTTCACCAAGAATTGATGATGAAAGAAAAAAATTAAAATTACAAGAAATTATTGAAGAAATCCGCAAAAATAGTAATTTTAGTCAACAGCAATAAAATTAACAAAAAATTTAGTTATTTATTAATATAAAATTCTATCTAATTAAATAGATAGAATTTTTTCATTATGATGGTTAGAGACAAACAAGAAAGTTCTTTTGTAACTAAAAAACCACTTTCACAAAAGTGGAAGGGTTTTTTGTTTCCGCTTTCTCCATTACGTGTTTTTTCTAATATTAGCTCTATCACTATTTTTGCAGTTCTTATTGCTTTGCGAATGATTTTGCAATTAACATCAATTTACATTCCCGTTTTTAGTTTATCAATTTCAGTATCTTGAACTCCTTTAATTATAATTGGATGAATTTATGGTCCTATATTTGGGTTAGTAGCAGGGGTAGTAACCGATACTTTAGGTGTATTAATGTCGGGTTCTGTATGGTTTTGAATGTATGCTATTCAAGAACCGATTGTTGGATTTTTAGCAGGACTATTTGGTTATTTTTGTAGTATTAGAATGCAAAGCAAAAAAAGTAATAAAGCTTTTGATTGACTATTTTTTGAATTAATCATTTGCATCTTTTCTGCAGTTTGTGTATATGTATTAATTGAAGAGACGAGCAAAAATGTTTCCTTTGAGGGGAAAAGTAAATTAGAAGATTTCTTTTTTAAATATTCAATTTGAATTATCTTATCCTGTATTCTATTTTTCTTTACTTTTGTTCAAATTTTGATGTTTGTTTTTTGAAAAAAGTTTCGCAATAATTTTGTCACCTGCGCTTGAATTGTGACCTTAGTTTGCATATTATCAATCACGATTTCTTTTTTATTAGGTCCAATATCGGCCAATGAGTATTACAAGTATTTGTATAATCAAGACTCACCTTATTTTGTAAAATATGGAATTATTTTCTATTTAATTCCCCGTGCATTTAAAGAATCAATTAAAGCACCACTTCAAGCTACTATTTTGCTAATTGTGATTCCAATAGCAAACCACTACATTAATGAAATTAAAATGCATAAGGTTTTAAAATGAACTAAAGTCGAAAAGCTTAAAACCAATTCTTATTAAAATAAACAATAAAAAAATTGCAGTTTATTACCACAATTTTATTTTTATGATTGAAATGATTATTTGTTAGCGTTTAGTGCTAATCGTTGTTTTAATCTGTCAGCTTTGTTTTGCTTAACAATTCCTTTAGCTAATGCAGAGTCAATTTTTTTGTAGGCAAGATTTAGATCTTCTCGAGATTTTGAAGCTCGTGTTTTTTTGATTTGAGTTTTCATATCTGATTTTTTTGCATGAACTTCAATGTGTCTTGCTTTGTTTTGTTTATTTCTTTTTGCGTTTGATTTAATATTTGCCATTAAGAATTTCCTCATTTATTTTAACTGCTATATTATATTATATATATTGTACATAGAAATATATATTTTAAAGTTGGTTATATGGGCAACAGTAGCTTTTTCCTATTAATTTTAATAATTTTAGTACCAGTGGGAATATGATGGTGAATTAAAAAAAGAAAAGAGGGACCATCAACTGGTAGTGGTAGTGCTATTAAGCGACATGATGGTGATGAAGTTTGAAGAACAATTAAGGATTTCTTGAAAAGCAATAATGAAAAAGGGAAAGATATTGTTGAATCTTATGTTGCTAAAAGACCCTCACCTGATGTTATCAATCGAGCATTATCAAAAGAAGATCAAAAGAAGCAAAAACTAGAAATTAAAGCTAGAAAAAATGAAGAAAAAAGATTAAAAAACGAGTGCAAGAAAGCTGGTAAACCTTACATTAAAGAAAAAGAAAAAGAATTATATGTGGTATTGTTTTCCACTAAAAATGCTAAAACTGGAAAAGTTGATAAACCCCGTGCAATTGAGTGTCAAGTAATTAATGTAAACAAAAGTGGTAAAAAATCTAGTAAGAATGCTGAAAAAAGAATTATTACTTTGGGCGAAGTAGATTATGAAACTGAAGCAAAATGGATTTTACCAATTAAAGATGCTGAAATTGCAAAACTAAAAAAATCAGAACAACGCCAACAAAAATATGACAAATTAAACATCTTTAAAACTTATAAAGCCAAACGATTAAAAGCAATTGAAGCTGATGAAGCAAGATATAAACAATATTCTGCAAAATTAGAAGCAAAAGAAGCAAAAAAACAAGTTAAGAAAGAAGCTAAAGAAAGACGAGAAAAAGAAAAATGGGAGAAGAAAGAAACTGTAGTCAAAGTAAAAAAATAGTTTTTATGGGTACACCATTAATTGCAACATATGCTTTAAATGCATTAATTGATGCAAATTATGATGTAGCTGCAGTTGTTTGTCAACCCGATAAACCAATTGGGAGAAAAAAGGAAATTATTTATTCTCCAGTAAAACAATTAGCACTTGCTAAAAACATCCCTATTTTTCAACCTCAAAAGATTATTGAAATAAAACAAGAATTGGTTGCTTTGCAACCTTTTGTTTTTATAACTTGCGCTTTTGGTCAATTCTTACCAAATTCTATTTTAGAAATTCCTCAATTTGGTTGTGTTAATGTACACACTTCATTGCTACCCAAATACCGTGGGGGTGCTCCAGTGCATTGAGCGATAATTAATGGGGATAAACAAACTGGTGTTTGTTTAACAAAAATGGTTAAAAAAATGGATGCAGGTGGTGTTTATTGTTACAAAACAGTGGATATCTTAGAAAATGAAACTACATCTTCTTTGTTTTGTAAAATGAATAATGTTGTTTATGATTTGGTATTGAATGAATTGCCAAAGGTTTTAGAAAATGTTTATTTACCAATTCCACAGAATGAAAGTGAGGTTAGTTTCGCATATAACATTACAAAAGAAAATGAACACATTGATTTTTTCCAACCAAGCTTTCATGTTAAAAATTTAATCAAAGGATTATCAGACATTCCGGGTGGATTTTGTGTTTGAAATAATCAAACAATTAAACTTTTTAATTGTGAAATATTGTTAAACAAATCCAATTGTTACCCAGGTACAATTGTTTGTATTTCCAAAAACGGGATTGAAATTGCAACATTGGATTTTAATATTTTGGTTAAAGAAATTCAATTTGAATCTAAGAAAAGAGCTTTTGTTTCAGATTTAATTAATGGTAATTTGAAAATAAAGATAAATGATATTTTAAAGTAATAACTATAGGTGAATTCAATGGATAAAAAATACATTCGTAATTTTAGTATTATTGCCCACATCGATCACGGTAAATCAACACTATCTGATCGCATTATTGAATACACTAACACAATATCATCTAGGGAAATGAAGAATCAAATTTTAGATTCGATGGATATTGAAAGAGAACGTGGCATCACCATCAAATTAAATGCAGTGCAATTAATCTATCACAATCCAGAAGACAAAAAAGATTACTATTTGCATTTAATTGATACCCCTGGACACGTTGATTTCACATATGAGGTATCACGAAGTTTAGCTGCTTGTGAGGGAGCATTATTAGTGGTAGATGCTGCACAAGGAGTGGAGGCGCAAACACTGTCAAATGTTTATTTAGCACTTGAAAATAACTTAGAAATCATTCCTGTAATTAATAAAATCGATTTACCTTCAGCTGATGTGGATCGCGTTAAAAAAGAAATTGAAGAATCAATCGGATTAGATTGTAGTGATGCACCATTAGTTTCTGCTAAAACAGGACTTAATATTGACAAGATAATGGAGGCAATTGTCAAATATGTACCTCCTCCATTAGATTCAGATGATAACAAACCTTTACAAGCTCTTATTTTTGATTCATATTATGATGCATACAAAGGTGCTGTATGTTTGGTGCGAATCAAAAATGGGGTTGTAAAAATTGGTACCAAAATCCAGTTTATGTCAAATAAAGAAACATTTATTGTAACAGCACTTGGGGTGAATACTCCCAAAATTATTAATAAAGATAAACTAGTTGCGGGTGAAGTCGGTTGAATTGCAGCTTCGATTAAAAACATTAAATACATCACAGTAGGGGATACAATTACTGATTTTGATAACCCAACTTCAGTTTCACTTCCTGGATATAAAAAGATTTTACCAATGGTTTATTGTGGTTTGTATCCAGTAGACACCACACAATATGAATTATTTAAAGAAGCTTTAGAAAAAATTTATTTATCTGATTCTTCTTTAGTTTATGAATATGAAACTTCACAAGCTTTAGGGTTTGGGATTCGTTGCGGATTTTTAGGATTACTACATATGGATGTAATTCGAGAACGGATTGAAAGAGAGTTTAACATTTCACTAATTGCAACAGCCCCTTCTGTAGTTTACAAAGTTATTAAAAACAATAATGAAGTTTTAGAGATTGATGCAGCTAGTAAATTACCAGACAAAACCCATTACAAAGAAATTCAAGAACCTTTTGTAAAAGCTGAAATTATTGTACCCGACACCTATGTGGGAAATGTGATGGAGTTGTGCCAAAATTACCGGGGGGAATATGTTGATTTACAAGTAATTGATATCACTAAAAAGAAATTAATTTATTTAATTCCGTTAGCTGAAATAATGTATAGCTTTTTTGATAAATTAAAATCTTGTTCTAAAGGATATGCAACCCTAGATTACGAATTGGTAGATTATCGGAAACAAGATTTAGTAAAAGTGGATATCTTATTGAATGGAAATAAAATTGATGCCCTTTCAACTATAATGCACCGCCAATTCGCACCAGATCGGTCTCGAAAGGTTTGTTTAAAACTTAAAGAGCATATTCCAAAACACCAATTTGAAATTCCCATTCAAGCTGCAATTGGGGGGAAGATTATTGCAAGAGAAACGGTTTCGGCAATGCGTAAAAATGTATTAGCTAAATGTTATGGTGGAGACATTTCAAGAAAGAAGAAGTTATTAGAGCAACAAAAAGAGGGAAAGAAAAGGTTAAAAGCTGTTGGAAGTGTATTAGTCCCTTATGATACATTTGTCAAAATTCTTTCTGAAGACTAAATAAAAGTTTTTAAAATTAAAACATATGTTAGTTCTAATATGACAATTTAAATTTATGTTTAACGGAGTTGAAAATGGTAGATAAATTAAATTCGAAAACCAAAATTTTAATAGTAACAGGTGGGGTATTTTCTAGTCTTGGAAAAGGTGTTGCTTGCTCTAGTCTTGGTGCACTATTGAAAAATTATAATCAAAAAGTCACTATTATGAAATTTGACCCTTATTTAAATGTGGATGCAGGGACGATGTCACCTGGGCAACATGGTGAGGTTTATGTGACACAAGATGGGGGAGAAACCGATTTAGATATTGGTAATTATGAAAGGTTTTTAAATATTGATTTAACAATTGATAATAATTTAACTGCTGGTAAAGTGTGTTATGAAACAATTAAAAAAGAACGAAATGGTGAATATTTAGGATCTACTATTCAAGTTATCCCTCATATTACCAATACTATTATTAGTAAAATTGTTGCAATGGCTAATAAAGATGAACCTGACTTTTTAATTATTGAAGTTGGGGGAACTGTTGGGGATATTGAATCTGAACCTTTTTTAGAAGTGACTCGCCAATTACAAGTTAAGTACCGCTCCCAGTTTATGGTGATTCACACAGTTCCAATTATTAGCTTGTTAATCAACCAAGAAATTAAAACTAAACCATTACAACACTCTGTTAAAACATTAATGTCATATGGAATTTTCCCAAATCTTTTATTAGTGCGATCACAAAATGAATTACCTAATAAGATAAAAGATAAAATATCTTGAACTACAGGAATTGAAACTAGTAATATTTTTTCATTAATGAACCTTAATCCAATTTATTTAATGCCCCAATCATTAGAAGCGCAAAACATTCAACAAGTTATTTTCGATTACTTCAATATGAAAAATGTAGTGCGTACCGGTTTTAAACACTGGGATAAGTTTATTGAATGTATTACAAAACCGAAAAAATATATTGCAAACATTGCAATTGTTGGTAAATATTTAGATGCATCTGACACTTATTTATCAATTTATTCAAGTTTGGAAATTGCTGCAATTTATTTGAATTGTGATCTAAAAACTGAGTTCATTGATTCACAATCGATTAATGAAGATAATGTTAAAATTCTTGATGAATTTGATGGCATTATTGTCCCTGGTGGATTTGGACGCCGGGGTGTTGAAGGTAAAATATGTGCTATCAAATACGCTAGAGAAAACAAGAAACCATTCTTTGGAATTTGTCTTGGAATGCAATTATCACTTGTTGAGTATGCTAGAAATGTCTTAAATTTAAAAGATGCCAATAGTACTGAATTTGATGAAAATACGACTAACCCAATTATTACTATTTTAGCTGGGAAAGACAAAGACATTAATTTAGGAGGCACTTTAAGACTTGGAAATTATAGTTGTATGCTAAAACAAGATTCATTAGCTAAAAGAATTTATAAGCAAGACAAGATTGTAGAAAGACACCGACACCGTTATGAATTTAATCCAAAGTATTTAGATGCATTTGCTAATACTGATATGGTGTTATCGGGAATTAATAATGATAATGGATTAGTAGAAATTGTGGAATTGAATAACCACCCATTCTTTATTGCAACCCAATTCCACCCTGAATTTACAACAAAAATCTTAAGTCCTAATTTAATTTTTTATAATTTTTTAAATACAGTTAAAAAATTAAAACCAGAAAATGAACAAAAATAAAATTAGTTGGTATATCGGCCATATGAAAAAAACCGTTGAAGTGTTAGAGCTTCAGCAGAAAAAGATCGATTTTGTTATCGAAGTAGTAGATGCTAGATTACCAACCAAATCTTCTAATAATGAAATTTTAAAAATCTTTAATAATAAACCAATTATTAAAGTTGCAGTAAAAGCAGATTTAATTGATAGTAAAAACAAACTAAAAGATTTGTTTTATTTGTCAACAAAAAACTATCAAGATAAAAACAAAACAATTAATTTTATTCAAAAACAATTGCAAGAAAAAATTAATAAGTTAGTTGCGAAAGGTTTATTAAATCCGATTTTAATCGGGATCGTGATTGGATTACCCAATATTGGCAAATCTTCTTTTATTAATTTTCTAGGTAAAAAAAATAATTTAAATGTAGAAAACAGACCTGGTGTTACTAGAAAAATCGAAAATGTTAAAATATCTGACCAACTTTATTTAATCGATACCCCTGGTGTGTTTTTTAAGAACATTGAAGATATTAATGTAGGTTATGATTTAGCATTAATTAACTGTGTTAACAGAAACATAATAGAAGCGAAAACGCTTTTATTACATTTATTAAACATTTTAATTGTGCAAAATAAGCTAGATTTATTAAATATTTATTTTGGGTTTAATGCACTTTCTAATGATCCAAATTTAATTTTGGAAGAATTAATTGTATTTAAAAAAATTGATGCTGATGACCAATCACAACTAGATAACTTTTACAATTTTGTGATTAATAAAATTGTTAGTGAACCAAATAGTAAACTATTTTTAGAAAAATAGTTTGACTCAATATTTTTTAAACTTTAAATAAACTTGATATGCAACATTTGATTGCATATTTTTGTTTATTAAGTAAAGTAAAATAACTTAACACTTTAATTAAATGTATGTATAATATATTGGTTATATTAAAGATAGGAGTACTCATGGTAAAAATTAGACTAACAAGACTTGGAAAACATAAAGTGCCATTTTATCGAATTGTAGCTATTGATTCTAGATCTCGAAGAGATGGAGCTTATATTAATCAAGTTGGTACTTATGAACCTTTTAAAGGTGAAGTTAAAATAAACGAAAATGATGTTTTAGTGCTATTAAATCAAGGTGCACAACCTACTGATACTGTTAGAAGCCTTTTAAAAAAACAAGGTATTTGAAAAAAGTTTATGGAAGCAAAATTAGCTAATAAAAAAGCTAATGCTGTTAACAAAAAAGAAAAACCAGCTAAAAAAACAGTTACTAAAAAAACTACTAAAACTAATAAAAAATAATTATTGTCTATGAAAATTACGGTTTTAACAATTTTTGATGAGTTCTTTACTAATTTCTTATCAACATCAATTATTAAAAATGCGATTGATAATAAGTTGGTTAAAATTGAAATTGTTGATTTTCGTCAATTTTCAAAAAACAAATTCCACAAAGTTGATGATACTCCATATGGTGGAGGTCCAGGAATGGTATTAGCATTACAACCAATTGTAGATGCGATTAACCATTACAAAACTGCACTTACCAAAACAATATTGTTAACCCCATCTGGAAAAAGATATGATCAACAATTAGCTTATAATTTAAAAGATTTTTATCATTTAATTTTAATCTGTGGACATTATGAAGGTTTTGATGAAAGAATTAATAACTATATTGATTTGCAAATATCAATTGGGGATTATATTCTAACCGGTGGTGAAATTGCAGCAATGGTTTTAATGGATTCAATTATCCGCTTAATTCCTAATGTAATTTCCAAATCTAGTTTAGTAGATGAATCATTTGAAAATAATTTACTAGATTATCCAAACTATACAAAACCTGCAAACTTTAATGGTTACCAAGTCCCAGAAGTATTATTAAACGGGCACCATCAAAAAATTAACAAATTTAGATTTCAAAAACAACTTGAAAAAACCCAAAATCACCGAATTGACCTATATAAAAAATATTTAGAGAAAGGATAAAACGATGAAACAAAATAATATGACTAATGAACAAATTTTAAGTTATGTTCAAGAAAAGCAAAAACAAAAAAACATCCCCGATTTCAGATCTGGTGACACAATCATTGTGCATAATAAAATTATTGAAAATAATAAAAGCAGAATTCAAAAATTTGAAGGTGTTGTAATTAGAAGACGGGGTAAAGATTTATCTGAATCAATTATTGTTCGAAAAGAAAGTGGTGGAATTGGAGTGGAAAGAACATTCCAACTTCATTCACCTCAAATCGAAAAAATTGAAGTCATCCGTTATGGTAAAGTGCGTCGTGCTTTTCTTTCATATCTGAGAGACCGATCTGGTAAATCAGCTAGAATTAAAGAAAGAAGAGTTGTTAACCCTAATAAAAAAACTGTGGCCAAAAAAGCTGCTCCTAACAAAACTAAAGCTGCACCAAAATCAGCTTCTAAATAATTTAAAATAATTGAAACATATTTGGATAATCAAATATGTTTTTTTTATTATTTAAAACAATTCAAGAAAGATAAATAATTTTTTAATTTTTTTGAATATAAATATAAGATAAAAACAACTTATTTAAATTTATTTATCTTAATAAAATGGCTAACAAAAAATATATCATTGCACTTGATTCTGGTACCACCTCTTGTCGTACAATTGTTTTTAATAAAGATGCAAAAATTGTGGGGATAAGTCAAATAGAGTTGCCACAACACTATCTTAAACCTGGATGGGTGGAGCATAATCCAGTTGAGATCTTTAACTTACAATTAAAAACACTACAAGATGTGATTCAAACTAAAAACATAAAATTGGAAGAAATTAAATGTGTGGGGATTACTAACCAACGCGAAACTGTGGTTGTGTGGGATAAAGAAACTGGGATTCCACTTTACAATGCAATTGTGTGGCAAGATAAAAGAACTGCAAAATACTGTGAATCCTTGATTGAAAAAGGATATTCTCAAATGATTGCTAATAAAACTGGACTAATTATTAATCCTTATTTTTCAGCATCTAAAATTAAATGAATTTTAGAAAATGTAGATGGTGCTAAACAAAAATTAAAAGAGCAAAAATTGTTAGTTGGTACAATTGATTCTTGATTAATTTGAAAACTCACAAATCATAAAGTACACGCTACTGATGTTACCAATGCTTCAAGAACAATGCTATTTAATATTAATAACTTAGAATGGGATAAAGAGATCCTAGATTTGTTTGAAATTCCGTTTGATATATTACCAATTATTAGACCGACAACTGATTTTTATGGATATATTGAAAGCAATCATTTTTTAAAAAACAGTGATTGCAAAATTCCCATCTGCGCAGTTGCAGGGGATCAGCAAGCTTCACTGTTTGGGCAATTGTGTACTGAAGTTGGGATGGTAAAAAATACATATGGTACTGGGTGTTTTACATTAGTTAATATTGGTGATAAACCAATATTGTCTAAAAATAAACTACTTACTACAATTGCGTGAAAAATAAAAGATGAAAAACCAGTTTATGCATTAGAAGGATCTGTATTTGTAGCAGGTAGTGCGATTCAATGATTAAGAGATGGATTGAAATTAATTTCTGGGATTGAAAACTTTGATTTTTGTAATACTTCTTTAATTGAACAAAACACTAATGTTTATTTTGTCCCTTCTTTTTCAGGGCTTGGCGCACCTTATTGAGATTCAACATCACGTGGTGCAATTTTTGGATTAGATTATACTTCTAAAAAAGAAGATATAATCAGAGCTACATTAGAGTCAATTGCTTTTCAAACCAATGATTTGATTAATGCAATGGAAAAAGATATACAACAAAAAATAATCATTATGAAAGCAGATGGTGGAATTTCAAGTTCTAATTATTTAATGAGATTTCAAGCATCTATTAGTAACCTCACAATTCAAAGATCTTGAAATTCTGAAATTACTGCTTTAGGAATTGCATATTTTGCAGGATTGCATTCTGGGTTTTGAAAATCAATTGAGGATTTGAAAAAGCTTAATAATTATAAAGAATATTTTGAACCGGTAATTTCAAGAGATGTTGTTGAAAAGAAATTAAAAGGTTGGAAGCAAGCAGTCGAGAGAACAAAAAACTGAACTAAAGATATCGAATAAAAAAGAATGTTTACTAACCTTTATTATTTTATTTTTTAAACCATTGAAATGATTTGATTTAATCTGGTTGATTTTCGGAAGAAAAATGGAAGAATTTTGGAAGCTTTTTGATTGAAAAAAGGTTTAAATTTGGTTTAAAAATGGGACTCGTTTTTGCATTTTTGTGGTTATAGTTTTATTGAAGTTGAAAAACTTCGAAAATATAAACAAGAAAGGAGGCAAATTATGAACCTACTTGCTATGATTGGTGTTGTAGAAAACATCAAAAAAGGTGAAGAAATTTCAACTCTAACTTTAAAAGTTGAAAAGCCTTTTATGGAAAATAAAAAAGCAGATGATTATTTTGACAACATTGATGTTCAAATTAATTCATTATTATTTGCTCAAGATTTAGCAATAATGGATATTGGTAATCTTATTAGCCTTAAAGGTAGAGTAAAAAATATCGAAAACAATCTTCAAATTATTGCTGAGAATATTCAAATATTCTAATAATATTTTTTCTATTAATTTTTAATAAACAAAGATAATAAATAAAAATTAGCTATTTATTAGTTTATTAAATCACTCCATTAATTAATTAATTAATTTTTATTCATTCGGTTTTTCTCAAAAAAGTTTTAATCTATAATTGTTTTATTCATTTTTTTAAAATGTCTTTTGACATTACATCTATCTTTATAATTTTAAATTTAATAAGTATTAAAATTGTTTTACTTTTAATCCTTAGCCAATATAAATAGGCTATGACTATTCATAAATAATATGACTAAAATAACTTAATTACATTATTTATTATCTAAAATAAGAAATACAACTAATGTTTCATAATTTTCTATTAAAACTCTATTTCTAAAAATAACAGGAATAGAGTTTTTTATTTATATGTAAACAAATTAAAAGTTATTAGCATAAATGATAATTCACAAGTTTTTTATAAATTGAATTAGTTATGAAAATAAAAAAAGTGATTTTTAAAACCACTTTTTAATGAATGACACTAAATCAAATTTCTTAAATAACACAAGTTGTACATTCAAATAATTTTTCAGAGTCTTTTAAAACTTCTTGTCGAATCCGAATGTAATAAATTGATAAACACTTTTTATTAAAAGCATAAATGTATGCTTTATTTAAATCTCTTGTAGTTGCATTTTCAGTTAAGAATAAAGTCATTGAAATTGCTTGGTCAACGTGTTGTTGCGCAGCTGCACAAATATCGATAATGGGATATACTCCCATTTCATATGCACCCTTTGCATAATAAGCATAGTTATCAAATCCAATCTTATATGCTGGCACATATATTCTGCCAGTTTTCCCTTCTTTTCGAATTTCAACAGGAGACACAATTGGTTGCAAGCTTGGAGTACAAGAAGATAAATAACTTATAGATCCAGTTGGTGCAACAGCTAATAAATGTGAATTTGCAAGTCCATATTTGATAATATTTTCTTTTAAATTAATTCAATCTTGTTTACTTGGAATATAAAACTTACATTTTTCTAGCAATTCTTTAATTTGTTTAGTTTTAGGACTTCAATAACCTTGTTCACATTCAATATATTTATTGAAATATGATCCATCTGCATATTTAGTATTTTTAAAGTTTTTAAATACAAATTTAGTTTTAATAGCTAATTCATTTGATGCTTTATATGCAAAATAAGCTAATGCATAAAAGAACATATTAGTAAAATCAATAGCTTCTTCACTATCATAATAAATTTTATTAGTTGCTAAAAAACCGTGTAAATTCATTGCTCCCAATCCAATTGCACGGTTGTTTGCATTTCCATTTTCAATAGTTGGAGCAGATGATAAGTCAGCAGAGTATGCAATTGAATTTAATGCAATTACAGCTCATCTTACAGTTTCTTCAAAATTTGCTGCATTTTCCATCACTTTAGCGATGTTTAATGATCCTAAATTACAACATACATCTTCACCCAAATGTTTGTATTCTAAATTTGAAGTTAAAGCAGAAGGAGTGTTTACTTGAATAATTTCAGTACACAAATTTGACATTATGATTCGATGATTTAAAGTTGCACTCTTTTGATTTGCAGTATCATCAAATAATAAAAATGGATAACCAGATTCAAATTGGACTTCTGCAATTAATTGAAATAGTTTTCGAGCTGAAATATAAGTTTTTTTAATTTTTGGGTTGTTTAACAAATTGTAATATTCTTTAGTGATTGAAATATCAGTCATTGGTTTTTTGTATTCTTTTTCAACATCATATGGTGAAAACAAAGCCATTTCTTTATTTTCTTTAGCTAATTCAAATGCAATATCTGGTACTACAACTCCAAGTGATAATGACTTAATTCTAATTTTTTCATCAGCATTTTCTCTTTTAGAATCAAGGAATCGAAGAATGTCGGGATGGAAAATGTTTAAATATACTGCACCCGCTCCTTGACGTTGCCCCAATTGGTTAGCATATGAAAAAATGTCTTCTAAGATTTTCATTACTGGAATAATTCCTGTTGCTTGGTTTTCAATATTTTTAATAGGTGCACCAAATTCACGAAGGTTAGTTAAACAATATGCTACCCCACCACCACGTTTAGAAAGTTGTAATCCCGCACTTGCTGCACGAGCAATTGATTCCATATTATCATCAACTCGAATTAGATAACAAGAAACATACTCGCCCCTTTTTCTTTTACCTGCATTTAAAAATGTTGGTGTTGCAGCTTGGTAACGTTCATTCATCATTTCATCTAAAAACTTTAAAGCAGCTTTTTGGTTACCTTTAGCAAACAATAGTGCGTTACACACAACCCGATCTTCAAAGTGTTCTAAATATGTTTTGTTATCAAAAGATTTTAAAGCATAAGTTGTATAAAACTTCATCGCTCCCATAAATGAACGAAAGTGGTGTTTGTATTTTTTAGCAGTATCAAAAATTTCTACTAAAAAATCAATTGAGTATTGTTTAAAAACATCTAAATCATAGTAATTATTATTTAGTAAATATTCAATTCGGTCTTTTGTAGAATCGAATTTTTTGAACTTTGGTAAAATTTCAATTTCTAAATATTTATCAACTGCTAATAAATCATTTTGAAATTGGAAATTACCATTTTCATCAAATAATTTAGTAGTTGCATTTAAAGAAATATACGAATCTTTATCTACTATTATGTTGTTCTTGTTTTTGTTGTCATTCATTGTTTAAATGCTCCTATAAATTATTCTTTTGTCAAAAATCATTAGCAATTTTGATAACATTCTCGACATCTTTTTCAGTTCCCAATAATTCAAAATTGTAAAGGTATGGAATATTAAGTTTTTGCGAGATTATGTCACCAGCAATGCAATATGTATCATAAAAGTTAGTATTACCAGAAGCAATTACTGCTTTACAGTGTTTTCTGTTTGATTCCACATTTAAAAACTTAATTACTTGTTTTGGAACCGCCCCTTCTCTAACTCCAAATCCACCAGCATAAGTGGGAGTTAACAAAATAAAGTTTTCATCAATAACTGGAGCTTCTGCAGTTAATTCAATTGGAAGTCTAGTAGCTCTACAATTAAGTTTTAAAATAAATCTGTGGGTGTTATTAGAAATTGAAGAAAAGTATACTATATAAAATTTTTTTTCTACTTGATTCATAATTAAAAATCCCAATCGTCATCATCAGTTTCTACAACATTACCCATAATATAAGAAGACCCACTTCCAGAAAAGAAGTCGTGATTTTCATCAGCTCTAGCAGATAATTGTACCAAAATTTCTGGTTTAATTGCTGTTTCTTCTGGAGTAAAAGGAGAATCATATCCTAGGTTTTGTAAGAACTTTCCAGCATTATAAAGACTAAATTTAATTGCATCATCGACAATGTTAAACCCTTCATATAATTCATTTAAGAAGTTCTTTTCCAATTGAATTACTTGATTTAGTAATCCAAAGACAAAATCTTTCATTTCTTTTTGTTTTTCAGGCGTTAACATTGCAACCTTTTTTTGATACTTATAACCGCTATAGTAATTGTGAATTACTTTATCTCTTAAAATTAAGCGGATAATGTCTAGTGTATTTGGTAGCAAGTTTTTAGTTGCTAAATAAAAAGGTAAATAAAATCCACCATATAACAAGAAGCCAGGCATTAAAGCGGCTGCAACTTTTGATTTTAAAGGATCATCACCTGTATAATATGGAATCAAAACTTGTGCTCTTTTTTGTAAACTTTCACAATTAATTACCCAATCATGTGCAGCATTAATTTGCTCTGTAGTACAAAAAGTTGAGAAAATAGTTCCATAACTTCTAGCATGCACTCCTACCATAAAAGCAAAGTTTGTATAAATTACCTGCTCATGATCTGTAATTGCATTCTTAACTTGAGCAACATCTCCAATAGTGGCTTGAATTGTATCTAATAGTGTTAAACCAGTAAATGTTTTAACAACCAAATCTTGCCAACTTGGTTCTAATTTGTTTCAAGAGGGAAGATCATTTGATACTGCAACTTTTTCTGGTAACCAGAAGTTTTGTGTAATTCGATTTCAAACTTCTAAGTCTTTATCATCATTAATTACATTCCAGTTAGCTGCACGCATTTTCCCTTTAAGATTGTTTTTAGCATACTCAATCGGTGAAACAGATTGGTTAAAATAATCTCTTTTGTTATTTGATTCCATAAAGTGTAAATCTCCTTTTTCAATCTTTTTATGATTTCATAAAATTAATTAACTTTATTGTTTTGTTTAAAGCAATAGTAGTAATTAACTATGTAAATATATTTTATAAACTATTTATTTAAACTTGATAAATAATTAATTTCTGAAAACTTGTTTTATTTTACAAAATAAAAAAACAAATAAAAAAATGTTTTTGATTTTTTTTAAAAGATAAAAAACTTGCATATTTTACAAAAAAATTTGCTATTTTTACTAATAAATTTAGGTATTTTTAAGACTTAAATTTATAATTTAATTATTACTAATGTTTTCTTTTTCCTTTTATGGGAAATTTATCGTTTTCTAAAAATGATACTTTTTATTTTTTAAAATATTCTTAACATACAATAGATTAATATTTATTTTTATAGTTTAAGTAATTTAAAAAATACTACTTGTATTAAGTTCACATAACAATTAAATTAATAAGTATTTAAGAGGCTAATCATAAGATGTGGCAATTAATAAAGCAAGTTTTAAAATCTTTTAAAAGTTCCTCACTTTTACTAATTGGGTTACTATTTATTGCTTTTGCAGTGATTTTTGCTAGCTTTGCCTCTTTATATCTTTATGGAAATATCGAAAACTCATATAATTCCTTAGAAAACTCGTCAAAAGGAAACCAAGCAATTTTGCAAACTGATAACACAAGTTTGAAAAATAGCAATTTATCTTTTAACTACAACTTTGATATTAGCAAACCATTAACACCCAATGCTGATGGTAAATATTTTAATAGCTTAGATGATTTAGCTAACAATACAACCTCTTTTGTATACCAACCTACAAATCTATATCATTCTGATATGATTTCTAACTCCACTTACAAAAACTGATTGTTTGCATATTATGTAAGTGGCAACTACAATCCTTATTTTCAATCTAGTGGAATAAATCAAGCTGATTCATTATATAAAGATAGAGCCAAAGGGATTTTATCCTCATATGCTAACTTAATCATTCCTAACCAATCAAACCGATGGAGAGCACTAGGTTTGAGAATTACAGATGATAATTTACAAAACATCATTTATGCAATTGACCCCTTAACCGGACAAACTGCAATTGATTCAAATTCTAATACAGTAGATACATTAGGTTATTTTAGTAATGGATATATTGAAAACAAAATTAGATTTGATTCTGGTAACGTAATTTATCCTAATAACCTTACCGCTACTGACCCTTCAAAGGTTGATATTACGTCCTCTTACCAAGTGATAGCAAACGGTAATAAAAGCCCATTGTTTTATACAAGTTGGGATAATGTTAACACTTTCAATTGAACAAATATTGGCTATGATGTGCAAGGATCTTCTGTTGATCAAATATTGCAAAACTTTCAAGTTGTAAGTGGTACTACCAACACACCCGATGTTACCAATATCTTATCGAGTTTAAACTCTAATAATGCGGTTGACTTATATATTGGTCCAAATATTAATTGGAACTTTGCTTCCTTATCCCCTTTTTATGATTACTTTAGAATATTACATGATAAGCGTTATTTAACTAATAGTGATACAAATAACCCACTTGTGAGTCAAAAAGACTTTGTATTCAAAATTAATTTGAATATGAATTCTTTAACACCATTAGAAAAAGACACACTAAATTATGTGAGACAAACTTATGGTGTCCAAAAATACCTTGATTTAACAAGTTTTATTTATACGGTCAACGGGTCTTGAATTAAAAACCAATTAATATCTGGTGTTGGGAAAGACGACACTGCTTTAAATGCTGCTACTTTTGACACTTTAGATTCACTTAATACCCCTTATGGTACTAACAATTCAACTGGATTAGCAATTGTTACAAATTGAATTACAAATTATGGAAACAATATAGTTTCCAGTTACCAGTCACAATTGAATGATTATGAACAAGAATATTTAAACAATGCAGTAATAAATCAGTTTAAAGATGATATTAGTTACAAAACACAAAAATCATTTACTTTATCTGATTTCAAATCTTCTTCAACATATATTGTGTCTCGTAAGGGTGCTTATTATGACGGGAATGACCAAGACTATAATATTGATAGTGTTGTCTTAACCCAAGGAAGTGGGTTAAGATCAAGTTACCAATATTTAGGTGAAAAATATAATTATTTAGCTAATGCTACCAAAGACCAAGATATCAGAAATGCCCTGGAAAGCGCCCAAACAATTGGGGGCGCTAATCTAACACCAGTTGATGATACTTCTGGATTTGGTTATGCCCTTAATCCTGATGGGCAATATTTGGTCAATTTGGTTGATTACTTAGATGATGCTTTTTTTCAAGCAATTGTTGAAAGTAATGATAACACAAGTGGTAGTGCACTATTGCAGCAAATCAAATCACTAACTTCAAGTCTAAAAGCACAATTTGCAAAGGGAATGGTTAATGTAAATGATTACTATGATTTGTTTGCAATTGTGACCCCAAACGTTTATTTCCAATATCCAACCTCACTTTCAACTGATATTAATATCACCAATTTAGTTTCATTTAATAACCAAAACATCCAATACAATTACTTATCTAAAGCTGGACTTTCAAGTACTACATACTTATCTTCTTGTAACATTATTTCACCATATGGACAAGCAGCAAATGTTAGTATGGATTGGTTTGAACAAAACAATAAAAAATGTGTCAGTGTTGCTGATTGGTATAAAGCAATCCAAATGAATTCACAAGATTTTTATACTTGAAAAGCAAGTTTGAGTGACACGTATAAAGTTTTTGTAAACTCAATTGAATTTGTCATCATTGGTGTTGGTTCATCATATGAAAATGCATATCCGATTACTAGTATTCAATCCCCGATTCCTAATCCAAAAACCGAAGGGGTTATCTATGTTGATGACATTGGGTATCAAGCATTGCTATCTACTAATAGTAGCGCAGTACAAGACCAGTATTATGCAATTCGATACAATGAGGACAAAGACCCATCTCAAACCCTAAATAAAATTAATTCCAAAATCACAAATTATGCAAATAATGCTTATAGTGCATACGACACAAGTGCAGGACTTAATAATTTGTTAACCTCAAGAATTAACTTCCCTGAAAGCATTATGTTTTACATCAAAATGTTTGCAATTCTTTTGATTGTAGTATTAGTTATAATTGCTTTCTATTTGTGTTATCTATTAATCAAAATTTATGTTGAAAAAAACCAAACATCATTAGCAATTGCTCGTGCTAATGGATTAAGTGGATTTAAAATTGTGATTGCATTATCCACATTTGGTTTTATGATTTCGATCGTTGCGGGAATTATAGGTTATGTGTTAGCTTATGTATTGCAAGAGGGATTTTTATCGATTTTTAGCAATTATTGGTTTATTCCGATTTCGAGTCATATCTTCTCAATTTGAGGGTTTTTTGGTTCTATTGTTTGAATTTATTTAGTCTTTTTAGCTTTTACATTCATTGGCATTTGAATCACATTTAAAAACCCAATTAATGATTTATTAACACGAAGTGCAGATATTAAGGTTAATAAATTAATGTATGCATTCAAATCTCGTAGAATTCCTTTGTATGCATTAGCTAAATTTAGGGTTTCGTTAGCGTTTTCAAAACTGACAAGGTTTTTCTTATTCATTATTTTATGTGCTGCGGGGTTATCAATTATTTCGGTTGGTTCTTCAATACCACGAAAGTTTGATACCGCACAACTTGCTACCAAAACGAATAATAGGTATAGTTACAGCTATGATCTACAAACACCTTCAGAGCAGAGCGGATTATACAAAGTTTCTAACTATTCGGATTTGGGAATTACAAATGAGGCAAATGGAATTTATGATGTCTATTTGCACTCAATGAATTACAACGACCCTAACACTTACACTGCTGGGACTATTAATGTTTCACCATATGTTGTTGTGTTGCAACAAAACCCAGATCTGCTAGCTTTGAGAAACTTGGATGGTAGTATTCAATTAGATGCAAACGGGAATAAACGATATTATTCAAACTTCTTTTTACCAAGTTATTATGCGATTAATGACTTCTCTAAAAACATTGATTTCTTTAGAAACATTGTTGCTAGTAAGTGGTTATTAAACATTCAAATAACTGTGGCTGGAATTTTTGTCAATTCTTGAAACTTTGTAACCCAATCATTCCCAAATGAAGTAATTTCAAGAATTAATGCATTATCACAAAACTTTATGGCTAACATTTTAGAAGTACCAGAATTAAAAGCTTTAAATGATACCAATAGCTTTATTTTGAAACAAAGTAATGGTGATTATGCACTAAATCCAGATACTACAATTGATTTAAGTAATGTTATTAACCCAAATTCGATTCGGTTAACTGATGATTTCTTAAAGTTTGTGGGAATGGTATATGGAGATAAAGAGTTAAGTTCAAAAGATGTTAAAATCGCATTCGGTACCATTCCGTTTGATGATGTTGATAATAGTAGTCAAATTGAAACTTATACATATTTGGACACAACCTTTAATACCCAAACCCACAAAATTTCTAAACTGTTAAATAAGGGTAAAACAAGTCTTGATGGAATTAATCAAAAAATTGTGGGAATTAAACCAAATTCCAAGTTTGAAACTCTAACCAATACTAATGGGAAAGATATTTCATATTTATTAAATGATCCTATTGAAAAAGATCTTAATGGCAATTTGGTCTACCCGGTTGTAATTAACCAAGGTGCAATGTACAAGTATGACTTAGATGTTGGTAATGTATTTAGTACTAGTGTCAAAAATTCATATGACCGATTTACTAGAAAAATCATTCAACAAGACCCGAATGAAACAGTTTATTTTAAGGTTGTAGGAATTTCAAGTGATGCATTTGATACTAAAATATACACGAGTCAAGCATATGCGAACCAAATTCTAAAACTTAACTTTAATCAAGGGGCCGCAATTATTGGGACTTCCAATTATGACTTTAATAAACAAAGAATTACTACTACCCTTTTAGGGGACCCTTCACAATTAAAAGTAGATGCCTTATATACAAGTACTACTGAGGTTGTGGATTACACCAACAGTAACTATGTACCTTTTAATGGAGTTTTTTCAATTGAACAAAACCCATTATTGGTAAACAGTTTAATCCTTGAGTGTATTAATGGAATTTGGGGTAATTTTACAAGTTATGATGATGGAAATCTTACTTCATTAATTAATAACTCTTGAGTTGCACCAACAATGATTATGGATTCGGTAGCTTCCTATTCGATTACCAACTTTAATAATTTAACTAAGTTTTTAGGAACGGGAACTTCCCGGGATGGTGTTGTTAATAGATTAGTATCGCGATATGGGACTACAGCAGATGCAATTAAAAGCTGATTAAGTAGTATTTTTGGACCAGTTAATCTTATTGGGGTAAATGGTTTTGATTACTTTAAAACCACATTTGACACTTATACTACCGTGTTTTACACACTATTGACTATTGAAACCTTATTATTGTGTATTTTCATCCCTCTAATAATTATCATTGTTATGATTATCAGCTCGGTAATGATGAATGATTTTAGAAGAATGATGGCCATTTTGAAAACTTTGGGATTCTCTGATAAAGAAAACTTGTTATCAATTTTAGCTACTTTTGTACCAGTAATAATTATTGCATTACTTATTGGAATTGCAGTTTTAGTTGCAATGTCAGTATTAATTAATTTCTTAGTCTTTAATTTAATTTCGATTTACTTATCACCTGCAGTTGATTGGTTAACATATTTATTTGGTGTTATTGCAATTGTAGGAGTAGTATTAATTAACTTTGTTTTCATCTCAATTTATTTGAAGAAGCAAAATTTAAGAAATTCAATTTCAGGACAATAAAAATAAAAACTCACATTGGTTTAGCCAGTGTGGGTTTTTTTGTTTGTTGATTTTCATTTAGTGCTCTGTATTTATTGCTATTTTGGTTTTATTAAACAGAAGATAGATCTTATTTAAATACGTGGAACTGGTACAAAATTAAAAATTTTAACAAATTTATTAAATTTATATTGTGTTTTAAAATTTTATAATGCTATAATATATATGGGTTTAATTTCTAGAGAAGGTAAAAACTCGACTAGATTACTTTTAAAGGTTAGGCGACCCCCCTTTGATCGAAAGTGTAAATGCAAAGCCATTTGGTTAGATTGTCGAAAGCAGCCAAATCATGTGGTAAGCTAGCTACACCTATCTGCAAATGCATTTGTAGGTAGAGGCTTTTAAAGATAAAAGACAACCATTTTACTAATTGATGTGATCAATCTAAGCAAAGATTAGTAGAGTGGTTGTTTTTTTGTTGTCTACTTATCTTTAATTAAGAGTAAAATTTTTATGGTTTATAAACGATTACAAGGAGAATTTATGACACCTCACAATCGGGCAAAAAAAGATGAAATTGCTAAAGTTGTTATTATGCCAGGAGATCCATTACGTGCTCAATGGATTGCTCAAAATTTTTTAATAAACCCTTTATTAGTCAATGATGTTAGGGGAATGCTAGCTTATACTGGTACTTTTGAAAATACAAAAGTTACCGTAATGGGACACGGAATGGGACAACCTTCAATAGGAATTTACAGTTATGAATTGTTTGCATTCTATGATGTAGATTTAATCATTCGTGTGGGAAGTGCTGGGGCTTATAGTAAAAATATCAATGTGGGTGATATTTTATTAGTAGACCAAGCTTATAGTGACTCTGTTTATGCAAAATCAATTGGGGTAAATGCAGTAAACAACTTACTTCGAGGAGATAATGCTACTAATCAGTTAATTGAAAAGACTGCAAATGAAAATAACATTCCAATTAAAAAAATTATTGTAAATAGTTCTGATGTCTTTTATGGGAATGTTAAAAGTCTTGATGAAATTATTTTAGAAACTAAAGCAGATGCAGTGGAAATGGAATCTTTTGCTTTGTTTGCAAATGCGATTAAACTTAATAAAAAAGCTGCAACTTTATTAACATGCTCTGATTCATTAGTAACAGGGGATGCAATGAGTGCAGCAGATCGGCAAACAAAATTCACAAATATGGTAAAACTTGCTTTGAAAGTAGTTTGTAAAATTTAGTTATGTTTAATATTTTAAATTTAATTGAGAAAAAAAAGAAAAACGAGAAAATCAGTGAATCTGAATTTGCTGATTTTATTAAAGCTGTTGTTAATAAAACGGTTGCTGATTACCAAATAACTGCGTTTTTAATGTGCATTTATTTTAATAAATTAGATGAAGATGAAACTTATTATTTAACCAAAGCAATGGTTTATAGTGGCAAAGTTTTAAAGTGACCACAAAACATTGTTAACTTAGTTGATAAACACTCAACTGGAGGAATAGGGGACAAAGTCAGTTTAATCTTATTACCACTACTAAGCGCATTAAATGTTAACGTGGCTAAAATGAGTGGGAGAGGATTGGGATACACTGGTGGAACGATTGATAAGTTAGATTCAATTGGATTCAATACGAGTTTAGATTTTAATCAAGCTTATCAAATATTGTTACAAAACAAGTTTTTTGTAATGCAGCAAACTAATGAAATTGTCCCAGCTGACAAAATATTGTACAGTTTGCGTGACACTTCAGGTACCGTGAATAATGTTTCTTTAATTGTGTCTTCAATTATGTCTAAAAAAATTGCTACCAATGCAGACATTATTTATTTAGATGCCAAAGTTGGTGAGTGTGCTTTTTTTAAGAATTTAGAAGAAGCTAAAGTGTTTGGATTATTGTGTATTAAGATTGGGCAAAAATTCAATAAAAAAGTTGTTGTTCATTATACCGATATGGACAAACCTTTAGGGCGTAGTTTGGGAAATCTAATTGAGGTCAAAGAAGCAATTGATTTCTTGCAAAACAAATTTGATTGCTTATATTTAAAAGAATTAATTTTTGAATTTGTTAAAGACATTTTAATTGATCTAAAAATGGTGCAAAACCAAGACCAAGCATATGCAGCAATTAATAATGTGTTGCAAAACCAAGAAGCGATTAAACGATTTTTAAAATGAAACCAATTGCAAAACGGAAGATTAACAACATTTGATAGTTTGCAAAACATATATCAACCCAAATATTCAAAAACGATTTTTGCTTCAAAATCAGGTTATTTAAAATACAAATCAAACCAAGAATTAGGTTTGATTTTAATTGATCTCAAAGCTGGTAGAAAACAAAAAGGTGATGCACTAGATTTTGATGCAGGATTATATTTGAATAAATATAATGGTGAAAAAGTTGAAGTTGGACAAGAAATAATCACAATTTATTCTTCATCCCCAATTTCACAAGAAATTGTTAAAAAGGTAGAAGGCAATATTGAAATCAGAAGTGAAAAAATCCAATTAAATAAAACAATTTTAGGTGTAAGCAAATAAAATTTAAATATGAATAATTTAAGTACCATTTTTTTAAAACTAAAACAAGTCATTAGCAATGCATATGTCCCATATTCTAACTTTAGAGTGGCTGCAATTTGCCAATCTAATAATGAATGTTTTTTTGGTGTGAATGTTGAAAATGCATCATACCCAGTAGGGGTATGTGCAGAACGCAATGCAATTGCAGCTGCGGTGAGCAATGGTGTTAAAAAAATCAATGCAATTTACTTATTGTCAGATGCTTCAAGTTTTGCTACACCGTGTGGAATGTGTCGCCAATTTATGAGTGAGTTTATGGACGAAAACGATTGTTTAATTTATGTTTTTAATTGAAATGGCGAGTATGTAAAATATAAAATTGAAGATTTATTAAAAGACCGGTTTAATAAAACAAAATTAGATAACAAAAATAAATAGGAGTTTATATGGCGTGATTTAACGAAAATCAAAACTTAAATGCAATTAAAAATAACCCAATTGCTTTTAAATGAATGAATTCAAACAAACTTAGTGATAACTATAAAAAATTCATTTTCGAGATGAGTGAAAATGAAATTAATAAATATTTTTCAGATACTAAAATGACATTTGGAACTGCTGGGATTCGCAGCACTGTGGGACCAGGTACGAACCAAATGAATTTATTTACATACCAACAAATGAGTGAAGGTGTTGCTAAATGATTGTTATCGCTTCAAAAAGAAGAAATTACAGTAATTGTGGGACACGATACTAGAAAAAATGCGGATTATTATGCAATGGTTGTGGCTAAAGTATTATCTAGTTTTGGAATTAAAGTCTTTTTATATAAAGATAACCAATTCAAAGCAACTCCAATTGTTTCTTTCTCAATTAAAGAAACAAATGCTGATGCTGCAATTGTAGTAACTGCAAGCCATAACCCAAAAAACTATTTAGGTTTTAAAGTATATAACAGCACTGGTGGGCAAATTCTAGATCAAGAAGCACAAACTATCGTTGATAATATGCCTGATAATATCAACATCCTTGATAACACTTACCAAGAAAACAAAGACTTAATTAATTACTTTGATGATTCAATTGTAGAAAGTTATTTTAATGCATGCTGTAAATGTTTAATCCACACTAATGTGTATGAATCAAAACTATTCCCAGTAGTTTTCACAGGACATCACGGAACCTCTTGTTATGACTTACCTTACCTTTTAAAATCATTAGGCTATGATAATGTAGTAAGTGTTGTCCAACAAAACAAACCAGATCCCAATTTTACATATTCACCATCTTTCAATCCTGAAGAGAAAAACTCTTTTGCATTAGCTTTAAAATATGCCCAAAAAACTAATGCTAACATTATGCTAGGTTTAGACCCAGATGCAGACCGGTTAGCAGTAGTGGTAAAACATAAAAACAAATGGCATTATCTTACAGGGAACCAAATGGGGATTATCTTTACTCATTATGGACTAACACAAAAACAATTTGAAAAGACACCATTTGTTGTTTCAACTTATGTTTCAACAAATTACATTGACAAAATTGCTAAAGAATTTAATGCAAATGTGTATCGAACACCAACCGGATTTAAATGAATGGGTGCTAAAATGAGCCAACACATTCAAAATGAAGACTTTGTAGTTGCATTTGAAGAAGCAATAGGTAGTTTAAATTCAGATATTGGATTAGATAAAGATGGATTTCAAGCAGCAGCGCTTGTATTAGAAATTTATGATATCTTACAACAAGATGACAAAACTCTAATTGATTACTTATACAGCATTTATGAAGAATTTGGCTACTGAAAAGGTGAAACTGTGTCTTACCGTATTGAATCTTTAAATTGGAAAGAGGAAATGCAAACTAAGTTTGAACAATTTAAAAAATTCAAACAAAAAGAAAAAGTAAAAGATATTTTAGGATTGCAAATCAAGCAAATCACCTGAAATGAAGATGCGAAAGCACTTGAATGACATTTGCAAAACGATATGTGAATTAAGTTTAGATTATCTGGTACTGAACCAAAATTCAAGATCTATTTTGAAATTTATGGTAACAGTTTAGAAGATTGTGATGCTTGATTAACAGCACTTAAAAATGAATTTGAAATCTTAATGCACTCTTAATTTAATTAAATCTAATGAGTATAATTGAAAATTTTGCTTAAAAAGTAAATTTTCAATTTTTTTATATTCTTGCATTTTTATTATGTTAATTTTATGACACATAATAGAGATATTATATACATTTGCTGAAAGGGGTTATTCATATCAAAGATAACTAACCATCTTTGGCTATTCTTTGGTCATATGAATTAATACATTATTTATGGTCTTAGCAAAGAAACTTATTTTAATTTGTGGAGTTGGTGTGACAACAGTATCTGCTGTTGCAGCAGCTTCTGTGTTAACTGCTAAAAATAATAACAACTCAAATTCGCAATCAAACCAAACAGATGTGCAACAACCTGAAACCACAACACCCACAACTTCTACACCTTCAATTGCACCAGCATCAGTTACTGGGACTGATGATACTAAACAACCCACTCCTATTGTTACCCCAGTAGAAGAGCGAACCGGTGTTTTAGCATCAAGTGTTACTTATGCTTTAAATAATTTATACTTTGATTTTCAAAATGCAGATCCTAATGATTATGGGGTGAATCAAAATTATTTAGAATATAGTGAAAATGCTAATAAAACTGCTGGCTTTAGTAAATTCAATTCTTCACAATTCAATACCACAATTGATATTAATATGTGGGTTAATTCATTGTGAAGAGACAATAATAAAGATGTCGATTTTAATAGTGTTTCGATCACAAACTACCGTGCATATAATACAAAAGCAAATAAGATTATTTTAGACCAATCAACAATCTCTTTTGATTTGCAAATTAATATTTTTGCATTCAAAAAAGCCCCTTTAATTATTTTTAATAATATTTTCTTTTTAGAAGCAAACACACATTATACATTAACTGTTAAAGCTACTAACCAAGTAGTTAAGGGAATAGTTAACAAATACGCATCTAAATATTATTTAGGATGACAATTAGATGATGTTGATGTTAATTTTAGAGGTGCTGCAACAAATTCTAGTTTTAAAGCAAACTTTGTCCCTACAAAAGATTCATATTCATATGCTTTACAATACACATTTAACCATTTAAGTGATAAGCAAAACTATGTGCAATTGTATTCACAACAACAATCAAAATTAGATAATTTGGATATTAGTACTGTTAAAAAGCAAGTTGCAGCTTTTTACCAACAAGATTATGCTAATACCCTTGATTTTGTGGATATGGGGATTCAATTACTAGGTATTATTAAATCTAATCCTTCGGTTAAGGATTTAGCAGTAAAAGCAACTCCAATTGTGGCTAAGATTTTGTCCCAAATCAATATTCTACCAGCTTTTTTCCAACCACTATTGTCATTAGCTAGTACTTCAATTTCATCTGATGAACCTTTTATTAATATTTTTAATGAAAACAAAAGTGTTGTCATTGATTGAATCAATACAAATTATGCAGAATCGGCCAATATTTTAGTGCCCCTTGTTAATGCAATTTCTTCTAATATGACAGCTGATCAATTTAGTGATATTAAGGGATTATTAGAATATTTAAAATTAGACCCTGCAATTGTGGATGTTGTCTTAAATGACTTTTTGGGGATGAATGGGAAACCAAAAAGCTTATTTAATATTATTAAAGATAATGTTGCCCCAATTCTAAATTTAGTATTAGGAAGCTCTGTATCTTCTGATGTCCATACTGGAATTGCAGATCTAATTAGTATCATTTTCCAATATGATGTGAACAATAGTTATATTCCAATCTTTACTGCAATTTTTAAAGATACAGATACAAAGAAACGCTTCTTTAATGATTTAACAAAAATTATTAACTTATCTTCGGTGGGTAATATCTTAGATGTTTTAGTAGTTAACAATAACTTAATTAATACTGATAACATTACCGCTATCTTTAATTCAATCTATAACTTTGTCAGTCAATTGTTTGAAAGAAAAGCAGAATATAACAAAAATGACTTCACAAATGGATATACTAACCTAAGTTTTAAATCAGAGTTTGTCCAAGACCCTAGCATTAGTAAAGTTAATAATAACAATGTACTAAATTTTAAGTACCAAATCACTTTCCACATTAATAAAAAAATAACTTTAGATTTATCACCACTTAAAGGATTGGTTAATGGGCAACAAATTTGGGATTTAATTGCTAGTGTTGAGCCTTCTGTGTCAGCTTTAGGGCCATTGGTTAACAAAGATTGGTTATATCAATCATTAATTGCTTTTGTCCCAAGTTCAATTACTGTTGGGGGAGATGTAACAAGTGATGTAACTTCATTGTATACAGCAAATAATGCAACTATGTATTTTAGCCCAATTGCAAATGGTTCAAATTATGATTTTGGGTTTAAATTTGATTACACTACAAGAATTTCATACCGTGACCAAACCTTATTAAATTCAATTACTAAAAACTACAATAGTGTTTATGATTGACACCAAATTGTAGCAGTAGTTGGGTGAGTGGATTTGTATTATGCACAATTTTGGGAATCAATCTTTGCTAACATCTTAATGCGTGACTTCCAGTTTACGAACCGGGCTAATGTGCAATATTCAAATGAGGTTGTGGCCAATACTTCTAATTTTGACCCAAACCTTTATATTACTGGATTTAACATTACTCCAACTGAGTCAAAATTGAATGATAATGCTAAAAATAACATTTTAAGCAAAACTCAAAAAGCTAATAAAGTAGCTTTCTTCTCTACAAGCAAATATACTTTAAACTGATCTGATACTAGTATTTCCTACACTTATGGAATTGAACCTTGAATTCCATCAGACGTTAACAACTTAGTATTTAATTATTTAGTTAGTATTAACAATTCTGCTCAAACTCAAGAGTACATTGCGAATACTAATTTAACTTATAAATACTATTCAGATGCATTACTAAACTTTAATATCCCAATCCAAGTTGTTGTTAAATACATTGTGGGATTAACTAATGTGAATGTTAATTTAAATGTCTTTTTAATGGACTTTAATTTATATTTACCATTCTTATATTATGATACTGTCAACCACCAAATGACAGATCATTATAGTATGACATTATCAAATTTTGGAATTTCAACAACTTCTAAAACAAGCTTATTCTGGAACCAAGAATATTATCGTTGATAAATTTTTGCAATTTTACTATATTGTGTATATAATAATGTGTCCACAAATTATTATTTATATTCATTTCTAAACATCATAATATACCTTTCATTTTGATACTTTGTGGACACTGATATGGTTTGCACCATATCTTTTTTTTATTCCTCCAATTTAATTAATTATTTTTTATGTCTTTTGCATGCTTGTATTATGTTTAGCAATCTTAAAATAATTAGATATAATTATAGAGTTTTATAAATTTAAATTTTTAAGGAGTAAAAATGCCTAAAAAAGCAGAGGCTAAGACTGGATCACCTTCAACTAGTGCTAGCAAAAAAGCTAATAGTGATACTTTAAAAGCAAAAACAGAAACTAAAAAAGTAGTTTCTAAAGTTGTTGCTAGTAAAAAAGAAGATGTAAAAACAGATAATTTAGAAACTAATAAAACTGCTGTAAACAAAGTTTCTAAAAAAACTTTTAATAAAAATGTAAATCCAGTTAATCCAGAAAATAACAATAATAGTGTTTCACAAACTGGTGTGAAACAAAAATTTGAATCAGCAAATTATAAAGAAAAAGTTGCTGAAATTGAAAACAGCATTCTTCAAAAAATTCAAGAAAACCCCAATATTACTGGAAAACCCTTCCGTAAGTTAGTCAGTGTTATAAAACTGATGGAAACTGGGGCTCACATTGGGTTAACTAGTCGTAAATGAAACCCAAAAATGAAACGTTACATTTACACTAAAAAAGGGACAAACCACATTATTGATTTACTACACACTGTGATTAAATTAAATATTGCATACAATTTTTTAGTAGATTTATCAAAGAGTAATGAAACTAATGAAAATGCACCAATTTTAATTGTGGGGACTCGTGGTAAAACAATTAAAAATCATATTAAAGAACAAGCTAAAAGATGTCATTGTTTCTATATTAACGAAAGATGATTAGGTGGTACTTTAACCAACTTTTCAACAATTGTGAAATCAATTGCAAAGTTTAATAGTTTAATTTTGTTGCACAAGAGTGGCGAAATTAATAAGTTCACTAAAAAAGAACAAATCAAAATTAAAAAAGAAACTGAAAAAGATGCAAAGAACTTATCAGGAATTAGAACGATGAAAGGGCTACCAAAAGCATTGGTTTTAACAGATCCTGAAACTAATAAGATTGCCCTTTATGAAGCAAAGAAATTAGGAATTCCCGTAATCGCGATTTGTAATACGAACGCAGACCCTGATTTGGTAGATTATGTAATTCCAGCAAACAACTATTCAATCAAGTCTGTTTATCTACTTGTTGGAATTTTGTGTGATGCAATTGCAGAAGGTAGAAATGAACCTAAAATGTTTGCTGAAAAAAAGGATGACGAAATTGTGTTACCAGAAATTATTAAGAAAAAAGTGGAGCACCACCGTTTTCCTTATGGCTACCAAAAGAAAGTCCAAAACAACCAATAATAAGAATTTAAAATTAATTTAAAAATTAATGGAGGAAAAGATGCAAAATACTAAAAAATGTATCTTTCCAGGAACTTTTAAAATTTTTCATAATGGCCATATTAACATTTTAAAAAGAGCAAAATCATTATTTGATACAGTATATGTTGTAGTTGCTAATAATGATACGAAGCAATATATTGATATCAATACTCGTTTTGAAAATGTTAAAAAAGTTGTAGATGAATTAAAGCTTGATAATGTCATTGTTGCTAAATGAGATGCTTATCTTGTTGAATTTGCGAAACAACATTCAATTTACTTTATTGTTAGGGGAATCAGGGATACTACTGACTTTAAGTATGAGAAAGCAATTGAAAGAATTTATAAGCAACAATGGAATCAAATTGAGGTTGTATATTTGTTTGCTGATAAAGAGTTAGAGGATTTATCAGCTACTAAAATATTGAGCAAAAAATAATGATTACCTTTAATTTTTTGTATTTTAAAAAATTTTATAAAATTGGATAAAATAATAAAGGTAATTAAAAAGAAACATTAATATAAGGTTTATTATTTATGGGTGTAGTTGATAGTAGTAAAGTAAAAGAATTAAGAGAAAGAACCCAAGCTGGTTTTGGTGATTGCAAAAAAGCACTAGAAGAATCAAATAATGATATTGAAAAAGCGATTATTTGATTACGTGAAAAAGGAATTAGCAAAGCAGCTAAAAAAGCAGGGGCGATTGCAGCAGAAGGAAAAACTGTAGTTTTAACTGATAAAGATTTGTGTGCCATTGTTGAAGTTAATTCACAAACTGATTTTGCTAGTAAGAGCAAATTGTTTTTAGATTTTGTAGATGAAGTTGCAAATGCAATTTTAAAAAACAAGACTGCAAAAGATTTCGCAAACATTGTATTAAAAAACAAAAAAACAATTGATCAAAGTGCAATGGAATTAACTGGTCAAATTGGTGAAAAAATCGTTGTTAGACGTGCAGAAGTGCTTCAAAAAACTGCAGACCAAAGTTTTGGGATTTACCAACACTTTAATAGTCGTATTTCGGTTGCAATTTTGATTGATGGTAAAGTGTCAGCTGAAGCTGGGAAAGATGTTGCAATGCAAATTGCATCAATGCGACCGAAATTTATTAGTGAAGCATTTGTTGATCCCGAATGAAAAAAGACTGAATGGGATTTAATTGTTAAAAAAACAATTGATGAAGGAAAACCGCAACAATTTGCTGAAAAAATTGCAGAAGGCCGATTTAAAAAATTACTTGCAGAATATTGTTTAAATGACCAAGAATTTATTAAAGATAGTTCTTTAACCGTTGGTAAATATTTAGAAAAAAATGGTGGCAAGGTACTTAAAATGGTACGTTATGAAGTTGGAGAAGGAATTGAAAAAGTCCAATCTGACTTCGCTGCTGAAGTTAGTGCTCAAATGAAAAAATAATTTTTTATTTTTTCATTTTTTTATACACATTTTGGAGGAGTAAATGAATAATCGCAAACTCATTATTTTAAAAATTAGTGGTGCATCCTTAAAAGGTGAAAACAATGACATTATTAATATTAGTTTCATTAAAGAGATTGCTAATCAAATTAAGATTCTTAACCAAACATACAAGATTGCAATTGTATTGGGGGGAGGAAATATCTGAAGGGGTAATGTTGGTAAACAACTAGGGATGCCCCAATACCAAGCAGACCAAATGGGGATGTTAGCAACAGTGATGAATTCATTAGCTTTCCAGACTGTGTTAAATGAAATTGGAGTGCAAAATAAAGTTTTTTCCACTATTGAAATGGAAAAAATTGTTGATAGCTATATTGTCAGAAACATCTTAAATTGATTAAACAATAATGGAGTTGCAATATTATCGTGTGGTACTGGCCGTCCTTATTTTACAACCGACACTGGTGTTGCACTATCAGCTGCAGAGTTGAATGCAGAATACATTATGATGGGGAAAAACAATGTTGATGGAGTTTACAATTGTGATCCCAATGTTTATCCCAACGCAATCCATTACCCGAGTTTAACTTACCAAAAAATTATTAATGGAAATTTGGGTGTAATGGATATGACCGCAGCTTCAATTTGTGAAAAAAATAAAATCAAGACCATTGTTTTTAAAATAAATGAGAAAAATGCGATTATTAATACACTTAATCAGCAAACAAAGTTTAGCTTAATATCTGATTGTGAAGCAGAGTTAAATAATAATCAATCATATAAAATTTAGTAGGTTTAAAAAATAATTAAGGAATAATTTATGGAATGAAATATTTATAAACAAGAATTTGAAAGCAAAATGATACCAAAAATGGATTGACTTGATTCTGAGTTAAATAAAATCAAATCAGGACGTCCAAATCCCAAAATTTTTGATGGTATTGTTGTCAATGCATATGATTCAAAAATGAAATTATATGAAGTTGCTAATTGACAAGTAGTACATGGTAAAGAAATTATTATCAAACCTTATGACAAATCTTTACTACACGAAATCAATAGTGCAATTGCAAAAGAAAACTTAGGATTAAATGTACAAGTTGATGCGGATTCTTTAAAAGTGAGTTTTCCTCCCCAAACTGAAGATTCACGTAAAGCTTCAGTGAAAAAAGCAAAAGAGATTATTGAATCTGCTAAAGTTGAAGTGCGAAATGTTCGTAAAGACATTCACCAAAAACTTAAAAAAGATGAAGCATTGAGAGAAGATGAACTAAAGTGGTATGAAGAAGAATTAGATAAGCTAACAAAATCTTGAAATGCCAAAATTGATAAAATTTTTGTTGCTAAAGAGCACGAATTAATGTCTTTATAAAATTAATTAAATTTACAACTAATCTAAAATTGGATTCCAATTTTAGATTTTTTAATTATGATATCTATTAAAACTTTATAATATTTCTATGAATGAAAATAAAGACAAAATCCTTTTAAAAATTGAATCTTTGAGAAAAAAAATTAACCAAGCAAACTATGAATATTATGCCCTTGAAGACCCTTCAATCCAAGATTACGAATATGATTTACTATTAAAAAAGCTTAATGAATTAGAAAGTGAATATCCTGAATTCGCTTCTTCTGATTCACCAACTAAAAGAGTTGGAGGATATGTTTCTAAAAAATTTAATAAAGTAAAACATGAAGTGCAAATGATGTCATTATCAAATGCATTCGATGAAAATGATTTAATTAAATTCGATACTGATATTAAAAGAATTTTGGATAATAAACCATTTTCATATGTTGTTGAACCCAAGATTGATGGATTAAGTATTTCAGTAAAATACAAAGATGGGATGTTTTTTCAAGCTTTAACACGAGGGGATGGGACAATTGGGGAAGATGTAAGTGCAAATATTAAAACCATTAAATCAATCCCTTTAAAAATTGAGTGTAAGAGTGATTTAGAAATTCGGGGTGAAGTTTTTTTAACTAAGAAAAACTTTTTAAAAATTAATGAGGATCCAGCTTTACCTAAAAAGTTTGCGAATGCGAGAAATGCAGCTTCAGGGAGTTTGAGAAACTTAGATTCAACTGTCACTGCGAAACGAAACTTGAGTGCTTTTTTTTACTACATCCCCAAAACTAAAGAGATTGGGATTGATTCACAAATTGATACGATTAAATGGATGCAAAATCATTTAATCCCAACTGCTGCAATTCATATTACAAATTGCAAAAACATTAATGAAGTATTGCATCGTATCAAAGAGTTAACGGTTAAACGCAACGACTTTCTTTTTGATATCGATGGGATTGTCATAAAGGTTAACGAATTCAAATATTATGATGAAATTGGATATACTTCCAAATTTCCAAAATGAGCAATAGCTTATAAATTTCCCGCAACTGTTAAAAGAACGAAATTATTATCAATTGATATTACAGTTGGGCGTACCGGAAGAATTAACTATATTGCTAATTTAGTACCAACTCAACTAGAGGGTAGTTTAATTCAAAAAGCAACTTTACATAATTTCGATTACATTTGTGAAAAAGAAATTATGATAAATGATACTGTAGAAATTTATAAAGCAGGGGATGTAATCCCCAAAATTATATGTTCGATCAAAGAATTAAGGGATGGAAGTGAAATCAAATTTGAAGAACCTAAAAATTGCCCCTGCTGTAATTCAAAATTGGTTAAAAACCAAGAAGAGGTTGATTTGTATTGTGTAAACAATAATTGCCAAGAAAAACGAATCCAACAAATCCAATACTTTGCCTCCCGAGATGCAATGAATATTGAGGGGTTATCGATTTCAATTATTCGCCAACTTTATGAAAATAATTTAATTCAAGATGCAATTGATTTATATGATTTACACTTGAAGAAAAAACAACTATTTGCAATTGAACAAAAGTTTGTAAAAAAAGATGAAAATGGTATTGAAACCGAATTTGTCCGATATTTATTCCGCGATAAATCCTTTAAAAATTTAATTAATAGTATTGAAAATACGAAGAAAAATTCAATGGAGAAATTTTTAACAGGAGTCGGGATTAAATATGTGGGAGTTACAGCTGCAAAAGCATTAGCAAAACATTTTAAAACTATTGAAGAGTTAGCAAGCGCAGAAGAGTCTGAAATTTTAAAAGTAGAAGATACTGGTGTTAAAATGAGCAATGTGATTGTTAATTGGTTTAATGATCCTAAAAACCAAGACTTATTGTGACGTGCTAAAAAATGTGGGATTAATTTTAACTACATTAATGAATATCAAAACACAACAATTAAAAAAGAATTTGAAATTTATAAGAATAAAACTTTTGTAATTACTGGCAACTTTAATAAACCCCGAAAGGAAATTAGCGATCTAATAGAAAATGTCTTTAATGGCAAGGTAACCAGCTCTGTTTCGAAAAGAACAGATTACTTAATTGTGGGTGAAAACCCAGGAGATACGAAATTACAAAAGGCTAATGAATTAAAAATACCTTTAATTGATAAACCATTTTGGGATGGGTTATAATCTTTTAGTATGGCGATTATGGTGAAGTGGCCAACACATCTGACTGTGACTCAGACACTCGCGGGTTCAAATCCCGTTAATCGCCCCATTAAAAAATATTGGTTTGATACAATAGTGTCAAACCTTTTTTATTTGCTTATAAAAATTATTTTTTATAGTGATAGTTGTAGATTTGTGAATGAAGTTATTTCTTTAATCAGTGTTTAAAGTAAAGAAATATTGATTATTTATAAACAAAAAATCACAAAACAGACTTAAAAGTTTTAATATTTGGATCTTTTTATTAAAATTACTTTTAAAACGGTTTAAATTAACCATAAATCGAGATTATTAGATAAGAAAATGTCTAAAATAGTATAATAATTTCTAAATCAATTAAAAAAATAAATAAAAATGTGTTTAATTTAGTAAAATATCATTTGTGGAGGACAAAATTATGACTACAAAGTTGTTTGAGAGATTGGTCACCAAGTTTTCTATTAAAGTTAATGATCTTGCTAAATATTTAGAAATATCAAAAGCAACAATTTACAATTACAGAAATTTAGATAATTTTTCTGATATTCCAAATGATAAACAGATGAAAATATTTTATTTATTTGGAAGAGAAACTGTTGAAGAGTTGGAAATGGTTCTTGAAGAATCAAACAGTGATTTATTAGCTCAATATATGAATAGAATTTCAAACATTCTAAGAGAGAGCATTCAAAATAAAAAAGATTCAATTGCATCTTTGGAAAGTTTGACAAATGAAGTTAATGAGTTAACTCAAGAAAATATTTTGCTAAAAAGGCAATTGACAACTTTATCGAAATTTGACTCAGTTGACGAATTTATTAGAACAATTATTTTAGATAAGGTCGCTTCCATTATTGATGGTGCCAATGCAGCATCAGTACATCAATTCTTAAATTATTTAGATATTTATTCAGCCTATGCAGACAAAAATAAGTCCGGTAAGTAAGAGGAGGTTTATATGGCATATTTATTTTTATCTTTTGTTGATCATTTAAATGAAACCACAAATTTTAAAAGTGAGTTTTACAATTTGTCTTTAAATGAGCAATTTAAATTACTACAAAAAAGAATTCCCCTTGAAAGACAATTAAATTCTTTTCATAGTTTTATAGAGCAATGTTTTCCAACAGGATTTTCTAAAAAATATTACATTTCTTGTCCTAACTTTTTACGTGAAAAAGTGCAAAAAGAAGAAGGTGCTCCCTCATATTTAAGAAATGTTGTTGTAAGACCAGAATTGACTCTAAATATGAAAAGTTGTTTACCTGATAACCAGAATATTATTCTTATTGGTGATATATATATACGAAACAACAACAACAATAATATAAGTATTCTTAAAATCAAAGGAATTCAGCTAATTGATCTTAACATTTCATCACCAAATGACAAATTAGTTAACGCTAGTGCTTGCAGTCAATTTAGCAAATATAGTTGGACAATTAGTGGATTTGATTGAAGCAATACATTATTTACTCCTGATTTTGTCAAAGAATTAATTGATAAATGTTATACAGTAAACAATCCCGCAGATGTTCGTAAAACATTTGATGAATGAAACAAATACATTGAATTTAGAAAGTATTATCTTGATGAACAATCTAAAAGAAACTTTTTCCTAAATTCAGCACAATATATTGAAGCTTATGCAGTTAACAGAAAAGATTATCGTAAAAATTCTGCAATATACGATGATTATATTTTGGACGGTGTTGAAGCATTTACAAAAGGTGAAATGGTTGTTTTGTCATCAAAAATTGAAGATGCTGAGCCATTTCCGTTAATTAAATTAAATATTGATCGAAACAAGAAAGAATTTGAAGAAGCTAAAGTAAATAAACGCGGAAAAGAAGTTAATGAAGAAGAAAGAAAAATTCGTTCATTAGCAAGTGATAATGTGTTTATTACCCAAAACGATCCTGAAGGTATTTCCAAATATAGAGATAAAAATGGAAATCCACAAAAAATGCAGTTTGACGAGTTGATAAATGTTGGATATGCATTAGGTGATAGATTCAAAATTGTTTCTTTTGACATTCTTCCAGAAGAACATTTGAGTCAATTGGATAAAAAATATGATTCTGATATTGATAAAGCATACAAAGCAATTGATACTAAATATGAAAAAGCTATCAAAGATGAATTAAATGATTCTGTTGCTGCTTATCAAAAAGAAGTTGATAAAAAAGTAGAAAAACAACTATTAGATCGTGAAAAAGAATTAAGTGCTTCACTAGAGAGTGAAATTAAAAAGAATGCTGACTCAACTATTGCTTCAAAAATCACAAAGCTAAAAGCTGAAACAAAAGATAGACTTATTAGAAAAATTGAACAATTTAATGGTAAAGAAAAAGAAGTTTATCTAAAAAAATTGAACGTATTACTAGAAGAAGCATATTCAAAAATTAATATTAGAGCTTTATATGAAGAAAGAAACAATAAAGTTTTAGCAGATTATAAAGCAATGTTGGTTTCTGATGCAAAACATCAAGTTACACAATATGAATCAAGTAAGAATAGTGAACTTAGAAACAAGTATAAAGATGATATCAGAAATGAAAAAATAAACATTAAAGAACAATTGGATAAACAATTAAAATTAGATAAAGAAAAGGTGATTGAAGAAGAAACAATCATTAGATTTTCTTTATACTTTAGACTTGGAAGTCAAGACAACACAATCACTGAAAAGCAATTAAAAATTATCAAAGATTGTCAATACATTGTTTATGATAGCAGAGCAGAAAAAGCCAAAATAGTTAGACAAGAAGCAGCACTAAACAACTTCTATTCTGGTTTTGTAAAAAACCCATATCTTTCGACATATTTATTCAATCCACAAAGTTTATCTACTGTGCAACCAGAATTGCAAAGTGATTGAATTTGACACTTAGAATCATTAAATGAGAAACAAAAAGAAGCTGTCAGAAAAGCAGTATCAAGTAATGGAATCTTTCTTTTACAAGGACCACCAGGCACAGGTAAGACACAAGTGATTGCTGAGACTGTTGCCCAAATGGTTAAAAAAGGAAAGAAAGTTTTAATATCTTCAGAAACTCATAAAGCAATTGACAATGTGTTTGAAAGATTACCAAAGATTGCTGAAATTGTACCGATTAGACTTATTCCATCAAGAAATAATAAAAAAAGTGATAACGATTATGATCCAAAATTCTTAGTTGACAATTTCTATAAAAATGTCAGCTCGAATATGAAAAAAGCAATCAATAGATACCAAAACTTTAAAAAAAATAAAGAAGAGTTCTCTGAAAAATATGACGGACTAAAACTTTTGAGAGCAAAGATTGAAAAATCACAAAAAGTATTAGATATTGCTAATAAAGAAATTGCTGAATTAGAAGCTGAAGCTCGAAAAATTAATTCCAAGATTTCAAATGAAGAAAATCAAGGGGACAATATTCGTATTAAGTTAGATTCTTATAGAAGAACAAAACGCCATATTGAAAAAGATAATTTGAGACCTGATGAAGATATTGATACACAATTGATAAATGACTTGAGAAAAGAATTAAGATCTTTATTTACTGATAAAGAAAAGTTTGCTAATGCTGATTTAGGATTATTAGTTAAAGAAATTAACTCTCTTAAAATGAATGAAGTTGACAGAGAATTAGTAGTTATAAATCCAGAATCTGAAAAAACAATTCTTGAAATTAAGCGACGAGAAATCAAATTAAGAATGGAGGCTTGCAAAGACAAGTATGATGACATTCTTCCTGAAAAACAAGAAGAATACGATAAATTAAAAAAAGAATTAATTTCAATTACTAATCAAATTAATAAATCATCAGACTCTACTTCAACTGATCTAAAGTTATGTAAAATTTTCGATTTCAATTATTTAGTAACAAATATAGATTCAATCAAAGAAACTATTGAAACCTTAAGAGAGCACATTATTGAAAAGAAAATTCAATATATTGAAGTGATTGATAATAAGATAATTGCAATTGAAGCAGAATATAAAGATTTTGAAAAAAAGATTTATGATTTAAAATCGCAAATTAAAAAAATTAATGATTCAGTTATTGACATTCAAGAACGAAAAGAAGTTCAAGATATTCAAGAAAATAAAAGTAAGGTTGAAGCACAAATCAATAAGTTTTTTAAAGATTTTGAAATTGCAGAACCTTATAAAGATATTGATGAAGCATTAATGATTATCAAAAAAAGATGGGATGAACTTGAAAACAACTTTACCCGAAAGGAACAAGAAAATAAAGAAAAAATCCCAATGTATCAAAAGATTTCCAATTACTTATTATCAGATGATGTAATTGAAGCTGATCGCAAAGAATATACAAAAGATTTATTTGATAATGCTAATGTATTTGGAATTACGTGTACTTCAAATGACCGATTTAGTGGAAGCAACGTAGATGCTTTATCTGAATATAATATTGATGGTATTGATATCAAGTCTGTTGGAATTGATGTGGTTATCATTGATGAGGTATCCAAATCTAGTTTTATTGATTTATTAATTCCCATTCTTTATGGGAAGACTGTAATTTTAGTTGGTGATCATCGTCAATTACCTCCGATGTATCAATTTGCAAAATTAAGAGAAGATGATTTTGAAGGATTAGATGAAAGCAAAATCAACTGAAGCATTAATAAGCAATTCACAGCATTATATGAAGAGTTTTTCTTTAAAACATTATTTGAGAAAATTCCTGACACATACAAAACAATGTTGGTACAACAATACCGTTGTCACGAACACATTATGAATGTATTTAACCATTTCTACCAAGGTCAACTAAAACTGGGATTTGATGGACAAAACAATTTTAAAAAACATAATGTTAAGCTAATTTCAAACGGGCGCAGCATCATTGAACCTGACAAACACATTTATTTTGTTGATTGTAAAAAGAATGAAACTCACGAACAAGATTCAACTTCTATGTACAACACAGGTGAAGCTAAAGTTGTTGCTCAATTAATTAAAAAATTAAATGATTTTTTCAAACGTAATCCTGAAAGAGAAAGATTAAGTATTGGTGTAATTTGTACTTACGGTGACCAAGCTAGAAAAATTAAAGAAGTATTAAAAAGTGAAAGGGTTAAATTTGATGCATTTAAAACCGATGTTGAAAAAATGATTGTAAGTACGGTTGACGATTTCCAAGGGGATGAAAGAGACATAATTATTCTTTCAACCGTTAGAAATCCTGAAGATTTTGCGAAATCAAATCCAGGATTTATTCTTGCATACCAAAGAATTAATGTTGCGCTATCAAGAGCACGTAGAATGCTAGTAGTGGTAGGTAATAGAAAATATTTGGAGACAAAAGGCGTTATTGATTTACCTGATATTAATGGAAAAGGTAATGATAGAAGAAATTTCAGGGTATATGAAGAAATTCTATATACGATTCAACAATATGGTAAGTTAATTGATGACATTGATGTCTTAGAAGACAAGGAGGGCACAATAAATGCATAAGTTTAAATTAGAAACGTCATTACAATTTCCATTTTTTAAAATGAAAGAAATTGTTTCATATTCAGAAGTTAGAAAACCTTCTGGAATCGCTTATATGCTTTTGGTTTTAATTAATGAATCAAAAGATAAAAAAGCATTATTATCCCAAGTTTTAGAAAACTTTGGGGTTACAAATACACTTCATTATATTTATGCAGATGTAATTGCAGATCTAATCCGTAAAGAAATTCTTACCATGGTAAATGGGAAAGAATTTAATGTTAAATTCTTTAGTTCATATCGAATTAGTGATATTGCATTTACTGCTAAAGGAAAAGAGATCTTTAAAGATGAATCAATTCCAACAGGTGTTATAAAAGAGGCTAAAATCCCAATTTATTACAATATTGCTTTAAAACAATTATTGTTAGAAATTCCTACAAGTTTTGATCCAAGACCTTGAATGGAGGAAAGTGCAATTTCAGATGAATTCATATCACAATTTTCTTGTGAAAAGAATGTTGAGGATTTTATAAATATAAACAAAGGTGTAAGAATTCCAATTTATAAAGATGGAAAAGTTGTTAAGTATGAACTTATTAAAAAAGAAGAAGTTATTACAAAAGTAGATGAAATAAAAATTGAAAATTGGATTGGTAAATATGATTGCACGCTAATTCTTGAAGGCAATTCAGTTAAGTTTGAATTTGAAGATAAAGCAATTCAAAAATTTTTTGATAGCAATTACAATAGTCAAATTGTAAATAGCATTATTAGCTACAAAAATAAATTCCAATTTAGTTCATCCCATTCATTTAACCTTGATTTAACTTCATTCACTAATAAAGAAATTGTTGGAATTATCATCCCTAAAGAAATTAATGATGTTTTAAAACAAAAGGGACAATTGTTAATCACTAAAGGAAACTATGAAAGCAAGAATTACTATAGTGTGAAAATTGAATCTGGAATCCAAAAATATGACTCTGCTTGTGAATTTATCGTAGTTGATAATGCAGATAATAAGTTTGCATTTATTCCTGGTGTATTCAAATTTAATAACCCATTAGGTACTATAGAAATTCCACTTGTTTTAAAAACACGAGTAAGTACTAATGAATTAAAAGAAGTGTTAGCTTCATATGTGAGTTTGTTAGGCCGTTATTCAGAGCAAAACTTTAATGATTTAGTTAATGTTACAAATGTATCAAAAGATTATGATAAAGCTTTTGAAATAATGAGTGGTTATTTAACAAACAACTATGAAAGCAATATTATTCTTTTAAATGAAATGAAAAATACTGCTTTAAAAAATGTCAATATTTTAAAGCAGTATAAACAATTATTAAGTGATAACTATAATGCATATCTAAAAACAGTTTCTGAAGATAATTTAGAAACAGTACTAAAAATTACTAATACGATTCCAAAGTTTTTAGATATTCCCCAAGAAAACGCACTTGGTGAGATATTTGAAAATTTAACAACTATTAAAAATAAACAAAAAGTTTTTGAAATCCTTGTTAATAAAGGATTTAATAAAACAATTGTGATTCTATATGTGAATCCAGTTGCTGATGTATTAAAACAAAAAGAAGCAGCAGAAAAATCACTATTGGATTTATTAAATTATGATGATTGCATTAAAAAAATGCAAAAAATAATAGGAATTTCTGATTATAAAAAATATAGTTTTGACGAAGAATTGGTGAACCGAATTGAATTTAAAAAAGCATTCGTTACTGCAAAAAAACTTCAAAATGATGTAGATTTTTTTAAGAGCCAAAATAAAGATTTGTTTGCACAATATGATGGATTTATGGCTTTATTTGAAACAATCAATGATGATTTTAATATTCTAGATGCTGCCCTTTCAAATCCAAAAAACATTAAACCAGAATTGATTGAAAAGAAAATAACTTCTGGGGACTATCAATTTGTATTCGTTAACCTTTCTGCAAAATTAGAAATTATTTTAAAGAATACATACAAGCTAAATGGAAAGTTATCAGAAATGATTTCAGATGCCAGAAAAAAAGACATTATTTCAAAATCGATTGAATCAGACCTTCATACTTTTAGAGAAAATAGAAATGTTTACACCCACGCAGAAGAAAGATCTTTCAACTTTAAACCAGATGACCTTAGAAGATGAAGTAAACAAATTTTTGAATTAGAAAATAAAAAAGATGAGTAGACAAGTAACAGTAGATTTTGAAGGTGTCAGCATTACAATTCAGTCACAATGTGAGGCTGCAGCAAATTCATTATGTAAGATTGATAAGGTCATAAATAGAATTCACGAAACTGCTAGTACATTAGAAACACAAAAGGTTAAAGAATATCAGAATTACCTTTTGGAATCAAAACAAAAAATTCAAAATGCAATTAGTGAATTTACAGCTTCACTTGAAGAATATAAAGCACTTAAACAGCAAACTATATTTGAATATGCTTTAGACTCAAATGATGATGGTGATGATGTTTCTAAGCAATTTAATAAACTTAATACAACTTTAAGACAAAAAGGTGAAGAACTTGTAAATATGGTTAATGAGCTTACCGGCTCTAAACTTGAAGTTATTGACCAAATGATCCATGAGGGGTTATTAAACACTGGACAAGAATCAGTTCAAGCAATGATGGATAAAGCTAATGGAGTATTAAATATTTCAGCCGATATGACATCAAAGATTGATGAAATAGAAGACGTATCACTAAGAGAATTAACCTATCGTGAAATGCTTAAACAAGCAAATGAGGGATTATCATTTGAAGAATTAGTTTCCAAAGCACAAGAAGAATACGATATTCTTGTTGGTAAAAAAACAAGACAAGTTATTGAAGAATACAAAGCTGAATTAAAAGCAAACGGAGTATCCCCTGAAGTTTTGAATTCAGCAAAATCAATTGATGAAGCAAATGCTACTATGAATGCAGCAATCATTGATGAAAAAGTTCGTAAAGAAACTTTAAAGGTAATTATCAAAACAATAAAAGACAGAGGTTTTGTTGTTGATACAAAGAAAAACCTGAAAATTGATAAAGACAAAAACATCGTTAAATTAGTTGCATTAAAAGCATCTGGACAAACTGCTGAATTTGAGATTCAACTAAATGGTAAGTTTATGTACCGCTTTGATGGGTATGAAGGATTAGCTTGCAATAAAGATATCGACCCATTTATGGAAGACTTAAAAAATGTTTATGATATTAATATTTTGCATGAGGAAAATCAATGATCTAATCCTGATAAAATCCAAACACAAAAATACCAATACGTAAATAAAAATAAGAATACAAATTAGAAAGGATTTTATATGTCATTACAAAATAGTTTTAACAAAATCAAAAGAAATGCTGGTATTAAAAAATGTGTGATGATTGATGGCAATGTTGGTGATGTTTATCTTGATGATAAAAACAAAATCGTAACCCTAAGAGAATTCTTGGAGGCAACGTTTAAAGAAATGGATTACCAAGACATTGTTTATTGGGATCGAGTTGAAGGAGCATCTGGTGCAATTGATAAACTAACTTTGACTGATGAAGTTGAGGTTGAAGGTGAAGCTTATGATTTTGAAGAAGAAAAAGAAGATAAAAATCCAAAAGGGCAACAAGGTCTATTTAAAGAACCTGCTGAAATTCTAAACATTGTTTACAAAAATGTAATTGATAAAAAGAAAAAAGTTGCATTTATTATCAATTGGTCTGAATATTTATTTAGTATCAACAGTTTATCAGAAGATGAAAGACAAAATATTACACTTTTAGGAAAAGCATTAAAAGATAGAAAAGTTGATTATTTAAATCAGGATCATAATGAAAGTGTAGTTGTTATCATCTTAAACAAAGCTTCTGGTATTCCTATTTCTTTTTATCAAAATAATCCAGAAGTGGAAATCATCACCCTTCAAAAACCAGATCGAGAAGAAAGAAAACAAATGATTCAAAAGATTCATGATTCATTTGATGTTAAATTAAAAGGTGATACTACTTCACTATTAGATGTTGAAAACATCGATTGTATTGATATGCTTGAAGATTTCACAAATCGAGAAATCATTCAGTTATCAAGAATGTCTCGTAAAGAAGATAAGATGTCTTTTGATAAACTTTTCTACTTATTCAAATATGGAGAAAAAGAAAATCCGTGGGAAAAATTAGAGCATTCTCGAGTTAAAAATATTAAAAAAGAATTATCTGATAGAGTTGTTGGGCAAGATGAAGCAATTGAAAAGATTGAAAAAACAGTTGTTAAAGCTTATATGGGATTAACTGGTCTTCACAAAACTTCATCCAGATCGATGCCTAAAGGTGTGTTTTTCTTTGTCGGACCAACAGGTGTTGGTAAAACAGAACTTTCAAAAGCATTAGCTAAATTTTTGTTTGGTGATGAACAAGCTTGTATTCGATTTGATATGTCAGAATATGCACAAGAAAACAGTGATCAAAAGCTAATTGGTGCCGCACCAGGGTATGTTGGTTATGAAGAAGGTGGTCAATTGACAAATGCAATTAAAGAGCACCCTTTCAGTGTGGTCTTGTTTGATGAAATTGAAAAGGCTGCAAAACCAAACCCAAGAATTCTAGATATCTTCTTACAAATCTTAGAAGATGGCAGATTAACAGATTCTAAGGGTGAAACAGTATATTTTAGTGATACTATCATTGTCTTTACTTCAAACTTGGGTGCAAACCAAGTAATTGCAAGTGCAGACAAAGAAGGTGTTGCTAAAGAGTTTATCAAAATAGTAAAAGAATATTTTGACCAAGAATTAAAAAGACCAGAATTATTGGGTCGGATTGGATATAACAACATTGTGCCATTTAATTTCATTCAAGATAGAGAATTCCAATTCAAGATTTGTAAATCAAAATTGAGACCTGTAATTAATGGAATTCAAGAAAAATACAAACTTGAGCTTGATTTTGAAAAAGAATCTGAAGCTATTAACTATATTCTTTCTGGGGTTGATTCATCAAAAGGTGGTCGTGATATTTTAAATGCAATTAATGATCGTTTACTAGATCCACTTGCAATGTATTTATTTCAAAACAAAGAAGATTTGCGCCAATTTAGAAATTCTAAAATTTGAACTAAAGTTGTAAAGGAAGGTTTTTCTTTTGAATTCGCAGATTAAGTTTAATGTTGCATACATCAAGTTATTTACAAAAACCGAAGGTCCTTTTGATCGATGTTGCATTTGATTTCAGGGTTGTAATTTAAATTGCAAAGGTTGCTGTAATAAAGATTTACAACCCTTTACCCCAAACCATATTGTTAGCTTAGAAAAACTGGTAAGTATTGTTAAAGATGCGGCTACTAAGTTTAATATTGAAGGTGTTACATTGTGTGGTGGAGAACCATCTTTTCAAAAAGGACTTGTTGAATTTAATAATGAAATTCATAAATTAGGTTTAGGAATCATTATGTTTTCAGGGAGACTAAAAAATCAACTTGACCCAAAACTTGTAAACTCAGTTGACCTATTGATTGATGGTCCATTTATTGAATCTTTGTTAGATACAAAAAGAGTTTTGTTAGGATCAAAAAATAAAAAACTGAATTTTATTACAGATAGATACAAATCTCAAGCTGATTATTTTAATAATCCTGTTTCTATTGAAGAAGTGACAGCAGAGGATTACATATTTATTAATGGGGATTAGAAATAGTAATAGTTTTGAAAAACATAAAATAATATGAATTAAGTCAACAAAAAAACAAATGCACTATGCATTTGTTTTTTATTCAATATCTAAAATCTTTAATACTTCAGTAATGTTTAAATTATTTGTATCTGATATTGAATCACTTAAAACTTGTTCAATAATTTCTCTTTTAGATTCTTGTAATTTAATAATTTTTTCTTCAATTGAATCCTTTGCAATTAATTTATAAACATAGACATTTTTCTGTTGTCCAATCCGATGCACTCTATCTGCTGCTTGATTCTCTAAACTTAAATTTCATCACGGATCATAATGAATTACAGTATTAGCCGAGGTTAAGTTAAGTCCTGTACCACCTGCTTTTAAAGAAATTAAAAACACCTTAATATTTTCTTTACTATTAAAATCATTTACTAATTCAATTCTTTCTTTTTTATTAACACTTCCAGTTAGGATGAAGTGTTTAATATTAAGTTTTGTTAGCTCCTTGCTAATAATATCAATCATTGAAGTGAATTGCGAAAATAAAAGAATTTTATCTCCATTTGCAATTAAGTCTCTAATTAAATCTAAACAATCTTTTAACTTAGTCCCCTTCTCTTCGGTATTGTCATAAGCTAGTTGAGGACAGCAGCAAATTTGGCGTAGTTTTGTAAGCATTGAAAAAATATATGCACCTTGCTTATTAATAGAATTTTCTAAAATACTTCTTCTAAGATAAATCTTACCTTTATTCAATTCAGTTAAATACATTTGTTTTTGTACTTCATTAAATTCGCTCATAATTGTTTTATGTGCTTTTTCTGGTAATTCTTTAAGAACCTCTTTTTTAGTTCTTCTTAAAATAAATGGTGCAATTTTGGTTTTAAGTTTGTTTAATGCATTAAGGTCATTATTATTAATTTTTTCTTGAAAAATAATTTTAAAGGTTTTGTAATCAAATAAAAAACCTGGCATTAAGAAATCAAAAATATTTCATAACTCTAATAAATTATTTTCAATTGGGGTACCAGTTAATGCAATTTTATGAGTTGCTTTAATTTGTTTTGAATCATTTGAAAATTGTGTGTAGTGGTTTTTTATTTTTTGCGCCTCATCAACTATTTGCAAATAAAAGTCCATATTCTTATAGATTTGAATATCACGGTTTAGAAGGTGGTAACTTGTCAAAATTATATGAGTATCTTTACAATTTTTAAGTGCTACCATTCTTTCGTTTTGTGGCCCATCAATTACAGCAATTTTTAAATATGGAGCAAAGCGATTAAATTCAGTTTTTCAATTGTACAAAAGAGAACTAGGGCATACAACTAAAGTGGGAGTTGTCACTTTTTGCATCATGTACAAATCTGATAATAATGCGATTACTTGGATTGTTTTTCCCAATCCCATTTCATCAGCTAATATTCCACCAGCTTTTAAAAGCAAAAGTTTTTTAAGTCATAAATAACCATATATTTGGTAATTTTTTAAAGTTTTTTGTAAGTTATCTGGTAGGTTTTGTCGAACTAGCGAATTATCACAATATACTTTTTCAAAATATTGTTTTAATTCCTCTTTGTTTTTTAAATTATGGTTTTCAATAAAATAATTAGTATTTAATTTATTAATGTAGATTTTTGAGTTTCTAATTTGGTTTATTGAACTATTCATTATTTTTAATTCATTTTCAAAATTTTCAAAATTAATATCTAGATCTAAATTAATAATTTTGTTATTGTCTAATTTAACAAATTTTTGTTTTTCTTGATAAGCAGCTAAAATTTTAAGCATTTCGTTTTCATCAAATCCTTCAAGTGATCATTCAGCTACCAAAAAGTTGTTATCAAAACCTAAAGAGTTTACAAAAAAATTCTTTTTTTGTTTTGGTTTAAAAATAAGACCTTGTGCAAACTTGATTTCATATAAATCATTTTTATCCATTTTTTTAGCTCAGTCACAAAGTTTTTGAAATTTGTGCATTTCTACAATTTCAAATAAATTAAATTCTGTATTATAAGTCGAGAAAAAATCAAACAAAGGTTCTAGTAATTTCTTTTCTAAAAAGCGCTCTCTTTTTAGAAATTCAGTTTCATTAGGTTTATATGGGTAAATTTTGTCATCGTAAATAAAATCAAGTTTAGATACAATCACATTTAATAATTTATCCAAATGTACTTTCACACTTAATATGGGGTCAACTTTAAAGAGGTTATTTTTAACAATAAATAAGGAGTCAACAATTTTGCTATGATTATTAAATAAAATTTTTATTGCATTATAAAGCTTGCGAAATTCATTTTTGGAAAGATGTTTATTAATGTTTTTACAAAAAGATTCAACGGTTTCTAATTTTTCAATTTCATATTGGTAAATTGAACTTTTACAACTGTTTAATGAGTAAATACATAAATAAACATATTTTGCAGATAAAAAATAAAAGCTACTATAGTCTTTATCAATCTTTAAAATATATTTTTTCTTATTGTTAACATTTGGTTTTGATTTATAAAGTTTGATATCAAACTCATAATCATAAGTATCTAAATAATATGTTGCGATCGTTCACTTTATATTGGTCTCAAAGTGAAAGGTAAGATTGTTATCTTTGAAAAACAAAATCCATTCATCTAAATAATTTTTGTCAATTTCCACGGTTTCATCTGCAAAAATGTTATGACCTTTGGATAGCATTTTTTTGAGTTGATAAATTAAATTAAGCGAATAAGGTTCAATTTGCTCATCTTTTATATATAGTCCTGGGAAGAATCAAAAATTACCATTGGATTCAAAAAACAACTTTAAGTTATTAATGTATATTTTTTTGTAATTAAATTCGAAAAGCAATTTGATAATAATCTTCTTACTACCAAATTCATCTGTTTTGATAATTGGGATTATTTGGAACCCAATTTCTTTACCGCTTTTTAAATCTGCTAAATTGTATTTAAAATAATTGTTATATAAGATGATTGTATAAACAATATGAACACAGAATTTGTTTGATACTAAAAAAGTATCACAACCACAACCAAAGTTTTTAACACTGTTATCTTCGATTTTTAAAAAAATTGCATAATTGTTTACTATGCAATTAACTGTTAAAAAACCTTGTCCTTCATCAATCGAAAATGATGAAGGGCTTTTTGAATTAGACAAATTTTCTCCATCCTCTAGAATTTGTTGTGAATACAACAAATGGTCTAATTCACTTAAATTTATTGTTTTCATAAAAATAATACAAACAAAATTTTATAGCAATTATTTACTACATAATTAATTATTAAATTTATTTATTGATTTCTTTTAAAATCTTTAAATAATCTTGATAACGCTGCAAATAAATCTTATTTTCACTAACCATTTTTTTAATGTAACAACCTTGTTCATTAAAGTGTAAACAGTCATTAAATTTACAATGTACATTATTTTCTCGAAAATCATCATATGCACTTGCTAACTCTTTTCGAGTTAAATTCAAATCAAGTTTATTAAAACCGGGAGTATCGATAATAAACCCATTTTTATAAGGAATTGCAATTGAGGATGTAGTGGTATTTTTACCTCTTTTTAGTTTTTGCGAAATCTCATTGGTTTTCAAACCTAAATTAGGGAATAAATAGTTGATAAAAGTTGATTTGCCAACCCCTGATTGTCCGGCAAAACAAATTGTGTTATTTTCCATCATTTTTAATATTGTTTGTTTTGCTTTTGCTTTTTGATTTGAATTTAAAACAACAAAGTTATTTTTTTGATACTCACTAATCAGATCTAAAAAATAATTAGTTTGTGTTTTGTCTAACAAATCCATTTTGGAAAAATAAATAATTGTTTTATCAATATTTCGTGCTTGATAAAACGCAATAAATTTGTTTAGCAAATAAGAACTGAATTCCGGGTTAGAAACCGAAAGCACTAAACAAACTATATTAATGTTTGCTAACTTTGGCCGAATTAATAAGTTTTTACGAGTTTTAATAGTATCGATTACATAACCATATTGTGTAGCTTGATAATGTACATTATCACCCACACATATCTTTTGATCATTCAATTTTGTTTTTTTATAAATTGAGCATACATATTGCATTTGTGAATTGAGATCAATTACTAAAAACAATAATGCAGTTTTAAATATTACTTTAGCTTGATTAGACATATAAAACCAATGCGGTAATAAATAAAACTAAAAAAAGTAATAAGCAAAATGAAATAATTCAAAAGAAAGGACGGTTTTGCAAAGATTTCCAATACAACACTTTCTTATCAATTTGAAAGTATGATGTCTTTGCTTGGTATTCTCTTTTATCATATGGAATTAGTAGTGGTTTATCATCTTTTTGATTAGAAATAATCTTTTCAATCTTTTCAATATCCTCAATTATTTCTAAACAATTGTTATATCTAAAGTTTAAATATTGAGGTTTAGATGCGGTTAATCTTAAAAACATATTTTCAATTTCATTACAGATTTTGGGATTAATTTTTCGCATTGGGGTAATATCATAATCCCTAAAGTAACTGATTACGTTCGGATCTGTTTCATTTTCAATTTCTAATGGTTTTTCACCAATTAGCATTTCATACAAAATAATTCCTAATGCGTGAAAATCAAATTGTTTTGTAATTCTTGGTACACTATTTTTAAAATCAATGACATCTGGACAAATATAGGGGATTGTCCCAAATACATCAATTTCGTTAGACAAAATATTGTAATTTGAATCATCAATATTTTGCACAACAGATGAAACCCCAAAGTCCGAAATTTTAACATCTAATAAATCTTTTGATAATAAGATGTTTTCTGGTTTCAAATCCCGGTGAATAATTGATCTTTCCCGATTGTGCATAAAGTTAACACCCATTAAGATTTTTTTAAAAATCGAAAGTGTCTCCACAATTGATAAACAGCCTCTTGATCGAATTAAATTTTTAAGTGAGGGACCATCTATATATTCCATTGAAAAAACAATCGAATCACTTGTAGAAGTGCTGGGAAAACACAACTCTAATTCCACAATATAAGGGTTATCCATTAGTCTCCCAATGGTTACTTTTTCATCAAGAATTTTAGCCCAATTTTCAGCTGAAGTATCATTTGTTTTTTTGATAAACTTTAATGCTACATATTTAAACTTGTCAAATGAGTCATCATTATCAGAATAATTAATGTTTTCAGCAAAATACACTGTGGAATTCATTCCACCAGTTCCTAAAAGTTTAATTATTTTGTATTTATTGAGATAATCAGTACCAATTAAGTTTTGAATTTTTTTCATAGTATTGAATTAATTTTAATTTAGAAATTAAAATTTTAAAAATAAATAAAATCCCTAAAAATTAAAGTTTAAAAAATAGAAATAATAAGCAATTTAGTAATTTATAATTTAAGTATAAAATTATTTAATTTTAAAAAGGTTTCAAAATGAAAAATAGAAAAGTTGTTCTAATTGGTTGTGGAGCTGTAGGATGTTCATTTCTATATGCTGCACTAAACCAATCTCTATTTGACGAATATGTTTTAATAGATGCATTTGAGAATCTATCAAGCGGGAATGCATTAGATTTTGAAGATGCAAACGTGTTTACACCAACTCCTGCAAAATATATAAAACATGGCGATTACTCAGACTGTACAGATGCAGATGTAATTGTAATTACAGCAGGTGTACCTCAAAAACCAGGGGGAGAAACTCGTCTTGAATTAATTGGTAGAAATGCCAAAATTATTAAAGAAATTGCAGAAAATGTTAAAAGCTCTGGATTTAGTGGAATCACTGTAATTGCTTCAAACCCAGTGGATATAATTGGATCAATTTATGCTAGAATTACTGGTTTTGAAGAAAACAAAGTAATTCCATCAGGTACAATTTTAGACTCTGCAAGACTTAAATTTGAAATTGCTAAAAGAGTTGATGTTAACCCGAATTCAATTCAAGCATATGTAGTTGGAGAACACGGTGATTCATCAGTTTCTGCTTTTTCACAAGTAATGGTAGGTTCTTTACCATTAAGTAAATATAAAAAGCTAACTGATTCTCAAAAAAGTGCGATCCACAAAGATGTAATGCGAAAAGCTTATAAAATTATTAATGCTAAAAGAGCGACATATTATGGAATTGGAGTTTGTTTAGCAAGAATTTGTAAAGCAATCTTGAATGATGAAAATCTTGTATTACCTGTTGGTATTAAAAAAGACCCTAGTAGTGAAGTTTATATTGGATGACCTACACTTGTTGGAAAAGAAGGAACTCACAGTCCTTTAAAGATTGAATTATCAGCAGAAGAAAAAAAGAATTTCATAAAATCTTATAACTCATTAAAGGCAATTTACAAACAAGCTATTGAAGAGCTTGAAAACAGTAACAAATAATTAGCTTAATTATTTAGTTACATAAAAATAAAAAACACTTTCTAGTAATTAGAAGGTGTTTTTTATTGCTTTCCTTATTAGATTTGATTGTATAGTTTTAATTGTTTAGTTTTAACAATTATAGGGCTTTTAATAATGCAATTGTTTACTGTATTGTGTTATAACCTTCTCTACACTTCTAAAACGTGAGAGAAGCTTTAATAATGTTATTCTTAACCATATTAAATATCTATCAACCTTTAAATTTATGTTGTGTTTAAAACACTGCAAAGATATTTAAATTAATATTTGTTTTGTTTGATTGATTTACATACGCAACTTTTTGTATTTGATAAGATGAAAACAAATTAGATAATTTCCACCACAAACAACAACAACAATATACCTAATCATATAAACTTGTAACTTGCTCATAATTAAACAAACCAATAAAAAAAACACTCCCATTATTTTGGAAGTGTTTTTGTTTTATTAAAATTTGAAATTAATTAATAAATTTCACGGTGTGTTCTATTAGTTTTAATTGCAAAGAATAAGCAAGCGACTACCGCAATTACAGCTACAATCGCAATTACAAGTGTTGCAATAGCTAACCCATTATTGCTACTTGTACTACTATTTGAATTTGTAGTAGATGTTGGAGTTGCTGTTGTTGGCGTGTTTTCTTGCTGACTTTGCTGTTGTTTTTGTCAGTCTTCAAAACTTTGAAATACAGTACTGCTTGGATTTGTAATTTTACCTGTGAAGTTTTTATAAACTAATTCCCCACTTTGTTGGTCTAATGGAATAACACTTGCTGGTATATTTAATGGTGTTAAATCATATGTGACCAAAACTATATTATTAACTTGTTTAACTTGTAAACAATCAGCAATTTTATTATCACTTACAGTTGTAGTAGCAGCTTGAGTTTGAATTGATGAAGTTACATTAGGATTTTGAGTGTAACCAAACAATTGTTTTAATACTGGGCCTATATTTGTAGAATCAATTGCATCTTGTAAAAAGGCTTGCTTATTAAAGCCATCAATTCGATACTTTGCTTCCACGTATTTAGCACGATCACCAGTATCGATATTTGCTAAATTTATTTGATAATCACTTTCTTTGTTTAATTGAATGTTAACATTTCTTGTAATTGTTGATTTTTCATTATTTCACCAATTATTAACTTCAAAACTTACACTTCCCGTAATTGTACCATTAACCGGATCAGCTTTAAGATCATCAGTGTAATTAATAAATTGAGTTAATAAACCTTGATTGTTATTAATCGCACCTGAAGATCCATTAATGTCTAAATACAATTCTTGTGCTAAATCCTTTGCAAGATTATCTTTTGTAGTTTCATCTGCTCAAATATTTGCTTGTGTCAAATCTTGGTTAACTTTATATTTATCTGCAATTTGCGCATCTGTAATTCCAAATTGGTAATCCTTTTGAATTGCAGATTTGTAGTTAGCAGTTGAAAAGTTTGATATCACATCATAGTTAGCTGCTTTTGAAGGTGACACTGAAATATAATAACTTGAAGTTTTTAATTCACTACTTTGTTGAGTTTCATTAACTAAATATGCAAAATACGAAGTTGTAGTAGTTTTGTCTTGAGTAGATGTATATTCTGTACTTGGAATGAAACCTACTTCTCAACTAGTTTTATTTTCATTAGAAGTTAGTTGGAACCATCTATCAATAACACTTAATTGCACATTGTTATTGTCAGCAGTCACATTTATTGCACCATTTAGAGCTGCGAATCCCATATATAGTTTTTGTCCACTTTTACCTAATACTACAGCATATGGAGCAACACTATTGTCTTTTGTATAAACTAAATTAGTAATTCCAGAGATCGTAATTGCAGTTGATGAATTTGTCCCTTTATTAGCAATTGTATATGTAAAGACTTGTGGATTACCCCCAGGACTTGTTGAAGTTGCAGCACTACTGTTTAAACTCATTACCATTAGTTTAGAAGTTCCATCTCCACTTGGTGTAATTGTTAAATCAGTACTATCATAATCCATTGATACAATCATTTTTTGCATAGTCGCATTTGAAACTACTTCTGATGAAAAAACTACTTTATCAAGGTATGCATAAGCATTATTGTCATTTACCGCACTATCAGACCCTTTGATTGTTGCTTCAGTTTCACCTGCTTTGAAAGTTAATCTGTCAAAGCTAGTAGTAGTAGTATTGCTTCCTGTTAATGCTTTTGCAGTTGTGTATTGAGTTGCAGTATACACTTTTGTAGTTGAGTTTAAAGTGTAGAAGAAATTTCAAACTTGCAAGTCTCAACTACTACTACTACTATTACTACTATTCTTAGTAAGTGAAGGAATTGCAAACATTAGATTATCATTTTCTTTAATAACCCCAATTGGTCCATCAAAATAATATAATGGTGAAGTGGCTGCACTTGAGTCGTTCACTAAATACACATTGTAATATGAAGTTACGGTTGTACCTGTAGTTGTGTTTACAGCTTCATCTTCTGCAGGTGCTGGTGTTGTACCATCTTCATTTACACTATTGTTATCACTATTTAAAGTTACAGTGGTATTAGCATCACCCAAGTTTATTATTGTAAAGTTAAATGTATTTGGGTTTTTAGAATCCCCCATTTTATTTAAGGTACTTCTAGCTTCGGTAACAATTAGTGTGTTCTCATCAACTACTGTTAATAAATTTGCATCACTTACTAAATTAGAATTAATTGTTTCTTTAGGATTATCAGACCCTGTTACTTTATTTCCAGTTTCTGGTGCATTTTGAGCTAAACCTTCACCAACTGGTGCTGCTGCTTTTGTATCTTGGACACTTAAAGATACAATTGCATCTGATAAAGAACCTAATTTAATAATGCTTCCATTAGTCATATCTAATGCAAATATATATGAGCCTTGGTTGTTTGCAAAGTTACCATACACAAATAGTCTTTTATTATCAAAAGTACCATCTGCATTTAATCCACCTTTAACTTTTAGTGTTGCAATTTTTTTATTTCCATTATTCATTCCAAACAATGATTGGAAATTAGTGATTTGAATTGAACCACCTTCTGGTAATCCCCCAACAACTACTGATGCTTGGTTTTCAGTTTTAAAGCTATTAGTATCAGTAGTTGGTGTATTAGCATCTGTTGCATTGTTTGTATCATTATCTGCTTGTGTCTCTTGTGGTTTGATTGCATTGAAATCAAAAGTTCACAAATCTTGTTTAAACCAATTGTAGAAAGATATTTTAGTATTATTACCACTGCCACTGACAATCACATATCCAGAACTGAATGCATAGTCATTATATAGATCACTAATTTTAGGAGTAAGTGTTGATAAATCAATGTTTGGAGCATCAGGTTTTGTAATATTTGGGTCAATAGTAGGTTCAGAACTTGTAGTTTCTGTTGTAGTTGCATTTAATGATTGGTTGCTAACAGAAGCTTTTGTAGTTTGATTATAATTATTGTTTAACAAAATAATGGGTGAAATAATTGCACTAATTGCGGGAAATAAAATTAGATATTTATATTTTTTTAATTTCATATTTTCCTCCTATTGATTTATTTGCAATTATTCGTATTTTTGGTATTTTCTTTTTTTCAAAATTAAGAATAAGCACCCCACAACTGCAATAATTGCAATTATTGAAATGATTAAACTTGCAATTAATAATCCATTATTGTTGCTAACACTATTATTTGAACTAGCTGTATTGTTATCTGTTGTTTGTGTTGGGTTAGTATTAGTTGGAGTAGTGTTTGTAGCTGCGTTTAATTGTTGTTTTTCCCAATCTTGGAATGATGGGAAAACATTAGTGTTATTTGCATCACTTGAGTTTGTAATCTTTCCAGTAAAGTTAGAATACACTAATTCTCCTTTTTGTTGGTCTAACGGAATTACACTTGTTGGGATATTTAGTGAAGTTAAATCATATGATACTAAAATAACACCATTGACATTTTTAACAGTTAAATAATTTGCTAAATCAGAAGACGCACTTGTTGCATCACTACTTTGTAAACTTGATTTAAATGCATTTGTTTGTGTATTAGTGCTAGTTGAATTGAATCCTAATAATTGCTTCAATACTGCTCCCATATTTGTAGAATCAATTGCATCTTGTAAGAATGCTTGTTTATCAAATCCTGAGATATCATATTTTGCTTCTACATATTTAGCTCTGATTCCTGTATCTACATCCAATAAATTAAGTTGGTAATCACTTCCTTTATTTAATTGGATGTTAACGTTTCTTGTAATTGTTGATTTGTTATTATTTCACCAATTATCTGCTTCAAAGCTAATACTTCCTGTGATTGTCCCATTTACTGGGTCAATGTTTAGTTTACTTGTATCATATGTTGATTTTGTAACTAAAGTTCCTTGAGTACCAGTTTTGACTTTTCCAGTAGCTGGGTCAATTGTAACTGCTAATTCTTGTGCTAAATCTTTTGCAAGATTATCTTTTGTAGTTTCATCTGCTCATATATTTGCTTGTGATAAATCAGTATTTGCTTTATATTTACTAGCAATTTGAGCATCTGTAATTCCAAATTGGTAATCACTTTGAATTGATGATTTATAGTTAGTATCACTAAAAGTATTCACAACTGTATATTTATTAGCTTGCGTACTACTACTACTAGGACTTACACTAATGAAATAAGTTTGGTTAGTGTTTGCAGCATCAGTTTTTTGAGTGAATATATCAAGATACGCAAAGTATGCCGTACTACTACTACTACTACTTCCACTACTTTCACCAGTAGCTTGAGTAACCATTTTAGTACCTGGTACAAACTCTGCTTCTCAACTACTTGTACCTTCAGCTCCTGTTAATTTGTACCAAGTGTTAGGACTAGAAAGAGACACGTTATTAGTACTTGAATTTAAAGTAGTGTTTTCAGAAGTGCTACTTAATGCAACAAATCCCATATATAATGCGTTACTACTACTACTACTACCTAATACTAAAGCATATGGGTCAATAGAGTTATCTCTTGTGTAGATTAAGTTAGAGATTCCTTTAATGGTAATGCTTGTTTGGGATGATGATGCACTGTCAGTTCCTGCAACTGCTGTATATGTATAAACTTTAGGGTTACCACCTGGGTTGCCAGATGTACCATTAGTTCCTGCAGTATTATCTAAACTCATTACCATTAATTTGCTAGTTGCATTTTCACCACTTGGTGTAATGGTTAAAGAAGTACTATCATAATCCATTGAGATGATCATTTTTTGAGAAGTTGATGTTGCTACAACTTCTGTTGAAAACTCTACTTTATCCAAATATGCATATGCATTTGTTTGGTTAACAGTAGCATTTGACTCACTACCAGCAATTGTAGCTGTTGTGATACTGCTATTAAAAGTGAAAGAATCAAAACTTGTAGGAGAAGTATTAGAAGATGACAATTCTTTAACACTTGTAGTATACTTTGTTGGAGTCATTACACCTTGAGCATTTAATGCATAAAAGAAATTTCAAACTTTTAAATCATAGTTGTTACTATTCTTAGTGAGTGAAGGAATTGCAAACATTAAATTATTGTTTTCTTTGATAACCCCAATTGGCCCATCATAATAAGAAGTTTGTGAAGTTGCAGTTGCACTACTTTCATTCACTAAATACACATTGTAGTATGAAGTCACAGTTGCACTAGTACTTCCTAAACTTATCATTGTAAAGTTAAATGTATTTGGATTTGTAGTTGTAGTTTTTCCATCAGCTTTCAAATTCATTGTGCTTCTAGATTCAGTAATAATTAGTGTGTTTTCATCAACTACTGTTAATAAATTCGCATCACTTACTAAATTAGAATTAATTGTTTCTTTCGCAAGATTCGAACTAGCAACTGCTGCACCTGCAATTGGTGCGTTTTGAGCAAATCCAGCAGTATTATTAATTGGCGCTGCTGTTTTTGTTTCTTCAACACTTAAAGATACAATTGCTGCAGTTCTAGAAGTTAGATTAATTAGATTACCAGTTGTCATATCTAATTCAAAAACATAAGCACCTTCATTATTTGTAAAGTTACCATACACAAATAGGGTTTTACCATCAAAACCACCATCTTCTGTATGACCACCCTTTATTTTTAGAGTTTGAATGGTTTTATTATTTCCAGTTCCAAATAAAACATCTAATATTGGAGTTGTGGTTACTGTTTTGTCAGCATCATTACCAACTGTTGTAATACTACCGGCTAGGTCAAATGTTCAAAGGTTTTGTTTAAACCAATTGTAAAAACCAATTTTAGTAGTGTTACCTGTTCCCTTGATTACAATATACCCAGAATCGAATGCATAATCATTAAACAAATCCCCAATTTTAGGAGTTAATGCTTCTACATCGATTGTATCTAATTCTGGTTGCGTAACTGTAGATGTTTCGCTAGTAGTAGTAGTAGTGCTAGTACTTGCTTCTTGCTGGTCTTGCAAGTGTGCTACATTGGTTTTTGAAATTGATAAATTATTTTGGTTGTTAGCAATCAGAAACGGAGTTGTAATAACTGCTGTGAGTGTTGGAATTGCTAACAAAAAAGCATATTTTTTTAATTTCATTTTATTTTCCTTTCTTTAAAAAATTTAAAATAATCCTTAATTTAAATTAACTTTGAGTACCAAATGTGTATCAAACATAAGCGTTTGCACTTTCAGTTTTTGGTACTGCATAATAACTTGATTCATAATTTCCAGTATTTACATACGGGAAGAAATAATTGTTTGAAGTTATTTGACTAGTACTTGGTGCCACTACAATTGTGTAGGTATATAAACCAGAAGAGGGATCACTTGGTTTTAATGTATAAAAGATTTGTCCCAATTGTGTTGCCCCTGCAGGATTTGCTTGAATTAATTCAACAAAATCTGGGGTAATGTGATTCGTATCTGTAGAATCGACAATGGTTTGAATATCAATATTAGTAGTTTTGTCTGTAAACCGGTTGATAGCAAAATCAGCTAAATAACTATTTATTGTATTTACACCTAGTGAATCTAAAAATCCTTTTGCTTTAATTAAGTGACCATCAGCACTAGGGTGTAGTTTGTCCCCTGCAAACATTAGTTTGTCACCATACATTCAGCTATATTCTGTAATTAGAGTATTTAGCTTTGTATATGCTTTATCATTATAGATTACATAACCACTATAAGTTGTGTCTTGTGCAATTTCTTGTAATGCTTTATTTGCATTGGTAACATTTGCACCCTTACCTGTGTTACCAGTAGGTCCAATTGCAGATAATACGATTGTTACATTTGGGTTTGCTTGTTTAGCAGCATTAATTAACTTGATAATGTTTTGTCCATACTTTGAAGATTTTCCAGCATTTGTGCTAGTATCGGTTGCATTATCATTAATCCCTAAGTTGATCGACAACACATCAAATTTATATTTGCTAATTCGAGCTTGAATTAAATGTGAATCGATTGCACGGCTGCTCATATCACTACTCATTGCAACATTGATAAAAGTGTCATCAGCTCGTCCTCAATCTTGCTTCACACTTTTTTCAGTAACTTTTGCAATTTCATCAAACCCAATTGTGTGGGCTGCACAGTGATCCACACTATCACCTAAAAAACCTCATTTTAAAGGTTTGGATTTATCTTCAAACTTTTTGATAAAAGCTTGTTGCGCAGTTGATAAACTGCTTTCAGATAATGTGTAAGCTGTAGTTGTACTACTTAATTGTGTAGTTTGATTCAAGTCGGAAACGATTTTGTTATACGGATTCTGATTTGTATCAAACACAGTAAGGGCAAATTTGTTAGTAAACTTTTGACCAGTTATAGGACTTAGTGCATTGCTATCATAATAGTTAAAGCTTCTTAATCCGGTGATGTCAAAGCTATTTGTACTATCTAGTGTTGCATCCCCATTAATGATGACACCAGAATCTAAAAACTCTAATTGAAAACTTACTTGGTTACTATTAGTTAAATTAGCATCTTTTAGATTAGTTTGTTTTTCATTATTAGGTGTTGTGCTATCTTTTGGAATTGTGACACTAATCTTTTTAGTGTCATTAACATCAGATGTAATTGTAGCTGTAATGTCTTTATTGTTTTTAATTCCAGTATATGACCAATCAAATGGTTTAGTTGTGAAATCACGATATCCGATTGAGTTGTTAATATCAAAATCTAACCATTGGGTTGTTCAATTCAGCTTTGGTCCAAACAATGTTCCTTTCATACTTGCAGAATCAACAAACTTATAGTTGGAAGCATCGGTTGAATTACCTTTTCAATTTGGACCAATTGTGGGAATTCCTTGAAACATTAACAACATTGCTAACCAGTTATTACCACTTCTTGATAAATCAATCCCATTATCTGAGTAATAAGTGGCTTGTGTAGTGCTGCCATCTAACCCACTAATCCCAGTTTGTGGGTTAACCGGATTTACTACTAAGATTCTTTTAACTGCATTTGCATCTTTTTTAGCAATTGCGTTAACTACATTATCAACTGCTTTGTTATAAGTTGTAACATTACTGTTGAATGTACTACTGTTAGCATACTTATCAGTTACTTTTCAGTGTTTAATAATTTGTACAGTTGCTGTATTGTCTCTTTGCGCTAAACCTTTTTCCACAAAAGATTGCAAGTCTTTTTCATATTGACTTAATGCAGATTCGCCTTTATCAATATCTTCTCTACCAACGATATAGATAATGTTTTGTGGGTCAAACTGATTAACCTTAGTATCATAATTTGTTACTAAGTCGTTTATTGTTTGACCACTTTTTGCGGTTGAGAAACAAAATCTTGATAGTGAGCTTAAAAAACCAGCAAGGTTACTATTAACTGCACCAGTAACTTTTGATGCAATTGTGTAGTTTCATCTGACGTTTTGTTCAAACAAACCAATAAAGTTATTGTTTGTATTTAAGATTGAGAAATCTGATACTACATCTTCTCCGCCAGTGAATAGAAATGTATCTTCTAGTTGGCTTTGTACTTTCTTTTGTACAGTTTGATCAGAAGAACTGTAGTCAGATTGATTTGCAAAGTTTAAGTATGCAATATCACTAACATCATTTCCTGTAGTTGCAGGAAGCGATGAGTCAGTATTAAAAAACTGACTTGAGTGATTTTGCATTGTGATTGCAGGATATATATCACTTAGTTGTGAATTACCAGCTGTGCTTCCACTGTTACCTTCATCAACCGGATTAGTAGGTTGCGAAGCAGGTGTTTGAGTAGTTGTGGTTGTTGAATTCTTGCTATTATTTTGATTAGTAACAACCGAGACCGCAACTGATGGAATAGCAATCGCAGCTATAATTCCAGCAGTGATTACACCAGCAAATAATAGCACCTTCTTTTTCATAAGAGGTTCCTTTCTTCACATTAAAGAATGTGATTTAAACGTTTCTTATCTCTCTTTTAGACACAAATTTTATATGTGTCTACAACTACATAATAATACAAATTACCGTTTATTATTATTATGCAAATGTACCTATAAAACCCCTTATTTTCAGGGGTAAAAAAACCGTAAAAAGGAGTCAAAATCTTCATAAATTTGTGAAGAAATTGAACTAATTTACAAGGTTTTTGCACGGTTTTTAACTGTGTTTAAATTTGCTTTTGGATTCGGTTTATGAACCAAAGTTGCTATATTGTTTATTGAGAAATCCCTTTAAAAAACAATTTTGGTTTTTCTTTCAACAAGTGGGATTTGTTTTAAATGAATTGCTAGCTAAAAAGATTTTTCAAGCATTAATTTAATTTATTTTATAATTGCTTTATTTAAGAGAATATTAATTATTTGGGTTAACTTATGAAAAATAAAACTCCACTAAACCTCCAACAATTAAGAGAATATGGAAAAGAATTAGAGCAACAAAACGCTTTTAAAGTTTCACAAAATGCACTGTGAAAAAACAATTTGTATCAAGTTTGTCAAGATTACACAATTGCTAAAAAATTTAATACCGAATTTTCAAACGATATTAAAGTTAGCAGTTCAAAAATTACAAGTCAGCAAAGTAGTGGGAGATGCTGAATTTTTGCGACTCTGAATATGATTCGTGACAAATTCATCACCCATTACAATCTTGAAAATTTTGAGTTCTCCCAAGCTTACCTTCACTTTTGGGATAAATTTGAAAAAGCGAATGTTTTTTTAAACCAGATGATTGAATTAAAAAATACAAGCATTTCTGATTGGAAACTTTTTCTATTACTAAACACCCCAATGCAAGAAGGTGGTTTTTTTGATTGATCCAAAAACTTAATTAAAAAATATGGACTAATGCCCAAAACAGAGATGGAAGATAGTTTTTCAAGTTCAAATACATTAGGTGTTAATAAACTAATTGGGATTAAGTTAAAACAAGCTTTAGTTGAGTTTAAGAATACGGAAGATGAATTAAAGCTAAATGAAATTAAAGAAAAGTATTTATTTGCAATTTATCAAATATTGTTAACGTGTTATGGTTATTTTCCAAAACGCTTTGATGTTTGTTTAAAATCAAAGAAGAACAAAACAATTCGGTTTGAAAATATAACACCACTTGAATTTTTAGAAAAAACTAATTTTTTTATTGATAACTATCTAACAATGGTTCACACCCCTTATAGAAAAATAAAACCATTCCAAAGATATGAGTTGGAATACACTAGTGCCATTTATGAAGATGGTAATTTAATTGTTAATACAGTCGATAAAACTGTTTTTAAGCTGTTAGCAATTGCAATGATTTTAATGAAAAAATCAGCCTGGTTTGCATGTGACGTAGATCACTTCTATTCTGCTAAAAAAGGCTTATGAGCCAAAGATTTATATAACTTTAAAGATTTTTTTGACCTTGATTTTAGCCAATCAATTGCAGATCACATTGAATATTGTCACACCTCTTCAAACCACGCAATGCTATTGCAAGGATTAAATTATGATGCAACAAAATGAGAAGAAATCAAAACCGAGTTTTTTAAAACCCATCAAGAATTTAATGTTGAAGCATTGTTAGCATTAATCGCATTATTTCCAGTTGATAAATGGAAAGTGGAAAATAGCTGGGGTGAAAAATCGGGAAATAACGGAATCTTTATAATCGATCACAAATGGTTTGAAGATTATGTTTACGAAGTGATTATTAACAAAAAAACAATTTTGCGATTTTTAAAAGAAATGCCAATCTTAACTAAAGAAGAATATGCAAAATTTGAAGTGGAAAAAGATACTGATAAAGCAAGCATCTTTTTTGATTTAATTTTTAAAAAACTATTTGATTCTCAACCAATTAAATTAGAAATGACTCAACCTTTTAATCAGTTTTACCAAAAAGGAGGAAAAGATGGAAAAGACAATTAGTAACCAATTAATCGAAAAGTTTGACCAAAAAATTGATGCCAAAACAATTAAAAAAAATTCATCAATTTTATTTAATACTCCCATTTTTCAAGCTGCAACCAATGTAAACCAAATTCAAAACAATAACTTTAATTTTGCAATTGATTTAATCGGGCTTCCAGCTGAAAATCAAAAGCGAAGTGGAAGATGTTGATTGTTTGCGGCAATGAATTTTATTCGTGAAAAAATTGCTAAAAAACTAAATTTAGAAAACTTTAAATTATCTACCTCTTATTTAGCTTTTTGAGATAAATTAGAACGAAGTAATTTTTTCTTAAACGCAATTATTAACAATATTGACAAATCAAGTGAAGACAGACTTGTAAACCATTTTTTAAAGTGTGGAATAGAAGATGGGGGACAATGGGATATGGTGGTAAACCTTATTGAAAAATATGGGGTAGTACCATATGAAGTGATGCCAGATTCTTATCACGCAGCAGACACTCAAACTATTAATTACATATTAAATTGGAAGCTACGTGATTTTGCAAAAGCATTATTTGATCAAAAATATGAATCATATTGGAGTTTGATTCAAAAAAAAGATGAAATGCTTAAAGAGATTTACAAAATTCTATCCATCTTTTATGGCAATGTACCAACTCACTTTGATTTTGAATATAGTATTAATTTAGAAAAATATGATTCTGCATATAAAAATGCTTATGTAAACCAAAGTAAGAGTTATAAAGTTGAAAGAAATTTAACACCAATTGATTTTTACAATAAATATGCAAACGATAAACATAGAAATATAAAATTGAATGATTTTATTAGTATTATTAATGCTCCTCAAGAGTCAAAACCATTTTTTAAACTTTATAGTTTTGACTATTTAAATAACGTAATTGATGGCAAACCAATTGTGCATTGCAATTTACCCATTAGCTTTTTTAAATATTTGATTTTTGCTCAACTTTTTAATGAAACTGCATCTCCAGTTTGATTTGGTTCTGATGTTTCTTTATATAATGATAGAAGTGGATTTTGGGATGATAAGTTATTTGCAATTGATTCTTTATTCAACACTAATTTTGATTTTGAAAAAGGTAATTCATTATCATACCACATCAGTGCAATGAATCATGCAATGCTAATTCTTGGGGTTAATTTTGATTTTGAAAAAAAAGAGTTTGATTCAATAAGATGAAACAGAAATAGAGACATTGGGGATTTAACAAAAGACATTAAAGATTTAAATGATTTAGATGTTTTTGTAAAAAATCTAAAAATAAACCGTTGAAAAATTGAAAACAGTTGAGGAAAAGATATTGGAAATCAAGGTTATTGAATGATGAGTGACTCTTGATTTGATAAATACGTATTCCAAGCAGTTGTGTCTAAAAGAAGTCTAAATAGTTTATTAAGTAAATTTGGATTACCATTAATTGAAGAACAAGAAACAATTATATTAGATCCTTGAGATCCGATTGGAACGTTAGCATAATGAATTTTTATATTAATTTCTTAGGTAATGATAATTGGTTACAACAAAACATTTCTGAAAGTGAAGAAAATGTTTTTATTAATCCAATTCCTGGTCAATCATTAAATGATTTATTGTTACAAAAAATTGATGAATTAAATTTGGAATTTAACCAAATTAATTCGATTAATGTGATTCTAAGTTTGAAGGGATATAAAGAAGAAATTTTGGATAACACTACTAATTTTGAAAACTTTAATAAAACTTGAAATTTTGAATTAGTTGCGCAAACAAGACCACTTATTAAGCTTTGTCGTGTCAATAATATCTTTTTTAACTTCATTTTTATTTACAAATGCAAAGGAAACAATAATGTTGCCAACATTGCATTATTTGTAATCTTAAAAACTTTTGTAATCGGGTTAAATACAGAGCTTACCCCTTTTAAAACACTTGCTAAATTAATTATTTTAGACCGGGCTAAAAAAGAGAAGCTGAAAAATCTCGATAAAATTGTTTCTAAAAAAAATAAATTAATAGTTTCTAACTCAATTCTAACTAATCCTTTAAGTTACCGTTTTTTCAAGAAAAGTAGTTATGAGCAATAAAAAGGTAGCCATAATCACAGGTGCTTCACAAGGGATTGGGTATGCAATTGGAAAACTGTTAGCACAAAACAATTACATTGTTTATAGCTTGTCGCGCAATAGTAAGCAAGATGAATACATTATTTTTTTAAAAACTGATATCACTGATTGCGAGCAAGTTAAAAGTGCTTTTAATATTATTTTTCAAAAACATAATCATATTGATTTAGTAATTAATAATAGTGGTTATGCAATTGCATCAAGTTATGAAGAATTAGATATTGCAACATACCAAAATTTAATTAAAGTTAATGATTTTGCAGTCTTAAATGTTTGTTTAATTGCCCTAGAGTTTTTAAAATTATCAAAGGGTAAAATCATTAACATCGGTTCTTTAACATCATATCTTTTTACACCTTTTGGGACATTTTATGCAACCTCGAAACAACTTTTAAAAACAATCTCATATGCTTTATATAACAAGTATTTAAAACTAGGGATTTCTATTTGTTGTTTAATTGTTCCTAAAATGAAAACTAAATTTGATGATAGCCGAGTTGTTAATTTACCATCCGATTCAGTTTACTCACCATATGTTACCAGATGTGTTAAAAAAGTTGCTAAAAGTGCCCAAAAAGGAATGGATCCAATTAAGGTTGCAAATCTTGTTTTAAATCTTGATAAGAAACCAACTTTAAAACCACAAAAAATAATTGGTTTAAAAACCAAAATACTTTGCTTTCTAACCTATTTAATACCAGCAAATATTGTTTGTAAATTATTATTTAAAGTTTTTTGTAAACAAGATTAAGTTAACTTATTTAAAATATTTAAATAAACATTTGGTTAACTTAATTTTTATTTTATTATTTAGTAGTTAAATAACTTAATATGGACCACAAAAGTAAACAAAAAACTTTAGATCGCAAAAAAGTCTTTGAAATCCAAGACATCAGTTTTAGTTATGATTTAAAAAATAATGTTTTAACTGATGTCTCTTTTGATATTTACGAGAATGAATACACTTGTATTATTGGTCATAATGGGAGTGGGAAATCAACAATCTCTAAAATTTTAGTAGGGCTTTTAAAACCAATTAAAGGGAATATTAAAATTTATGGTGAAAATGTATCATATTTAAATTTTCAAAACTTACGCAAAAATGTGGGAATTATCTTTCAAAACCCTGATAGCCAGTTTATTGGCTTATCAGCACGGGATGACATTGCATTTGGGTTAGAAAATAAAAAAATCAATCCAAGTGTAATGGATAATATTATTCACGATGCAAGTGAAATTGTGGGAATTAAAAACCTTTTGGATAAAGATTCGCTTTCATTGTCAGGAGGTCAAAAACAAAAGGTTGCAATCGCATCTGTATTGGCAATGAACCCCAAAGTTATTATTTTTGATGAATCAACTTCAATGCTAGACCCACGTGGCAAATCAGAGTTGAAAAGAATAATGCTAGATTTAAAAAACAAAGCATTTAAAACGGTTATCTCAATTACCCACGATATGGATGAAGTTTTAAATGCTGATAAAGTAATTGTTTTCAAAAATGGTCAAATTATTCGTATTGGCAAACCAGACGAGATTTTTGTTGATGAAAAGTTTTTATTAAGTTCTGCCCTTGATTTCCCTTTTATTTTAAAATTAGCTAAAGCACTTAAAGAAAAAAAAGTGAATGTGAATTTAACAATTGAAAAAGAAAAATTAATTAACGAATTATGCAAAATCAAATAGAACAAAAAGATAATGTTATTTTAGAAGTCAAAAAACTTACTTGTAAGTTTAATGAGAATCAAGCTAACGAAACGATTGCCGTTAAAAATTTTTCTTTTGAATTTGAAAAAAACAAAATCTATTTCATCATTGGTAATTCTGGAAGTGGTAAATCAACATTAGTTACCCATTTTAATGGATTACTTAAATCCAAAAAAGGAAATATTAGGGTTGATGATTTTTGAATTTATGGCAAGAAAAGAAAAATCAAAAATTCAAAAAAATTAAGAAGATTAATTAGTATGGTTTTTCAATTTTCAGAATACCAATTATTCAAAACAACAATTGAAAAAGACATTAGCTTTGGACCAGTTTCGTTAAAGATCCCCAAAATTAAAGTTAATGAGATTAATGGCAAGCGTTTATTTGAAGCATTATCTACAATCTATTTTGATGAAATCTTAGCTTTTTTTAACATCACATTTAAAGAAGATAATTTTAGTGACTTCAATTCTTTTTTAAATGCAAATGAATTAAGGATTAAATTCAAAATCCAAAACTCTCGTGATTGTGCCAAAGTCAAAATAACTAATAAAAGCAATTTAGTTTGAAAAAAACAAATTCGCTTCAGTACCATCACCGAATCAGAATATGTCCACCAATTAGCTTTAAAATATCTAACTAAAATGGGGTTAGACGAATCATATTTAGACAGAAGTCCTTTTGGATTATCTGGGGGTCAAAAAAAACGGGTTGCAATTGCAGGGATTTTAGCAATTGAACCCAAGATTTTAGTATTTGATGAACCAACTGCTGGACTTGACCCGCAAGGGGAGCAAGAAATGCTTGATATCATTTTGGAGTGTAAGAAAAACAACCAAACCATAATTGTTATCACCCACTCAATGGATCACGTCTTAGAAGTTGGTGATTATGTGATTGTAATGGATGAGGGTGAGATAATGATGCACGGGACTCCATACAAAGTTTTTACCAACCCTAATCTATACCTTCACTCGAAAATGGAAAAACCAAAGGTAATTGATTTTATTGATTCTTTGGTTGCAAAGAATTCCAAATTTAAACAACTTTATGATTTGCAACCTCGAAATATTGTGGAATTAACTGACGCAATTCAAAAAATAGTTGCTAAATCAAAAACAAAATAATTGTTATATCTTTAAATAAATTGATTATATTTAGTAGTATTACTAATAAAATTAAGAAAATAAAAAGACAAAGGATTTTAATAAATGAATTTTGGTGGTTATTCTTTTAAAGACAGTATCATTCATCATATGAATCCAGCACTAAAATTTGTAGTGACTATTTTTATCATTGCAATGATTTTTATTCCTTATGGATTTTTATACCAAGTAGTACTATTGATTTTATGCTTAGGACTATATTTTTTAGCTCGTCTTCCTTTTAAAAAGCTTTGAAGAATCTTTGTCTCCATTTTAGTGTTAGCACTAATCCTTGCCCTCATTAATTGGGTAACTTATAAACAACCTGGGGTTGTTTTTGATTTCACAGATTCCAAAACCTTTTTAGGAGGATTACCCTCTTTTTTAAATGACACTAATTCAATTCACATTACAAAAGCAATTACTGATCCCAACAATCCTGGACAATACCAATATTTTTTACAAGGTGATATGTATGGGGGGATTGTAGTAAGTAATAGTGCTGGGAATGCAGTTGCATCAAATTTTAATTCTGTTAATTATATTGGGAATGGTTTTTTTTCATTTGACCCACAACAAGAAACAAGTGCAAATATCATTAACCAAATTAAAGATTATTTATTACAATACTATAATAGCAATGGATTAAGTGTTAAATACACTTATGCCTTTTCTAAAACTACTGGAATTTATTATGCATACTTTTGTTTAACACATTGATACACTTATTCTTTATATGCATTGCTATTAATGACTACAGTTTCATTAAAAATCTTTTTAATGATTTTAGTTGTCACTATTTTAACCTCTACCACATCTTCAATTCAATTAACTTGTGCATTAGAAGATATTTTAAATCCATTAAAGTTTTTTCGATTACCAGTTAATGAATGAAGTATGACAATTGCGCTTGTATTGCGTTTTATTCCTTCACTTTTAAATGAGTCTAGCCGAATTTTAAATGCGCAAGCATCTCGGGGACTAGATTTTAAAAACGGAACATTTTTTGATAAAATGTTTTCTCTAACTTCCCTTGTAGTTCCACTTTTCTCAATTGCATTTAAAAAAGCAAGTGAGTTATCAAACGCAATGGAAGCTAGAAATTACAACCCACGCCATAATCGAACAAGATATCGGGATTATGATGTAAAGATAGTTGATTGGTTCATTTTAGCACTTGTCGCTTTTTTGTTAGGAATCTTAATTGCTTTAGTAACATTGCTATCAGCCAAAATTTATATCAACTTTGGTTTCTGAAACGCATTTATTTAATTTTTAAATTATGAATTACAAATTAACAATTGCATATGATGGTTATTTTTTCTCGGGATATGCAAAACAATGTGAAACAATAAATACGATTCAGTCTAACTTAGAAGCAAAACTTTCACAATTGTTTTGTGAAAAAATTGTGACTTTTGCATCAGGGAGAACTGATAAATATGTTCATGCTTTTAACCAAGTAATATCTTTTAAAAATAAAAAGATATTAGAAGCAGAGTCGATTCAAAAGTTTTTAAATAATAACCTTAGCCACATTTATGTAAAAAATGTGGAGTATATGGATGATAGCTTTAATGCTCGGTTTAGTGCAAAGTCAAAATCATACTTATACATTATTAATATGGGTGAATTTAACTTATTCTCCCAAAATTATGAATGGCAATACAATAAACCAATTGATCTAAATAAATGCAATGTTGCAATCAAGTATTTTGTTGGTGAGAAAAACTTTTTAAGTTTTTCAGCATCTAATTTAGAAAACACAATTAGAAAAATCAATTTCATTAAAATTTATGTGTATAACCAAAAATTGTTTTTTCTAATTAATGGTACCGGTTTCTTAAGAAGTATGGTGCGAATGATTGTAGCTACGATTATCAACTATTGTGAGTCAAAAATTGAAATTGCAGACATTGAAAACCTTTTTTTAAACCCTAAAAAAGGGGCCTGCATTTCCAAAGCTGTTGGAAGCGGTCTTTATTTATATAAGGTTTATTATTAAATTTTTTATTGTACGAATTCAAAAAACTGCAAGTTCTTTAAAGTTTTTGTAAAATTTAATCAAAAAATAATACTACAAAATGGAAATATATAAAAAAACTACTATAATCTTTAATATTAGAATTCAAAAAATTCTATGTTTTTTCTTAATATTATTGGGGGAAATATGTCAAATCAAAACAAAACGATTACTGAAGATAAGAGTAAGTGAAATAAATTGGTAAAACTTTGCGAAATCCTTTTCTATATTGGTTCTGCCTTTTTAATTTTTGCTGTTGTTATTTTAATAGTAGTTGCAGCTAAAGGCGCATTTGCTGTTAGTCCAATGCCTTCTAACCAATTGTCTCTTTGTATTGTAGTTGGTATCTTTGGAATTGCAGGACTTGGAATTTTAGGTGCAGTTGTTATGCTATTCCTTAAATTGCGTAACACTAAAACTGCTGTTAAACCAGTTGCTAAAACAACTGAAGTTAAAAAGGATACTCCAGCAGTTGTGACACCTTCTGTTAATGTAAACTTAAATGTTAACAAAGTTGAAACTAAAAAACCAACAACTACAAGTGCAACATTAAAACCAATTACAACAAGTGCGACACTTAAACCTGTAACTTCTTCTACTTTAAAACCAGTTACAAGAACGACAACTACTAAGACTACAACTACAACAATTAAACCAGTTGTTAATAAAAACTTAGCAGCAAGTAGAGCAACTGTTACAACTACAAAAGTTACTACAGCTCCAAAATTAGGTCCTAACCAAAAAATTGTGATTGGTAAAGATGGTGTTAAAAGAGTTGTTAACACTGCAACAATCAATACTAAACCAATTATTTCAAGCAGAACTGCACCTACACCAGTTGCTCGTAAAACTTTAATTAAAACACCTGATGGTAAATTAATTGCAGTTAACTCTACACCAATTAAAAACACAACATTACTTACTAAAAAAACTTCAGTAACAACAGCTACTGCTAGCTAAATTGAAAATTGACATTTTACTAAAGGAAATATAAATAAAAAAAGTGAGATTTAAATCTTGCTTTTTTTATTTTTTGCTCTCCCCCACTTTATCTATTTGTTATTAAAGACATTGAATAAAGTTGCTTATAATACCACAATTGACAAACAAATTTTGATCGATTAACCTTATTACAGAAAATAGATTTAAATTCTTTTAATCCTGATAATGGAGGATTTTAACTATGAAAAAGAAAAAAATTATTTTGGCAATTGCTTCATTGCCCTTATTAACTTCTGTTTTTGGAATTCCTTTATCAATTAGTGAATCTGAAAGTTTTAAGGAAACTACTTCAATTAGCAAAAACAAAAGTTCTTTAAACGCTTATGATTCCGATTATTATGTAAAACCTACTGATTTTAAGAAAAACTTTGCAGAAGGTGTCCCAAAAACTCTAGAAGAATTAAATAACCTTAAAGATGCAGAAATTCAAAATGTAATTAAAGCAAACAAATATGATAGTAGAAACTATGATATTGTAACTCCAGGTGTTAACCAAGGTAATTCAAAATTATGTTGGTCATATGGTACTAAGTTTGGGATTGAAACTTCATTACTAAAAAACAAAGTTTTCAAAGGTAATTATAATGACCTAAAACTTAGTGGTACCAACATCACTTATGTTACCAAAATCCGTAATGGTGATTTGGCTGATCCATTAGGATTTAGTGCTGGGGATAGTTTCACTCAAGCTTATGAAGCTGGTGGACAATTATGAGAATCAATGTCAATGATGACACAATGAACTTCTCCTAAAAACTTAGGATATGAAGATTTAGCAACTTGGTATGATAATACACTAGAATATGCTGCACCAAAAGATATTGTGGGAGTACCTGGACAAATCATTAACTTAAAAAATTCATCAAAAGATGAAGTTACAAATGATGAAATTAAAGCTGCAATTGTAAAGTATGGTGCAGTAACCGTAGTTGTAGATATTGGATATTGTCAAGGATTATATAAAGAATATATTAATGGTTCTAGAGAATCCAATGTCAAACATGCAGTTACTTTAATTGGATGAGATGATTCTATTAAACAAAACAAATATATGTTTGGCAGCAGTGTTCCTGGTGGTTGAATTGCGAAAAACTCTGGAGAGGGTGGATGAAGAAAAAACCCATATGATAGTCAAGACGATGACTTTAGTGATTTTGGAACTATTAGAATTTCAATGGATTCAAAGTTCACACAAGCATATGCAGTAGATTACACAGATTATAATATTAACCAAAACCAATACTATTATGACGGTGCTGCAGATTATAATAACTCAGGACGATCTGAAACTAAATTAGCTTCAATCTTCCCAGCAGTCAAAGAATCTTATGACAAAAAAGAAATTCTTAAAAAAGTCTTTTTTGGGGTGGATTCGGGATCAAATTACCAAGCAAAAATAAAAGTATATAAAAATACTAGTTATATGAATAACCCAGAAGACGGTACTTTATTGGGTGATTTCACAACAGATACTTATAAGTACCCGGGTTATTATGCGGTTGATGTCCCTGAAAAAATGCAACAAGAATTAAAGAATGGCGAATACTTTTCGGTAATTGTTGAATTAACAAATGATGCAAAACTAATGACATCAGTTGAAAATTCAACTAATGACTACACAATGTATTGGGATGCAACAAACAATAAATGGTCTAATATGTTTGATCGTCAATCAGCTTATGGTGGTAATTATGTTGCTAGAGTCCGTGCAATTACTGAAACGGTAGATAAAACTGCAGCTGATACTCCAAATAAAAATGATATGAAGTATGCACAAGTCATTGTACCTGGTGAATATTTAACAAATGATTCTCCATATTGTTATGATTCATATTACAAAAAACCAGAACCTAAGGTTATATTGAATGGTAAAACCCTTGTAAAAGATAAAGATTATAAACTTGAATACAAACAAGTATTAGACTCTTCTGTTGATACTTCAAAAATTAGTAGTGATAGTAAAATAGTTGGTTATGAAACAATTACTGTTAAAGGAATGGGAGAATACAGTGGTATTAACAACACTACTAGATTCAATATCAAAGTTGGCCTATTGCCTCCAGGATTGGATAAATTAGGTACTTGAAATACAGACCCTAAAACTAATAAAGGACTTCCAAGTTATTGAAACCCAGTTGAGGTTAAAATCAAATCTAGTGTTAAAAAATATGGACAAATTGATTTACCACCAGGTTGGGAATGATCTAGAAACAAGAGTGAAAACATTCAATTAGACACAGCACTAGATTGTCTAACTTATAAAGGTAATGATGCACAATACTTTAGAAAAACAGGTGCTAATCTAAAATTTGTGATTGATGACACAAAAGGATTAGATCCAAATAAACAAGTGTATGCTGATGATGCTTCAAGCACTGATAACAATCCAAGTGTAACACCGGTTGAACCAAGCACTCCAGTGGAAACTACAACACCAGTGGATAATAATCCATCTGAATCTTCTTCTTCTTCTTCTTCTTCTTCTTCTTCTAGTGTTGAGTCAACACAAACACCTGCTGACAACACTCCGAGTGTCACACCAGCAGAAGATAATAAACCAGCCAATAACACACCTTCTGTTACACCAGCAGATTCAAAACCTGTAGAATCTACTTCTGCTACTCAAGTAGCTCCTGTTGAAGAAGTGAAAAACATCCAAGAATTGGATCAATTTATTAGTGATTACAAAGTTGAACCAATTAAAGTGAATAGCTCTGCAACTGCAACTGCAGAATTAAACACCATTTCAAAAGATGACTTTAATGTATACTTTGAATTACCAAAAGATACTAAAAATGTTAAAGTTACAGTTTCAAATGTTAGTCGAGATGCAAACGGTAACATCATTGTTGAAATTAACTTCAGTTTAGAAAACGACCCTACTATTAGTAAAGTTCAAACTTATAGTTTCAATTCACAAAGCTTTACACAATCTGCACCTAAAAACAACACAATAGCCATTGCAGCAGGTGCTGCTGCTGGGGCTGTTGCGATATTAGCTGCAGCTTCAATTGCAGGATTTGTAATTTATAAAAAGAAACATCCAAAGAAATAATTAATAACTAATATTAAAAAATCCTTCACTAGTTTTTAGTGGGGGATTTTTATTATCTTTACAAAATCAAATTTCAATTTTTGTTAGTAAAAAAGTGTGCTCTAATACTTGATTTTTTATTTTTTTAGATTTGTATATTTTAAATATTTGATATCTAAAGTTTTTCAATAAAACTGTTATCAACAGCTCAATTGACAAATCAATTTTGATCGATTAATCTTATTACCTAAGATAAATTCAAATTCTTTGATTTTTAATCAATAAAAGGTTTTATAACTATGAAAAAGAAAAAAATTGCTTTAGCGATTGCTTCGCTCCCCATAATAACTTCTGTTTTTGGGATTCCTTTATCCCTTACTGAAACAGAAAGTTTTAAACAAACAACTTCTATTAATAAGAATAAAACTGCTTTAAATTCTTTTTATTCTTCTTACTATGCAGGTTCTTGAACCCCAGATAGTGGTTTTCGAAAAACTACTAATTTTGAAAAAGGTGTTCCAACTAATTTAGAAGAATTAAATAAACTAACTGATGCGCAAATTAAAGAAGTTATCAAAGCCAACAAGTATGATAGTCGAAACTATGATATTGTAACCCCTGGTGTTAACCAAGGTGGTACAAAACTATGTTGAGCTTTTGGTACTAAAGCTGGGATTGAAACATCATTGCTAAAAAATGGAATCTTCAAATATTACAATGACCTAAAACTTAGTGCTACAAACATTACGTATGTCACTAAAATCCGTGATGGTAGCAAGGCTGATAAATTAGGCTTTAGTGCAGGTGATAGCTGATCATATGCTTACAATGCTGGAGGGCAATTGTGAGAAGTAATGTCAATGATGACCCAATGAACTTCTCCTGAAAACATCGGATATGAAGATTATGCTGAATGGTATGACAATGCTGATGAGTATGCTGATCCATCAAATATTGCTGGAGTCCCAGCACAAATCATTAATCTTAAAACTTCTGCAAATGATGAAGTTACAAATGATGAGATTAAAGAAGCCATTGTAAAATACGGATCTGTAACTGTGGTAACTGATGTTGGATATAGTAAAGGACTATATAGTGAATACATTAATGGTGCAAAAGATTCAACATATAAACATGCTGTCACTTTAATTGGTTGAGACAATTCAATTAACAAAAACAACTATATGGACGGAAAAGTTGATGGTGGTTGAATTGCGAAAAACTCAGGCCAAGGTGGATGGGAAAAGAAAACGTGAAGTAGTGAAGATGATGACTTTGATGACATTGGTACAATTCGTGTTTCAATGGATTCAAAATTCACCCAAGCTTATGCACTAGATTATAGTGCATATAACAAAAACCAAAGCCAATACTATTATGATGGTGCTTCGGATCAAAATAACTCTGGAAGATCTGAAACTAAATTAGCTTCAATCTTCCCAGCACTTAATGAAACTTATGACAAAAAAGAAGTCCTTAAAAAAGTCTTTTTTGGTGTGGATTCTGGTTCTAATTACCAAGCTAATATCAAAATCTATAAGAAAAACGGATTTATGACCAAACCAGATGATGGACAATTAGTTGGTGAATTTAAAAGTAATACTTTTAAATACCCAGGGTACTACACAGTTGATGTACCAACTCAATACCAAAATGAATTAAATTCAGGTGATTATTTTTCTGTCATTGTGGAATTAACTAATGGTGCAAAACTAATGACATCATTAGAAAATTCAAATAATGACTACACAATGTATTGAGATAGTACTAAAAACCAATGGTCTAATTTATTTGATAAACAATCTGGGTCTGGAAGAAACTATGTGGCCAGAGTTCGTGCAATTACGGAAACTAAAAATAAAGCAAGTGCAGATACAGCTCACAAGAATGATTTAAAATATGCACAAGTTACAATTCCAGGAGATTACTTCTCTAACAATTCTGTATATGGTTACAAATCATATAACGATAAACCAGAACCTAAAGTTGTGATTAATGGTGTAACTTTGCAAAAAGACAAAGACTATAGTGTTGAATACAACCAAGTATTAGACAAAACAATTGACACTTCAAAAATTAATAGTGATAATACCCTAGTAGGTTATGAAACAATCACGATTAAGGGAAAAGGACAATACAGCGGTGTTAATAACAAAACAAGATTCAATATTAAAGTTGGTTTAACACCTCCTGGATTAGACAAATTAGGTACTTGGGATAGAAAGCCTAGTAACAATAGTGGGAACCCAAGCTCTTGAAACCCAGTTGTTATTAAAGTTAAACCTGATGTTAAAAAGTATGGTCAAGTTGCACTTCCAACAGGGTGAGAATGAACTAAAAACAAGGATGATAACATTCAATTCGATACTGTATTGGATAGTCCAATAGTTTATAAAGGAGAAGACGCTAAATACTTTAGAAAATCAGGTACTTATCTAAAATTTGTAACTGATGCAGTTAACGGTGCTAGTGCTAGTCAAACAGTAGATACATCAAATACTAATAGCACTCCAGTAGTGGATAACACTCCAAGTGTTACATCTGCACCTGTTGAAACTACTGCTCCAGTAGTGGACAATACTCCAAGTGTTGACCCATCACCTGGAAATTCTACACCTAATGTAGTGGATACTACACCAACTGAAAGCACTCCAAGTGTTGAACAAGCTCCAGTTGTAGATAACAAACCTGCTGGAACTACTCCTGCAGACTCTACACCTGCTGTAGTGAATACTACTCCAACTGAAAGCACATCAAGTGTTACACCAGTAGCTGACAAAGAAACTAAAGCTAAAGAATTGGATCAATTTATTAACAATAATAAAGTTGAACCAATTAAGGTGGATAATTCTACAACTGCTACTGCAGAATTAAACGAAATATCAGAAAATAACGTTGATGTATACTTTGTATTACCAAAAGATACAAACAATGTTGTAGTTAAAGTTTCTGAAGTTAAAAAAGATAATGATGGCAACATTATTGTTAAAATTAATTTCAGCTTAAAAGACGACCCAAGTGTGAGCAAAGTACAAAGCTATACTTTTAACTCGCAAAGCTTTACACAATCTGCACCAACTAATGTTGCTAACAACAACACAGTAGCCATCGCTGCAGGTGCAGCTGCTGGGGCTGTTGCAATATTAGCTGCAGCTTCTATTATTGGATTTGTAATCTATAAAAAGAAACACTTAAAGAAATAATTAATTTTTAAATTATTTATTATCTAAAAATCCCTCACTAATCTTTAGTGGGGGATTTTTTTGTTGAGACGATAAAAATTAAATTAATTTTTAGATTTTAAAGTAAATATTGTATAATGCGCGAATTGACAAACCAATTTTGATCAATTATTCTTATATCGAAGATAGATTTAAATTTCTTAACCATTTAATTGATGGAGGATTTTGTAACTATGAAAAAGAAAAAAATTATATTAGCAATCACTTCTTTACCCTTATTAACTTCTATTTTTGGGATTCCCTTATCAATTAGCGAATCCAAAAATTTTAGTGAATCTACTTCAATTAATAAAGATAAAAGCACTTTAAATGCTTATGATTATAGTCAACCCGCAACTCCTGCACCTTTCAAAAAAGAGACTAATTTTGAAGCAGGGGTTCCCAAAAGCCTTGATGAATTAAACAAATTATCTGATACTGATATCCAAAAAGCAATTAAAGCTAAAAAATACGATAGCCGAAATTATGATATTGTTACCCCTGGTGTTTCTCAAGGTAATTCATTTTTATGTTGAGCTTATGGGACTAAAGCGGTTATTGAAACTTCATTACTAAAAAACAAAGTGTACACAGGTGATGTAGATAAACTTAATTTAAGTGCTACAAACATTACTTATACTACTAAAATCCGTGATGGAGATGTTGCTGATAAACTAGGATTAAGCGCTCCAGATAGTTTTACTGGAACTTATAACTCTGGTGGACAATTGTGAGAATCAATGTCAATGTTAACCCAATGAACCTCTCCTGAAAACATTGGACAAGATGATTTTGCTTACTGGGATTACCAAACTCCAGAATATGCAAAAGACTTAGCAGGAGTGCCTAAACAAATTATTAATTTATCAAATGCAACAAACGATGAAATCAAAGCGGCAATTGTAAAATACGGATCTGTAACTGTAGTTGTTGATGTTGGATTTAGTAAGGGAGTATATGCTGAATATATTAATGGTACTAAGCAATCAAATTACAAACACGCAGTTACCTTAATTGGATGGGATGATAGTATTAAAAAATCTAGCTATATGGATGGAAGTTCAGTAGATGGTGGTTGAATTGCAAAAAACTCAGGACAGGGTGGATGGTATAAACTAGAAAACAATAGTGATGACTATTGGGATAACTTTGATGACATTGGGACACTAAGAATCTCAATGGATTCTAAATTCACACAAGCTTATGCGGTAGATTACACAAGCTACAATAAAAATGAAAACCAGTACTATTATGATGGTGTCGCTGATCAAAACAATTCAACTCGTCTTGAATCAAAAATGGGTGCAATTTTTCCAGCATTAAATGAAGCTTATAACAAAAAAGAGGTGCTTAAAAAAGTCTTTTTTGGAGTAGCTTCAGGAAACAATTTCAAAGCAAATGTTGAAGTTTATAAAAAGAATTCTTTAATGACTAATCCAGAAGATGGCACATTAGTTGGTAAATTCACTACAGATGCATTTAAATACCCAGGTTATTATTACGTTGATGTACCAAAAGAAATGCAGCAAGAATTAAAAGCTGGTGAATTCTTTTCAGTTGTTGTTGAATTAACAAATGGTGCAAAACTTATGACATCATTAGAAAGTTCAACAAATGATTACACAATGTATTGAAATGCTTCTAAAAAGCAATGGGTTAATTTGTTTGATCGTCAATCAGCCTATGGTAGCAATTATGTTGCCAGAATTCGTGCAGTTACTGAAACTGAAGATAAAGCAACTGCAGATACTGCAGGACAAAATAATGTGAAATATGCAAAAGTCACAATTCCAGGTGAATACTTGACTATGGCAACTCCATATAGTTACAAATCTAATTATAAGAAACCAGAACCAACTGTAGTATTAAATGGAGTTACCCTTGTAAAAGACAAAGACTATACAGTAGAATACAAACAAGTGTTAAATCCAATTGATGCATCACGAATTGATAATGACAACTATGTTGTTGGTAGTGAATCAATTACCATTAAGGGAATTGGTAAATATAGTGGTGTTAACAACAAATGTACATACAACATTAAAATTGGATTAATTCCTCCTGGATTGGATGCAATTGGTACTTGGGATAAAGACCCTAATGTGAATAAAGGAAACCCAACATATTCTAATCCGGTTGTGGTTAAAATTAAATCTAGTGTTAAAAAGTATGGTCAAATTAACATTCCACAAAACTGAATTTGATTGAAACAAGCTGATGCTGATATTGAATTAAATACAGTAATGGATAGTCCTTTAGTTTATAAAGGAAGTGACATTAACTACTTTAGAAGAAGTGGGACTTATGTAAAATTTGTGATTGATGAAAAAGATGGTTTGAGTCCTAACCAAGCTGTTGTGAGTAGTCAAGATTTAAAACCAGCTGAAATTATTGCAACTAATACTAATACTGGAAGTGAATCAGAAGTAGATTCACCAGTGGAAACTACTGATTCTACACCTTCTCAAAATACTTCAAGTGTGACACCAACAGAAGACACTAAACCAGCTGAAACTACACCAGAAACTGTAGATACAAAACCTGAAGGAACTAATGCTGTTGATAATAAACCAGCAGATAGTACGCCAGTTACTGAAACTACATCTGCAAACAAAGAAGCAAAAACTCAAGAATTGAATCAAATTGTTAGTACTATTTCATCTAACTCAATTAAAGTTAATGATTCAATTGATTCTATAAATGCACAGCTAGATTTAGGAAAACAAATAAAAAATATTAATGTATCTTTTGTTTTACCTGAAAATACTCAAAACGTTGAAGTTGCAGTTTCTGATATTTCAAAAGACAGTGAAGGTAATATTGTTTTAACAATTAAATTCACTTTAAAAGACAATGATAATGCTAATAACAATGTTAGTGAATTAAAAACTTATAAACTAAATTCACAAAACTTTAGCCAATCAACTACTGTTACTAATCCAAATACTCAAAGCAACACAGTAGCAATTGCTGCTGGTGTATCCGCAGGGGTGGTTGCAATATTAATCGCAGCTGCAGTTGCTGGAATTGTAATTTATAAAAAGAAACACTTAAAAAAATAATTAATTGTTTAAATTAATTAATAATTACTCATTAAAAATTCTTTGCTATTTTAAGTAGTGAAGAATTTTTTATTTATTATTTTAAAAATGGATACAAATTTTATAGATTAATTTGCTGTTCTTTTAAAGGATAAAAAACACATAAATAAAAATTTTTTAAAAACTTTTAATAAAAAATAAAAAGTGCTATAATTTTAAAGTTATGTTGAAAAAACATAATTATATATTACATAGATTAAATAAAGTTTTTACTTGCTTAATTTAACTAAATTTATTTTTTTATTTAAAAAATAAATTTATGTGTATAATATATACGCTTTGTAATTGCGCCATCTTTTTTATTGTGCAATTTTGAAGCAAAAAGAAAGTTCTTTGAAAACTAAATAGAATCCGTCAATTTTAAGAGTTTGATCCTGGCTCAGGATTAACGCTAGCAGGATGCCTAATACATGCAAGTCGAACGGAGTGATTTATCACTTAGTGGCGAACGGGTGAGTAACACGTATCTAACATACCTTTTAGTGGGGGATAACTGGTTGAAAAACTAGCTAATACCGCATAGGACAATTTATCGCATGACAAATTGTTTAAAGTTGCGTTTGCAACGCTTTAAGATTGAGGTGCGGCATATCAGATTGTTGGTGAGGTAACGGCTCACCAAGTCAATGACGTGTAGCTGTGCTGAGAGGCAAAACAGCCACAATGGAACTGAGACACGGTCCATACTTCTACGGGAGGCAGCAGTAGGGAATTTTTCACAATGGGCGCAAGCCTGATGGAGCAATCCTGCGTGAACGATGAAGGTTCTTTGAATTGTAAAGTTCTTTTATTGGGGACGAATAGTAGAAAGAGGAAATGCTTTTTATTTGACTGTACCCTTTGAATAAGTATCGGCTAACTATGTGCCAGCAGCCGCGGTAATACATAGGATGCAAGCGTTATCCGGATTTACTGGGCGTAAAGCGAGCGCAGGCGGATTTACAAGTCTGGTGTTAAATATGATTGCTCAACGATTATATGCATTGGAAACTGTAAGTCTAGAGTGCAGTAGAGAGTTTTGGAACTCCATGTGGAGCGGTGAAATGCGTAGATATATGGAAGAACACCAGAGGCGAAGGCGAAAACTTAGGCTGTTACTGACGCTTAGGCTCGAAAGTGTGGGGAGCAAATAGGATTAGATACCCTAGTAGTCCA
>JABUSB010000001.1:236871-253957 GCA_021444005.1 Malacoplasma sp.
CGTCCCGCTTGAATGGTGTAACCATCTCTTGACTGTCTCGACAATAGACTCGGTGAAATTCCGGCAAGGGTGAAGACGCCCTTTAGGCGCGGTTAGACAAAAAGACCCCATGAAGCTTTACTGTAGCTTAATATTGGAAAAGTTTAGTTCATTTAGAGAATAGGTGGGAGACTGTGATACACATTCGCAAGGATTTGTGGAGTCGCCTGTGGAATACCACCATTGAGTTAAGTTTTTTCTAACTTACTCCCATTATCTGGTAGAAGGACAGTGTTAGGTGGGCAGTTTGACTGGGGCGGTCGCCTCCCAAAAGGTAACGGAGGCGCGCAATGGTACACTCATCATGGTTGGAAATCATGTGTAGAGCGTAATGGTATAAGTGTGCTTGACTGTGAGACTGACAGGTCGAACAGGTAGGAAACTAGGTCATAGTGATCCGGTGGTTCGGTATGGAACGGCCATCGCTCAACGGATAAAAGCTACTCTGGGGATAACAGGCTGATACTGCCCAAGAGTTCACATCGACGGCAGTGTTTGGCACCTCGATGTCGACTCATCTCATCCTGGAGCTGAAGCAGGTTCCAAGGGTTCGGCTGTTCGCCGATTAAAGAGATACGTGAGTTGGGTTCAAACCGTCGTGAGACAGGTTGGTTTTTATCTACCGTGCCCGCAAGAAGATTGAGAAGAGCTGCTCTTAGTACGAGAGGACCGGAGTGGAGATACCTCTAGTGTTCCAGTTGTCGTGCCAACGGCACAGCTGGGTAGCTACGTATCTAACAGATAAACGCTGAAAGCATCTAAGCGTGAAACTAACTTCAAGACTAATCTTCTATGAGAATCGTTATAGACTATGACGTTGATAGGTTGGATGTGTAAGTATGGTGACATATTGAGCTAACCAATACTAATAATTCGAAAACTTAATTGTATCAATAACAAATAAACTTTTGATTAGATTGATTGTTCAACAAATATAATATTCAGTTCTCAAAGAACTATCAAAGATGCAGTGTTAATATTGTAGTGGAAACACCTGTTCTCATTCCGAACACAGAAGTTAAGCACTATGAAGCCGAAGGTAGCGAATGCAAGAATAGGAAGATGCTGCTTTAAAAACAATTTAAAAATCCACAAGGAAGAAAGGAGTATTAAATATGGCTGTACCTCAACGCAAAGTCACTAGAAGTCGTAAAGCGAAAAGAAATTCACACGCACATTTAATAGCTCCTACTCTTGTTAGTTGTAAAAGATGTGGGAAGCAAATTATGCCCCACCGTGTATGTAACTCTTGTGGATATTATAAGGGCAAAAAGATTTTACAAATTGAAGCCTAGTAAATTGTTTTTAATCACAAAATTGGGAATTGCTTTTCAAGTAATTTCCAATTTTTTATTATTTAAAATAACCCTTTTTAATTGTAAAATCAATTAACACAATAAATTAAACTCAAACTAATATGAATCATAAAAAACAAAGTGATCCTAAAAAAGAAATTGCTAAACCTAATGACCAGGATCTAAAGATATCAAATTCAATTGAAAAGATTTCCTTAATTAGTCTTGAAGAGGAAAAAAATTTCAAGAATATTAAAACTGCACCCAAAAACCGCTGGTATAACAGCATTATGGCTTTTTTGTTATCAGGTATTTTTGTTTTATTGGGTGTAATCGTGATTTGCTTACTAGTCTATTTTCTAGGGGTTTCGGTTTAGACTAGTTTGTTTAAATTCTATTATCTTGTTTTTACATATTTGTTTTTAAGTTACTACTATTTAATTATTATAAGAAGTTGCTGTGGACTTCCCAATATTTTTTAGGTTCTAAATTACTACTTAATTATTAAAAGTTATGAAAAAAACACTCAAATTGAATTGAGTGTTTTTTGTTTTAATAGTAGAAGTTTCTTCTTTTGTTGTATTTGTTTCGCTTCTTTGCAGCTGCTTTTTCTTTTTCTTTTTTTCTTAAACCCGGTCTTAAATAGAACTCGTGTCTTTTTCTTGCTTTTTCAGTTTCAGAAGTGACTCTTTTAAAACTTTTTAGAGCTGCGTCTAAATCACCATTTTTGACTTCAACTTTTGGCATCTTCAAATCACCCCGCTTTCACAATGCATTAATAATTATACAACTAAAATTTATGAAGTTGGGTTAAGAGTTGCTAAAAGAATATATTTTAACTTTGTAAGTTTGTTTATATGATTTAATTACAATAAAATATGCTTTTAAAACCACTTCTTAAAATTATTGATTAAGTTAATTTTTATTTAGTTTTTATGGATATAATTCATATAGTTTTTAACAAGAATGTGGTACTTTAATGGATGCAAAAACAAAAATCTTTAATTTTTTAAATGAACTAAATTTGGTATCGCAACAGGAGTGGAATGCTTTTTTTAACGATTCTTGTGATTTCAAATTCGTGCGCCAAAAAGCTAATAAAAAGATTCAAGTTAAGATTATTGTTAAAAAAATATTACCCCCAGTAATTCTGTATAACTTTGTTAAAAAAACTAGTTTAGTGGATGAAAGTGTGTCTTTTAATATTACATATGATTATTCACAATTTGAAGCTAATCTGATTTTAGATTATTTAATTTTTTACCTTGATTTAGAGTTGCAAGTCAAAAACATTAAGGGTGAGTTAAAGAAGTTAATTCAAGATGTTTTAGAGAATAATAAAGCTCAAAATCTAGGAATTGTAGAAGACAAGGTTATTAAAATTTATTATTTATCTGCAAACCAAAAAAGTGCTTTGCAAAGTTTTAAACCTTTGTGAATTAATTTTTTAAAAACTTTTGGGTTTGCAGGTTTTGATATCGATTTTATTTATGATAAAAAAATCGAAAATGATTTAAACTCGCAAAAGATTGAAATTCAAAACAAGGCACAAGAGTTTAGTAAATCACAAAACGAGAATAATAAAAGTGCTAACAAAGATTATAGTTATTCATACAAGTTTAAGAAATCAATCAGTGGTGAAACTATCAAACTCAAAGATTTGTTTTTTGAAATGAAGGGTGCTATTGTAGAGGGTGAGATCTTTAAGAAAGAAATCATTACTACTAAAAATGGGGGTGAAATCCATAAGTTTTATATTACCGATTATTCAGATTCTTTAGTGATAAGATTATGGTTTGCTAAAAAGGTGAAAAATGAAGTGTTGTCGCAAATGAACATCGGGGTATGGATTAAAGCCAAAATTAGTATTCAGACTGATGTTTATGAAAATAATGATATAACCGGGGTGATTGAAGAGGTTAAGATTTGTGAACAAAAACCGAGTTGGTTAACAAGAGTTGATAGTGCGAAAAACAAAAGGGTCGAATTGATTAATCATACGAAAATGACGGCCTTTGAAGGATTGGTGAATATTAAAGAACTGTTTGAATTTAGTAATAGCCAAAATTATAGTGCTGTGAGTATTAGTGACAAATTTAATTGCCAAAATTTTCCCGAGTTTTTTAGTGTTTCTAAAAAATATCCCAATTTAAAAACAATTTATGGAGTGCAATTAAATTTAATTGATAAACAAATCAAGATTGTCTCAAACCCAACCGATATTTTGTTATCAGATGCAACTTATGTTGTGTTTGATATCGAAACTACCGGATTGAGTCCCTATTATGATAAAATCATTGAATTTGGGGCCATTAAATACTATAAGGGCAATATCATTGATCGCATTCAATTTTTTATCAATCTTGAGCAAGAAATTGATGAAAAAATTAGTAGTTTGACCAAGATTACCAATAATGATCTAAAAGATGCGATTTTGATTAAAGAAGCATTGGTTAAAATTAAAAACTTTATTGGGGACGCAGTTTTAATTGCCCATAATGGGATTAAGTTTGACCTTCCTTTTTTGAATTGTAAGTTGGAGCAAGAAGGGATGTCACTTATTAACAACCCTTTAATTGATACACTTCAAATTTCAAGAGCAATTAATGAACAAATTGGGGGTCACTCATTAGGGATCATTGCACGCAAATATAAAATTGATTATAACGATTTTGAAGCACACCGAGCTGATAAGGATGCGCAATATTTGCTAGATGTTTGAAAAATAATGCATAACCATTTGGATGCAAACAATATTGTTAATTTGAACCAAATCAATATTGAGCTGCAAAACCAAATGCTTAGAGAACGCAACAAGGGTGATTTGATAACAGTTTATTGTAAAAAGCAAGAAGATGTTCGCAACTTGTATAAGTTAATTTCCACTTCACTAACTGACAACTATGCTAACGGAAGTAAAATTTATTTACAGGATTTAGCACAATTTAAAAATAATTTTTTAGTTACAAATTCACCCACTGAGGGTAATGTCTTTGATGCAGCACTAAGTTGTACATCAATTGAATTAGAGCAATTAATTAAAAATAATTATGATTTTATAACAATTGCGTCTCCCCAATGTTTTTTGCATGAAATCCACCGCAACATTTACAAACGTGAATGAATTGAAAATGCAATTAAAAGAATTATTACAGTTACCAAAAAATACAATAAATTGGTGGTTGCTTCAAGTGATACTTATTACTTAAATAAGTTTGATGAAGCTGCATTTCGAATTTATGTTAATGCTAAAACACTAGGTGGCAAAAGAAACCGGATTTTTCGATACAACGAATCAAATGAAGTTTTACCAGAACTACACTTTCGTACAACCAATGAATTAAAAGAAGAATTTAAGTTTTTAAAAGACTTAGATTTAATTGAAGAAATTGTAGTTGTTAATTCAAACAAAATTGCAGATTTAATTGATAAAGATATTAAACCAATTAAAGAAAACTTACACACTCCTACAATTGAAGGTGCTGAAAAAAATTTAAGTGAATTAATTAATCTAAGAGCATTAAAAGTATTTGGCAAAAACATTAATGAAGATGTTAAAAAACGAATTGAGAGAGAAACCAAAGCAGTAATTGACAATGGGTATGCAATGGTTTATTGGTTTTCCCATTTATTAGTTAACCAATCAATCAAAGACGGATATGTAGTGGGATCTCGCGGGTCTGTGGGAAGTTCGATTGCAGCGTGGTTGGCTAACATTTCTGAAGTCAATCCATTAATGCCCCACTATTTGTGTCACCAATGTTTTTACTTTAAATATGTACAAAATGTTGCAAGTGGATTTGATTTAGAAAACATTAAATGTCCCAATTGTAATACTGTAATGAAAGGGAATGGACATAATATTCCTTTTGAAACATTTATGGGCTTTGAGGGGGATAAAATCCCAGATATTGATTTAAACTTTTCAGCGCTTTACCAAACTAGAGCACATGATTTCATCCGTAATATGTTTGGTAAAGAAAGGGTATTTCGAGCTGGGACAATAAATACCATTGCATCCAAAACCGCTTATGGATATGTCAAAACATATTTTGAAGAAAACAATATTAAAAATGTGCGAAATGCTGAAATATTAAGACTTGCTTCAAAGTGTGAGGATGTTAAAAGAACTACAGGGCAACATCCTGGTGGAATTGTAGTTATCCCCACAGATTGCGACATCTTTGATTTCACACCTTTTAATTATCCAGCAGATGATACTTCGCTTGATTGGTTTACCACACATTTAGCATTTGAATCATTACACGATTCATTATTAAAGTTTGATATTTTGGGTCACGATAATCCCACAATTTTAAAGATGCTAACACAATTAACCAATGTAGACCCCGATTCAATTCCCAATAATGACATTAAAGTAATGCAATTGTTTAATAGCACGACAAGTTTAAATATCCAAAATCCCACAATTAACAAAATTTTAAAAATTGGCAGTAGTGGGATTCCCGAATTTGGCACTAACTTTGTAAAAGAAATGTTATTAATTATCAAACCACAAAAGTTTTCTGATTTAATTCGGATTTCGGGATTATCACACGGGACTAACGTTTGAAATGAAAATGCGAAAAACTTAATTGAAAAACAAAACTTAAAGATCGCTGACGTCATTTCTTGTCGTGATGACATTATGGTTTATTTAATCAGCTGTGGTATTGATTCCAAAACAGCATTTAAAATAATGGAAGATGTGAGAAAAGGGAAAGGTTTAAAACAAGAATATTATGATGTTTTAATAGCTAAAAAAATTCCCCAATGGTATATTGATTCTTGTAATAAAATTTTATACTTATTTCCCAAAGCACACGCCACCGCATATGTAATAATGGCTTGAAAAATAGCTTGGTTTAAAATTTATTACCCGCTTGCTTTTTATGCATCCTATTTTTCAATTCGCAGTGATGTATTTGATATCAACACTATTCTTCAAGGTGAGAGTAGTATTACTCAAAAAATTGTGGATATTAAAAACCGCCTTGCCAATCCCAAAACTAAAGGGACAGTTAAAAACAAAGAAATTGATTTAATCCCGATTTATGAGTTAGCTTTGGAAATGATTGGCCGTGGTTATCAATTTTCACCAATTGATTTATATAAATCTAATGCAACCGATTTTATAATTGAAAATAATTGTTTAATTCCACCATTTTCGGCAATTGACGGATTAGGGAACGCAGTTGCTAACTCAATTGTAGAAGCTCGTAATATTAATCCTTTTAAATCAAAAGAGGATTTTAAGAAAAGAACCAAGATTACAACTGCTCATTTAAAAATTATGAATGAGCTTAAAATTACAACATTTTTAGAGGAAGATGATCAACTTTCTTTATTTGATTAAAAATTTTAAATATATATATATATATATTTAATTTTTTTGCTAACAAAAAAGTTTTAAAAACAATATCCAATTTGATACAATCAAAAATATAAACAATAAGGAGGATATTATGGATTCTGTAAACAGTTTACAATCATTAGATTTAAACAACAGTTTTAGAAATGAAATTTTTGATTACAAAATTTCTGATGAAGAAGTTGAATGTGCAATAACGTTTTTTTGTACTACCATTGTATGTAAATAACTTTTTAATTCTTTTACCAGAATAAACTAAGTAACATTGTTTCATAATAATAAACAATTTATTTAGTTTATTTTTTTACACTTATTTTTTGAAAGGAGGAAGAATGAAATTAATTTTTTACAAAAAATATTGATGACTTTTAGCAATTATTTTTCTTATGATGTTAGTTTCTGTTTGTGCAATAACAGCTTCATCTTATTTAACCACTCCTGCAATTAGTTATTTGCAAGTTGGTGATTATAATAATTTTTATTTGTTCATTGGAATCACAATTATTTGTTTTATATTGTCACTAGTAATTGGATATTTTAATTCAATACTAAAAGAAATATACTTGCAAAAAATTAATAATCGATTAAGAAATACTTTTGTTGCCAATTTAGATAATAAGAATTTTGAGTTTATTAAGAAAAATAATGCAGGAGTTGTTCACAACTGAATCAACAATGATATTTTAAACATTTATAACAAAGTTACATCATTGCTTTTTGAAATAATAGAATTAACACTTTTATTAATTACAACTCTTATTGCATTAATATTGCTTTATTGAGGAATTGCATTAATTGTTTTATTTCTTGGAGTTGTATTGCTTTTAGTACCACTTTTATTTAATAAAAAATTGCAAAAAATTGGTACTAAATTTGGAGAAGACAACGAGAAATATTTTACAAAAATATATAAAAATGTTCAAGGGTTTCGCAATTTATTCTTTTTAAATGCTTTAAGTCTTTTAGTTAAAAAAATAAAAAAAGATTCTCAAGATTTCAAAGATGACAAAATATCTTTTATTAACAACAATACTAAAGTTACTTGAATTTTAATTTTAGTGTCAATATTGGGACAAACGTTAACTACTATGTTTGGAGCCTTATTTGCTGCTATTAAACCAGATGGAGTTAATGCATTATTCCCAATTTCTGGTTTACTATCACTTATTTTTTTAACAGGTTCATTTTTTGGTTCATTCCAAGGTTTATTTCAAGGAGTTATGGGCTTTTTTGCAGGTAAAGGTTTGATTCGAAAAAATATTATAGCTAAAGAAGATTATCATTACGAAATTAATTCAAACTTAGATGATCTAAAAGTTTGAAAATTAGAAAACATTAGTTTAACTTATGGCGAAAACCAAATTTTAAAAAATATCAACTTTAAGTTTGAAAAAAACAAGAAATATTTAATTATTGGTGAATCAGGAAGTGGAAAAAGCTCAATTGCCAAAATGCTTGTTGGAATCAATAAAGATTTCAAAGGAAAAATATTTTGAAATGATAGTGAAATCAATAAAATCAATCATGAATTATTAAATGCAAAAACAAGTTATGTAACCAATACTTGCCACTTATTTGATGCATCATTTAAAGATAATATTTCATTATTTGAAGCAAATATTGATAAAGAAAAATTAGACAAAAGTATTAGTGAAAGCAATATTGATTTTGCATCAGATCTAAATAAAGAAATAAGTCAATCAGAATTTTCAACTGGGCAAATTCAAAGAATCAATATTGCAAGATCAATTTATGAAGATAAAAAAGTTGTAATATTTGATGAAGCATTAAGTAATTTGGATAAGAAAAACGCATTTGATATTGAAAAACGAATGCTTCAAAAACAAGATTTAACTTTTATTCATATCACACACCATTATGATGAGAAAAACTTTAAGTTATATGATTGTGTTTTAAGGATTAAAGACAAGGAGATAAGTTATGCTTAGATTTTTCAAAAAACATAAACTACCTTGTTTTATAATCTTGCTTTTGAATATAATTAATGGTTTAGTTTTTGCTTTCTCAATATTTTGCTTTATCTTTTTATATACTTCTGCTGTAGATCCAAATTTGGGAATTAAATGAGTTTTAATTTGATTAGGAATTGATCTATTAGCCTCACTAATTTTAGTAGCTTTTGCAACAATTAGTCAATGATATAGCGAAATTGTTACTGAACGAATTTTGCTAGACATTAAATTTGAAATCATTAATAAAATTAATTTTTTAAACTATCAAAAAATAAATTCTGGTGATGAAAATTTTATTTCATTTTTATCAAATGATATTCAAATGCTTGAGCAATATTTATTTGGAGGTATTATATCAATTTTATCAAATGTTGCAAACCTAGTTGTAATGTCATTGGTTTTGTTTTACTTTAGTTGAATTCTAGGTGTAATTATTATTCCTTTAATTGCACTTGAAGTTATAGTAACTAAATTTTTTGATAAAGTTTCTAACAGAATTGGAGAAAAATTTAACAATAGTTTAGAAAAATACTCATCAAATACAAAAGTAATATTAGATGGTTTAAATACTTTGTTTTTTGCAAACAAAATTAAATTATTGTCTAATCTTTTATTAAAGAAAGAAAACAAAAAGGTTGCAAGTGCATATGTAGATAAAGCAAAAAAACAAAATTATATTTCAACAATAATTAGCATTATGTCTCGTGTTTTCAATTTAGGATGTGTTATTGCTGTTGTTATTTTGCTAAGTAATTTTAATCAAATTAGTTTTGGCAACTTCATCGGTGTTTACCAACTAATGGGTACATCACCAACATTGCAAGTTTCAGAATGAATAGCTGCCATCATCTTAGTTGCATCTTCTTTTTATAATAATGTTTTCAACTCTGGAATTGCAGTTACTAAATCATTAATAAATTTAAAAATTGTAAAACCAGTAGTTGCTAAAATTAATAATTTTGGAATTGAAGCTGAAAAAAGAGTTGATTTTAAAGGTGATTCAATTGATTTCAATATTCAAAATATGAATTATGAAATTGGTGATAAAAAGTTATTTAATAACTTTAATTTTAATTTACAACAAAACCAAAAATATGCAATTATCGGCAAAAGCGGTTATGGTAAATCAACACTTGCAAAATTAATTTGTGGCTTTATTCAACCAAATAGTGGTCAAATTTTAATTAACCAAAAAAGCATTAGTGAATATAGTACTAAAAGTATTTTAGACAAAATCGGATATATCGAAGCAGAACCTTACATTTTAAAAGACAACATTAAAAACAACATTACCTTGTATGATAATAATTTTGATGAAGCAAAATACAACAAAATTATTAAGTTATTAAAACTAGATTCAATTGATGCTAATTTGGTTATTGACGAAACAGAAAATGATCTTTCTGTTGGTCAAAAACAAAGAATCAATTTTGCACGATATTTATACAAAAACTACAACTACTTTATCTTAGATGAAGCATTAAGTAATTTGGATAAAGAGACTGCAGTTTTAATTGAGGATTTCTTATTAAATAATAAAGATATAACCTTTATTCACATTAGCCACCATTTAAATAAACAAAGATTATCTAAATATAATCAAGTATTAGATTTAGAGACTAAAAAAATCATAAATATTTAATGTGTAACACACACACACATTAATCTATATAACAAAGGTAGTGATATTGTTCACTACCTTTTTGTTTAATCATTAAATTTATGCTAAATTTTCATATTTTGATTCATAAAAAAATTAGGAGGTGTTAGATTATGAAAGAGTTTATTAATACTAATAAAAATTTTGAAGGTTTTAAAGTAATTAAAAAGAAAATCTTTGTTAATTTTGTAAGCAAAAATACTAAATTACCAAACCAAGGCTGAAAAATTCATGTTTCTTCAAGCTCTTTAAATTATGAAAAAGTATTACAAAAAGTTTTCAATTATTGTTTAAAAAATAATTTACACTTCAAATTTATAAACAATATAAAGAATTTGGATTTTATGTTTTCTAAAATGTTTGATCGGATTCAATGTGGTAAATTAATCACAATTTATTCATTAGATGAAAACACATTTAAAAAGATAATTTTATACCTTTCTAAAATTTTAAAAAACTATAATGAGTGTCCTTCTATATTAACTGATATTCGATATAAAAATTCTTGTATTTTCTACAGATATGGCTCTTTTTATGATGATTTTATTTTAGATGATAAAGGAAACAAAATTAAAGATGAAAGAAAACCATTTCCAAGCATTCCTAATTTTGTTTTTGACCCATTTTTTAAAGAAAACCAATTATATAAGAAAGAAACTAAACCTGATTTTAAATTAAATGAAAGATATTTGGTTAAAGGTGCAATTCATTTTTCAAATTTTGGTGGTTTGTATTGGGCAATTGATGAAACTAATAACAATAAAGTTTTATTAAAAGAATACAAACCTTTTCGTTATCTAAATGAATATTGGACTTCAATAAAATTAGGTGAAAATGAAAAAAATCAATTAATTGATTTTAAAGATTCTCAATTAACTCCAAAATTAATTGATTCTTTTTACTATGAAGATCATTTCTTTGTAGTAAGAGAAATTTTGAATGGATTTAATCTTGATGAACTTTTAGGTGAATATGCATTATTTTTAGTTGATGAAAGTGACAGCTTAAAAGTACAAAAAGCTAAAGAATTTAGTTTATTTATTTTGATTAAATTTTTAGAATTCTTTCTAGAATGTAAAAAGCTTAATAAAATTCCTTTAGATTTAAAACTAGATAATTTTATTTATTGTAAAGATAAGCATTGTTTAGTTTTTTTTGATTTAGAAAATATCCACGATATTAATTCATATTTTAAAGAAAAACCTTACTTTATTAATAACAGTTGGTTAAGCATTAATAATTTATATAAAAACTATTTTGGAGTGCAAAAGAAAATTGCAATGATGTTTATTAGTTTTGTCTGCAAATCTAATAGTTTTTTATACTTTAATAAATCATTTAAAAAAACTTTTGAAAAATTCAAGCTAGTTTGTGCCTATTTTAAGATGCCTAATTTTATAGTGGATACAGTTTATGAATTGTATACAAACAAAAATATTGATATAGAAACCACTCTAGATAATTTAAAAAACTTTTCTTTTGAAGATGAATATGTAGTTTATGAATATCAAGATTTATTAGATTTTGAAGATAAAAACTTCACTTGTGAAAAAATTAAAGTCGCATTTGATGAGCTTAAACAATATCTAGTAAAACTACCAGATAATAAATTAAAAACAATTGATAAACTCATTTTAAATAATGTGATTCTAAATAATGAATTTCACAAAGAAATCAATTTAAATAGTTTAACTTGGTTTGAGATTTACTTGATTAAAGATAAAATTCCAAATAATTTCAAAGATTATTTAAATCTTCAATACAGAAATAATGAATTGAATTTGGATGTTAATTTAGAAAATAAAACCACAAATGAAATTTTTAAAATTCTTTTGATCAAAATATGTTTATTAAAAGAAAAGATCATTGTTAATAACAAAGAAAATTTATCTGCAATTTATGAAACTTTTATTAATTTTGAAAAAGCATTTTTTATCTACCAAAAAGATAATAGTTATTATGTAAAAAATAAAAATTTAAAAAATAATAAATTTTTCTATTCCCCACATTTATCAAATGGAATTGCAGCAATAATTGTTTTATTGCTTGAATTTTATGATTTATGTGAAAATAAAAACGAAATAAAAAATTTAATTGATAAATATATCAACTCACTAACTTATTGTTTTCTAATGAAAGTTGCTTTTTTAAACGGAATTGCTGGATTTGCATATGTATTAACGAAATATAGTAAGAAGTTTAGTACTGATAAATTTAACAAAAAAATTAATTTAATGTTTAATTTGATTCAGTTTGCTCAATTAAAATCTAAAAATTCAATAACTTATACTGATATGTATATGACCCTTAAAAATGATTTAAATGGGAAGATTGGGATTTTATTAGCTATGAGTGAATTTCTAAAAATGTAATATGATTTATTGATTTCTAATTATTCAATAACTGTTTATTTTTACACAAAATTTTATTATTTTTCTTTAATATCAAATAAGATAATAATTACTAATAAGATTTAGATATGGGAAAAATTGTTGTAGTGTATGGTTCGACACTTGGCAATACCAAAAGTGTTGCCAATTTAATTGCAAAGTGTTTTGAACCAAATAAAATTGATGTTTTAAATGTTGCAGAAACCAATCCTGAAGTTTTAAACCAATATGATAAGTTAATCTTTGGTACTTCAACTTGGGGGATTGGTGAATTGCAATCTGATTGAGAAGAGTTTAATTTTAAAGATTTAAAAGTTGAAAATAAAACTGTAGCTGTTTTTGGAATGGGTGATAGCGAAGTATATGCATTCACTTATTGTGACTCAATTGCAAAAATGCACAAAATTTTAAAATCAAAAAAAGCAAATATTGTGGGTTATGTTCCAAGTAAGGATTATAAATTCACCAAGTCTGAAGCTGTAGAAAATGATCATTTTTTAGGTCTTGCTTTAGATAATGATAACTTTGAAGATTTAACCGAATCGCGTGTTAAGGCTTGAGTAGAATTAATTAAACCGCATTTTATTGATTAGTCTTAATCATTAATACAACATTTTTGTATTTATAAATATTATTTGTAGTAAAAAAATTAGATAGTGGAATTTATTTAAATGAATGATTTTTTTAGTTTTGTTTTACAAGCAGCAAATGGTGGTGACACATCTGCTGGTGATTATCAACCAGGGAATGTAACTTCTTGGCTTTATTATTTATTTGGTGCTATCTTTGTAGTGTTAGCTATTGTTTGTTTAGTTTTTGCTTGGTTGTATCGTAACACTCGCAAAGAATATGAAAACCTTGCTTTTTCATTTGGTCAATTTAAACGTTTTTGGTACAAATACCGGTTTGCTTTAATGATTTTATTTGCTGTTGCTTGTATTGCAATTGCAATTGCTTTTTTTACAACCAATGCCCAGATTACCAAAAACCTAGCAGATGCAGCAAAAACTTCTTAAGCAAGGTATTAATAAAATGAATCAAAATAAATTACTATTAGGAAGTCACGTTGGTTATAAGCAAAAAAATTACTTAATTGATAGTGTTAACGAAACACTAAGCTATGATGGTAATTGCTTTATGGTTTTTTCTGGTCCCCCTCAAAACTTTGTCAGAAAACCAATTGATAACCAGATGGTTAAAGAAGCACAAAAATTAATGCAACAAAAAAATCCAATGTTGTTAAATAACATTGTAGTCCACGCTCCTTATTTAATCAATCTTGCATCTCCTAAAAAAGAAACACGAGAATTAGGGTTAAACCAATTAATTGTTGAAATTAATCGCACTGCAGCATTAGGATCTAAGTTGTTAGTTTTACATCCTGGAAGTTGTTTGAAAACCGATCGAGATGTTGCGATTAATAATTTAGCTTCAAATCTAAATATTGCTTTTGAAAAAACACAAAATGATGTAATTGTTTGTGTTGAAACAATGGCTGGTAAAGGTAGTGAAATTGGTATAAATTTTAAAGAAATTGCTAAAATAATAGAGGGAATTAAAAATAAGAATCGCATTGGAGTTTGCTTAGATACTTGTCATATGTTTGATGCTGGTATCGAAATTAATAACCCTGATACAACCCTTAATGAATTTGCAAAATACTTAAATGTAAGTTTTGTAAAAGTGATTCATTTAAATGATTCTAAAAATGAATTTGGTTCCCACAAAGACCGACACGATAATATCGGACTTGGCAAAATTGGTTTTGAAATATTAGTTAAATGAGCTCATTGTGAAAAACTTAAAAATATTCCCAAAATCTTGGAAACTCCATATTATAAGGAAAAACCAATTTATAAAGCAGAAATTGCAAGTCTTAATTTAAAGCAAAAAGTTGACTATGAGCAGTAGACAAATTATTAATAAAATCAATAATGATTCTTTAAAACAATTTCGAGCAACCAAAATTCGGGTTGATATTTTAGAATGCTTGGAAGATGGATCTCATAGTCACACAATCAAAGATATTATTAATCATCTTCACAAAAATGGTAAAAAAGTTAATGTGAGCAGTGTTTATAACACCATTAACTTTTTAGTAAATGAAGGCATTATTGAGATTGGTACTGATTTAAAAACAAGAGAGCAATCTTTTGAAATTATTAATAAGAAAAATCCACACGTTCATTTATATGATGTACAAAACAATAAATTAGAACAAGTTGAATTACCAAAAGATATTCTTAATAAGATTTATAATTTATTAGATCAAAAAGGATATGAATATGAGAGTATAAGAGTGGAATTATTTGTTAAGAAAAAACAGAAATAATTATGCCCTGATAGTTTAATGGATAAAATGTTTGTCTTCGGAACAAAAGAGTGAGGGTTCAATTCCTTCTCAGGGCGCCATTAAATATTATTAAAGAAGGCTTAGGCCTTCTTTTTTTGTTCTGTAGGTAAACGGTTTTTTAAAATTACTTTTTATTTTAATCTTAGTAAATTCAACTGAAAGTTTGCTTTGTAGATAGCAATATACCAGTTTAACCTTTAATAAGATATGTTTATCCCTTTTGATAAAATATATTTTAGAGATAAATAGGTTTTATTATGGCAGATACAAAGAAAAAACAAGAACGTGAAGAGCTGCATCGTGCTATTTGAGCAATTGCGGATGAACTTCGTGGCAGAGTCAGTGGAATACATTTTATGAATTACGTATTAAGTACAATGTTTTATCGATACATTTCAGAGCATATCGCAAATTATATTAATGAAAATGAAGTAAAAGCAGGAAATGTAAATTTTGATTACAGCCAAATATCTGACATTGAAGCTGAAATGACTCGGGGGGATTTAGTTAAAGAAATTGGATTCTTTATTCTTCCATCAGAGCTTTTTTGTAATGTCAGAGCAAAAGCAAAAGATGACAATAATTTAAATGAAACTATTGAAAAAGTATTTCGCAATATTGAAGAATCTGCAAAAGGTACTGAATCTGAACAAAACTTTTCAGGGTTGTTTGATGATTTTGATGTCAATAGTAAAACTAATCTTGGGGAAACTGTAAACGAGAGAAACCGAAAATTGCTTAAACTGTTAGATGGTATTGCTAATATGAATTTAGGCAATATTAAAAATCATGATATTGATGTTTTTGGTGATGCTTATGAATATTTATTATCTAAATATGCATCAAATGCTGGACAATCAGGAGGTGAATTTTTTACACCTGCAGATGTTTCTGAATTACTTACAAGACTTGGAACAGTTGGAAAAGAAAAAATTAATAAAGTTTACGACCCTGCATGTGGCTCAGGTTCGCTACTTTTAAAAGCTGTAAAAGTTCTTGGAAAAGATAATATTGATGGTTTTTTTGGTCAAGAAAGCAACCCAACTACTTATAATCTTTGCAGGATTAATATGTTTTTACACGATATTGGATTTCATAAATTTGATATTAAGTGTGGGGACACTTTAATTTCTCCAGCTCATAAAGACGATGGACCTTTTGATTTAATAGTTTCAAATCCGCCATATTCTATTGAATGAGAAGGAGATAACAATCCATTACTTATAAATGATGCACGTTTCTCTCCTGCTAGTGTTTTGGCTCCTAGGGGGTATGCAGATATGGCTTTTATTATGCATTCACTTTATTTATTAAGTTCACACGGGGCTGCAGCAATTGTTTGTTTTCCAGGAATTATGTATCGTAGAGGAGCCGAACAAAAGATTAGAAAATATTTAATTGATAATAATTTCATTGATTGTATTATTCAATTACCTTCTAATCTTTTCTTTGGGACACCAATTGGGACATGTATTATGGTGCTTAAAAAGTGCAAAGAAAACAATAAAACATTTTTTATTAATGCTTCTAATGAATGTATAAAAGCAACAAATAACAACAAACTTACTCAAAGCAACATAAAGAAGATTGTTGAAACTTTTGCAAATAAAAATGAGGAACAATATTTCTCACATCTTGCAACACAAGATGAAATTGTTCGAAATAATTACAATCTTTCTATTTCTAATTATGTACAAGCCAAAGATACTCGTGAAAAAATTAATATTGTTGAAATTAATGCAAAGATTGCTGAAATTGTAAAAAATGAACAAAAATTAAGATCTGAAATTGATACATTCATTAAGGAAATTGAGAAATAGTTATGTCTAAACTTGAAAATCTTATTGCAGAACATTGTCCAAATGGTGTAGAGTACAAAGAGGTTAGAGAGATTTGTACAATTTATAAAGGGATACAATTTAATAAATCAAATATGCAAAAACACGGAACATATCCTGTAATTAATGGGGGTATAAATCCTTCTGGTTATATAGAACAATACAAT
>JABUSB010000001.1:254558-276088 GCA_021444005.1 Malacoplasma sp.
GGGGTATAAATCCTTCTGGTTATATAGAACAATACAATTGTGATGAAAATACAATTACTGTAGCAAATGGAGGGGCATCAGCTGGATATGTAAATTTTATTAGTACCAAATTTTGATTAGGTGCAGATTGTTTTTCAATTAAACCGAAAAGTGAAATACATAACAAATATTTATTTCACTTTTTAAAATCTAATGAATTTAAATTAAAAAATTACCAATATGGAGCTGCAATTCCACATTTACAAAGAAATACTATTACATCACTTGAAATCCCAATTCCACCAATTAAAATTCAAGAAAGAATTGTAAAAATCTTAGACAACTTTGAAAAGATTTGTAATGATTTAAAAATTGGTCTCCCAGCAGAAATTGAAGCAAGACAAAAACAATATGAATTTTATAGAGACAAATTATTAAGCTTTAAACAAACATAAAATCTTAATTAGGAGATTGTTTATATGTCATATTTTAATATAGTAGCATCAAGTACTGAAAATACAGTAGTTACAGAATATACACCTATTAAAAATAGATCTGCTAACTATCAATCTGAAGCTGAATTAGAAAAAGAATTTATTGATATGCTTACACAGCAAGGATATGAATATCTTAGTAATATTCACCAAGAAAAAGATTTAATAATTAATCTTCGTAAGCAAATTCAAAGATTAAATGATTATGTTTTTTCTGACTCCGAGTGAAACAGATTCTTTAATGATTTTATTGCTAATCAAAATGAGTCAATTGCACAAAAAACTAAAAAGATTCAAGAAGATTTTACAGAGTCTTTTAGAAGAGATGATGGTACTACTAAAAATATTAAAATAATTGATAAAGATAACATTCACAATAACTCATTACAAGTTATTAACCAATATGAAGTTAGTAAAGACCAAGGCGCAAATCACAATAACCGCTATGATGTTACTATTTTAGTTAATGGTCTTCCTTTAGTTCATATTGAATTAAAACGAAGAGGTGTAGCTATTAAAGAAGCTTTTAACCAAATCAATCGCTACCAAAGAGAGTCTTTTTGAGCCGGAAGTAGTTTATTTCAATATGTACAAATTTTTGTAATCTCAAATGGTACTCACACAAAGTATTATTCCAATACAACAAGATGCAATGCTAGAAAAGAAGCTAATGTAAATGGAAATAAAAACAAAACTAGCAATAGTTTTGAATTTACTTCATTCTGAGCTGATGCTAACAATAACATCATTTCTGATTTAATCGATTTCACACAAACATTTTTTGCAAAACACACAATTTTAAACATCATTACTAAATACTGTGTTTTCACATCTGAAAATATGTTATTAGTAATGCGGCCTTACCAAATTACTGCAACTGAAAGAATTTTGAATCGAATTGAAATTGCACACAATTACAAAAGATATGGTCATATTGCAGCAGGTGGTTATATTTGACATACAACCGGATCTGGTAAAACCCTTACATCTTTTAAAACTGCAATGAGAGCTTCAAAGCTTGATTACATTGATAAAGTATTGTTTGTAGTAGATAGAAAAGATTTAGATTATCAAACAATGAAAGAATATGATCGTTTTCAAAAAGGAGCCGCGAATAGTAGCAGCTCTACAACAGTATTAAAAAAACAATTGGAAGATAATAACAGTCGCATTATTATCACTACAATTCAAAAACTTGCTAAATTTATAAGTGCTAATAAAATTCACGAAGTTTATGATAAACAAGTAGTAATCATTTTTGATGAATGTCACCGTTCCCAATTTGGTGATATGCATAAAGCAATTATTAGAAATTTTAAAAAATATTACATATTTGGATTTACGGGTACTCCAATCTTTTCAGCAAATACTGAGATTGATACATCAACTTATTCACACCATTTTAAAACTACCGAGCAAGTTTTTGGAGACCAACTTCATTCGTATACTATTGTGGATGCAATCAACGATAAAAACGTACTTCCTTTTAAAATTGATTACATCAATACAATGAATTCAAAAGAAGAAATAGAGGATGAAGATGTTTTTGATATCAACCGTGAAAGAGCTTTTATGGCACCACAACGAATTGAATTAATTACCAAATATATTCTGGATAACTTTGATAAAAAAACATATCGCAATGATAAAACTTATAGTCTTAATACTCTTACAAATATTTCTGAAGTTGCATCTAGTAAGAAAAATAAAGTAGAAGAAATTAGAAATAAAAAAATTCTTAATGGTTTTAATTCCATATTCGCAGTTGCATCGGTTCAGATGGCAAAGTTGTATTATCAAGAATTTAAAAAACAAATGGAATTAAATCCTGCTAAGAAATTAAGAGTTGCTACCATTTACAGCTATAGTGCAAACGAATCTGAAGAAGATTTAGATATGACTGGTATTTTTGATGAAGAAAATCCAGAAGATACTTCAAAGCTTGACCAATCTTCAAGAGAATTTCTAGAAATTGCAATTAACGATTATAACCAAATGTTTAATACAAGCTATTCAACAGATGGTGATAAATTCCAAAATTATTATCGTGATGTATCAATGCGAATGAAAAACAAAGAGCTTGATATTTTAATTGTAGTAAATATGTTTTTAACTGGTTTTGATGCAACAACATTAAATACATTATGAGTTGATAAAAAATTGAAAATGCATGGTTTAATTCAAGCATTTTCAAGAACAAACCGAATTCTTAATTCAATTAAATCTTTTGGGAATATAGTTTGCTTTCGCCCACTGCAAAAAAATGTTGATATTGCAATTTCGCTTTTTGGGGACAAAAATGCAGGTGGCATTGTATTGATGAAAAAATTTGAAGATTATTATTTTGGATATACAGACTTAAATGGTGAATACCACCCTGGATATGCAGATTTAATTAATGATTTAACAACACAATTTCCAATAAATATTCAAATTGTTGGAGAAACTAACCAAAAAGAATTTATTGGGCTTTTTGGAGCAATTTTAAGAATGCGAAATATTTTATTCGCATTTGATGATTTTGATAATAAACAAATTCTTTCAGAACGTGATTTCCAAGATTATTTAGCTAAATACCAAGATTTAAGAGATGAATGAAATCAAAAACGCAAACGGGGTGAAAGTACAGATATAATTGATGATATCGTTTTTGAAATTGAATTAATTGAGCAAATTGAAATTGGAATCGATTACATCCTAATTCTTGCTAAAAAATATCACGACACTCATTGCAATGATAAAGATCTTTACATATCTATCCAAAAAGCAATCGATTCAAGTCCAGAACTACGTTCTAAAAAAGCGTTGATTGAAAATTTCATTGCAGGAATTAACTATGTTGAGGATGTTTTGCAGTATTTTCGTGACTATACATTTCAAAGCCGTGAAGAAGATCTTGCGCAAATCATTAGAGAAGAAAATCTTGATGAATTAAAAACTAGACAATTTATTGAAAAAGCATTACGCGATGGAGAGGTAAAAACGATTGGTACAGATATTGTTGCTTTAATGCCTCCAATGGCACGATTTGGAGATAACAATCGACAACTAAAGAAACAAAATATTATTGACAAGCTTCAAGAGTTTGTCAATAAATATTACAATCTTGGTATTGAAAAATTTGTAGCTTAATTTTTTAAATTTAAAAGAAAATTAGCAATATATATATATATGACATCCATACAAATTTAATTGCTTGTATGGCTGTTTTTTATTTACACTTTCTTAAAAATTATTTTTAAAAATTACGGTTTATTGATAAGATTAATAAAGCTTAATTTTAATATGATTGAAATAATTGTAAATTTTGTGATTTTTTTTATTGTAATTGCAGGTTCATTAATCTTTGTAATGCGCTTAAAAAACGTCTCTAAAGGATATCGCATCTTTTTTGCAACTTACATTTTATTTTGAATTCCTTTAAAAATGCTTAGGGAATACACCTCGGTGTTGCAAAATCAAATTGATGCTTCAATTGTTTGATTACCTTTAATGGTATATGGATTAGTTGGGATTTTTATTCGTCCATTTGTGGATTATATTGCAATGACTTTTAGAAGCAGAAAACTAATTTTATATAGTGCTGTAATTATCGGAATTATTTCTTTTATTCCCATTTCGATCCAACAAACGACACTAACCAATACGATTCAATCAATTGGGGTCGGGGTCGGCGCTAGTATGATTGGGACCTATGAACTGATGTTTAAAGAGCAGTATACGAAAAACCGGAGTTTTTTAACAGTCTTAATTATGGCTTTTCCGCCTTTGATTGCCGACTTTATTGCAGCTCCTGTACAATCAATTATTAAAGTGTATGCAGTCAGTCAAGCAAATAACTATACATTTATCCTCTCTTTAATGTGAACTATTTGTATTTTTATTAATTTAATAGTTATTCTAGTTCTAGTTTTTGTTAAAGAAAATCGAATGCTGATCGGCCTTGCGAGAACCAATAATAAAATCCAAACAAATTCAACCCAATTAAGCTTTTTTGGATTATTGTGTATTGTTGGTTTTCTAATTGCATTTGTTAAATTCTCGAACAGTGGTGCAATTGCCACCCTTACAATTGAGAATATGGCAAAAAATCTAAACATTACTAATGAAGTTTCAAGTATTCAAGCTTATACTTCTTCCTTATTTAGTTTTTCTCAATTATTAGGTACCTTATTTGTTTCGTTATTCTTAATTAAAAAAACTAATAAGATTACCGCATTTAGTGTGGGAATTGGAATTTGAATTGTTTTTGAATTAACAGTTTCTTTTATTAACAACCCATTTGCTTACTTTGCAGTTTCATCACTTAACGGGTTTGGATATGGAATTTTATATAACTTAGTATTAGCTTACGTATTAGCCCTTTCATTTGATAAAAAGAAACTAAAAAATGGTGTTTATAAAATTAGAAAGATTTCACCAATGGGGATTTACCAAGCAGTATTATCAACCGGAATTGCATTCTCATCATTCTACACAACTTATTTAAAAACTGTATTAGTTTCAAATAACTCTTATATGATTGTTAATCTTTCAATATTAGCTTTTATTGTATGTTTAGAAATAATGTATTATGTAGTGTATGTTTTAGATAAGCGTTCGTTTGTTAACACTACTCTTTTGCTACAAAAACAAATTGAGACTCAAAAACTTTAATTATGTTTAGCAATATACAAAAAATAACTTATATTTAAAATAATTTTATTTAAGGGATTAATTAAAGATATGGATAAGGTTTTAATTTTAGATTTTGGTGGTCAATACACTCAATTAATTGCAAGAAGAATTCGAGATTTAAATATTTTTAGTGAAATCGTAGACTATGACATTAAAGCAGAAGACATAATTGCTAAAAACCCAAAAGCAATTATTTTGTCTGGTGGTTATGATAGTGTGTATGAACACAGTTCATTAAGACCAGATCAACAATTATGAAATTTAAACATTCCCATTTTAGGAATTTGCTATGGTTTTCAAGTAATGGTAGATTGCTTTAATGGAATTGTTAAAAGCAATGATAGTAACAAAGAATTTGGGGAAACCCCAATTAATCTAATTGAAAATGAACTATTTGATGGGATTAAAAAAGAGAACATCTGCTGAATGAGTCATAGTGATCATATTAGTGTCTTACCACAAAACTTTTATCCAATCGCTTCTACAAATAATTGTAAAATTGCAGCAGCTTGTAATGATGCTAAGAAATTTTATGGGGTGCAATTCCATCCAGAAGCAAGTCAAACCCAATTTGGGATGCAAATGCTTGATAATTTCTTAAGTCGAATTTGTCACATTAAGAATGATTGAAAACCAGCAAACTTTAAAATTGATGCAATTGATAACATTAAAAAGATTGTTCAAGACGATTATGTTTTATGTGCAATTAGTGGTGGGGTCGATTCTTTAGTTGCAGCAGTGTTAACTTCAAAAGCAATTAAAGAAAAACTTTATTGTGTTTTTGTTGATCATGGGTTATTGAGAAAAAATGAAGTATTTGAAGTTTGTAAAACTCTAAGACACTTAATTGGGCGTAATGTTTTCTTAGTCCAAGAAAAGCAATTGTTTTTAGAGCGACTTAAAAATGTAGTGGACCCAGAAACTAAAAGAAAAATAATTGGTAATACTTTTATTGAAGTGTTTGAAAAGATTGCTAAGAAACTTAATAAACCTTTTAAATTTTTACTTCAAGGCACAATTTATCCAGATATTGTTGAAAGTGGTACCAAGTTTTCCAAAACCATTAAATCACACCACAATGTGGGGGGATTACCTGAAAAACTTAATTTTGAATTATTAGAACCTTTAAAATACTTTTTTAAAGATGAAGTGCGAAAATTAGGGCTTAGTTTAAATATTCCTTACAACCAAGTTTATCGTCAACCCTTTCCAGGCCCTGGATTAGCTGTCAGAATTATTGGGGAAATCACAGAAGAGAAAATTCGGATCTTGCAAGAAGTGGATGCAATTTTTAGAAATAGCATTGATGCAATTTATCAAAACTCGCAAAATAAACCATGACAATATTTTGCAGTATTGACAAATTCTAATTCAGTGGGAGTTGTTGGGGATAATCGCCAATACGGATACACAGTTGCATTAAGAGCAGTTGCAAGTGAAGATGCAATGAGTGCAAGCTGGTTTAAAATCCCCCTAGATTATTTAGCACGGATCAGTTCTTTAATATGTAACAATGTAAAAGAGGTTAACCGGGTGGTTTACGATATTACGAACAAACCCCCTTCTACTATTGAGTGAGAGTAGTAATTTATTAATAATTTAAATATTTAAAAATTAGAAATGAATGTTTCTAATTTTTTTGCATTCCGTTTTAAAAGTTATATAACTAAATTAACTAGTATAACTGTTATGAAATTCTATAAAAAGCTTTCTTTTTGAATTATATGTGGTGTAGTTTCAGTATGTGCTATAGCTACTGTACTTGGTTTGAGTATTGGATTAACACACAATAAATTAGATTCTAGCAATAGCACTGGAGTAGATTATTCTAATACTGATACTTCACAATCGGTTAAAGACAGACAAACTGATTTACCAATTGAAAAAACAGCATTAAATGTGCCAATGTATTATGAATATAATTCATTATCTCAAAACTTTAATAATGTTTTTTCAAATAATGGACAAACATCAGACTCTTCACATTCCTGAGTTTTTGTTGGGGGGGCTGATATGAATGGTAATTTTGTGCAAAAACAAGTTGCTAGAAATTATATCAACCAATTTCAAGAAGGTATTCGGGGAATTTGGAACATTCCATCACAATATAAGCAAATTAAATATAATTATTACCAAAAATATGTAATTAACAAAACTTCAAGTGATTATGATTTAAATACAATTGTTACCAATTGAAATAATATCAAATCGATTAATGCACAAACTGTTTGCTATATGGTTGGTAGTGAAGATTTTAATGGACCAAACAGTAGTGATAAAACAAAATTAGATGCATATGTTAATAATTTAGTAACCCTTATTAAAGATGCACTTGCACTAAGAAACAATAATGGTTTTATAGTGTTACAAACCCACTATAAAACTAATGATGCTAATTTAAATCAAAAAATTGAGCAATATAATGGTTTGATCAATTTAGCAATTTATCAAATAAATACTAAAAATAGTGAGTTGTTAAAAAGAATTCTAGTTGTAGACCATTATTCAAATACAGATAACCAAGCTTTTTTAAAATCTGATTTGAATGCAGACCAGAGTTTAAATCAAAGTGGACACTACACAATTGCTAACCAATTATGAAGTGCAACTTTTGCTTTCTTTGGTCCCAAAAATGCCAGCTTTGGTGGAAGTGGCATTACACTAGAAGATTTGAACCAGCCAATGACTGGTTACACTTTTAACATCAATGATTCAAATTCTTTTTATTTAAATAAAACTGATGTAAAAGTCAGTGCTTTAATTAGTAATACACTACCAAATGTTGTTTGTAGTACTGATAGCAACAACAGCAGTTATTTTTCACTTAAAGCCACAATTCCAGCAGATGTTGTGACTCAAGGTTATAAAACTTTTTATTACCAATTGTTTATTAACAAAAAAATCATTAGTGCTAATGTCTCAATTGATAACACTAACACTTTCACTATTTCTAATCTAGAAGGGAATCAATCATATACATTAAAAATCTTTACAAGTGATGGGAAACAATTAAAAACGGTATATGGTACAACATCTAATTCAAATGTTGGTACCAAAAAAGTTTTAAATGAAGCCCAAACTAAGTTTCAACAAAAAATTAATAGTAAAGATAAATTAACTTGAATGATGGTAGGAGATTCAATATCCCAAGGATGAGGATACACTAAAGGATATAATTGCAACTTTGAAAACATCCAAGATTTTATAATTAATGATCAAAACCGTAAAAATGACACTTTTATTAATTTAGCAGTTGCAGGTAGTACTGCAAGTGAAGAAAATTTAAACTACAATTCTAGAATTGGTTTATATGAACCTGCTGATATTATGTTTATTAGCTTAGGAGTAAATGATGTTGCAGCAAAGTTTAGTGCTGAGCAATTCCAAGATAACATTACTAAAATCATTAGCAATGCAAGATCAAAAAATCCGAATGTTTATATAATTATTTCTTCTATCTTACCCACAACTATAAGAACGGTAACCCCTAATATTGCATTATTTAACCAATATAATGAAATATTAAAGAATTTATCTGCATCACTATCAACTACACAAAGCTATATTTACTTTAATGATTTGTATACCAAATACAATGCATTAGTAACTAACTTTAATTATTTTTATAACAATGGTTATACAAACTTTTATGCAACTGATGGCTTACATTTAGGAGTTAATGCACATTTGTTTATGACCAATTTTTTTATTGATGTATTGGGGTATGATAAAAATGATAGTGTCTATAATTGGTTTTCATATATCAATGTTCCCATTAGCAACTTATCTAATGTATATTACGATGCAGAATTTACAACTAATAAACTAACCTTAGATCTTTCAAGTATTAAACAATCTAGTTATGATATTAGAAACTTAGTTTTATATTTAACTTACAAACCTAATAACCAAACTTATAGTATCACCATTGATTTAGATTCACTAAACAATACTTCTTATGAATTAGCTTTACCTGGTTTTAAAGCAGAAGATTTAGATATTCAATTAATTGGTTATTCCACTAAAAATCCAAATGCTTATCAATTTAATGTTAATAAGAAAACTGAAAGTGCCATTATTAACTAGCAATTATGGATATTTTAGACATTCAATTAAAAGAAAAAATTAAAACAATTCCGCACAAACCAGGGTGTTATTTATGGAAAGATAAAAAAGGAATTGTAATTTATGTTGGTAAAGCAGTTGATTTAAATAACCGGGTTAAACAATATTTTTTAAAAGACCGTGATTTAAAAACACGAAAGTTGGTTAATGAAATAAAAGACATTGATTATGTTTTGGTTAATAATGAAAATGAATCACTATTGCTAGAAAGCAATTTGATAAGTGAGTATAAACCAAAATATAATATTCTTCTACGTGAATCGCATACATTTCCCTATATTGTAGTTACTAAAGAGCAACATCCTAGAATTTTATACACTCACGAAGCAAAGCAGAAAATTAAGGGGACATACTATGGTCCTTTTGCACTAAACAATGTTAAAAAATATGATTTATACAATTTTATTAATCGCATTTTCCCGCTTCGCAAATGTAGTAAATTACCCAATAAAAAATGTATTTATTATGATATTGGGCAATGCTTAGGTCCGTGTATTAATAAAATTGAAAAAAAAGATTACCAACCATATCTAAAAGAAATTAATGATTTCTTTTCTGGAAATCTTAAAAAGATTGATCAAAAACTTGCAGATAAAGAACAATCTGCTGCTGAAAAACTAATGTTTGAAGATTGTGCAAAATACTTGGAATTAAGAAAAAATCTTAAAAACTTTAGTAATCGTCAAGACATTGTTTTCTCACAAAACAATGATGAAGATATCATTGGCTTTCATTGCAAAGAAAATGTAATTGCAATTGTTATCTTTAAATATGTAAATGGAACTTTATTAAACAAGTATGATTTAATTACTGTTTTTTATTGTGAAATAGAAGAAATTATGATGCGCTTAGTTTATGAATATTATTCTAAGTTTGCAATTGAACTCCCCAAAAAAGTGTATTTATCTTTAGCTAATCAGAATTTGCAAATGCTATCCAAGAATTTAAATATTGAATTTATTAATCCTGAAAAAGGGGTAAAAAAAGAAGTGATGAATAATGCTGTAAACAACGCAATTGAAATTATGAAAAATAAATATTTGCAAGTGATTGCAAATGAAATTAGAGAAACTAGTGCACTAGCAGAATTGCAAAAATTATTACAACTTGATAATCTAAATCGCATTGAATTGTTTGATAACTCCAATATTTATAATGTGGATCGAGTTGCAGCAATGGTGGTATATGAAAACGGGGTTAAAAAGAAAAATGATTACCGCAAGTTTAATATTAAAAACACTAATGCAAATTCTGATTTTGAATATATGGAAGAAGTAATTTATCGAAGGTACAAAAAAGCCTTAGAAACTGATGGAATTTTGCCCAACTTAATCATTGTGGATGGTGGTAAACCCCAAATTAGTGCAGCCCTTAATTCTTTAAGAAAATTAGAAATTGATTCAATTGTGAATTTAATCGGACTTGCAAAAAACGATAAACACAAAACTGATCGCATCATTACAAGTGATTATAAAGAAATAATGCTAGACAAAAAAGCATCACTTTATTTTTTTCTACTTAGTATGCAAGATGAAGTGCACCGCTTTGCAATTAGCTTTTTCCGTCAAAGAAGAAGCAAATCATTGTTTAGCAATTCCTTGTACCAAATTAAAAACTTAGGCAAAAAACGGATTGAAAAACTGCTTTCCAAATATGAAACACTAGAAAAGATTAAAGAAGCAAGCGTGGAGGAATTAAGCCAGATAGTGAGTGTTGAAATTGCCCACGAGATTAAGAAATTAAAATAAAAAAATGCTCTTTAAAAAAGCATTTTTTTATTTATGAAAGATTATATATAAATTAAGAGATAATAAATGATTTTAATCTAAACCAGATCTTTTCCAAAATCATAGTAGTATATGGAGAACCTAACAATCTGTCTTCTTCAAATCTGACACCCAATTTTTCTGCTAATTCTTCGAGGCTTACATCTTCATCAAATCCAATAATTTGTTTAGCAAGCTTTAATGCATCAATTTCTGAAATTTCTAAGTTATATCCACATTCTCTATAAATCTTTTCTAAAAGAGGAAAAACAAAGTTATCACCATTGTAAGTAAATAAAATTGCATCTTGAAAGATATATGTCATATTTTCTAATGCTGACATTTTATCAATTCCTTCGCTCTCAATTTTCTTATTAGTAATGCGATACTTTCTAATAATGCTTCCAGGAATTTTTTTATCAGTAGTAATAAAAAAATTGTGTTTTGATATCATTTCATTATTAATATAAATTCTTGCAGCAAAGTATAAAATTTCTGAATCTAAACCTTCTTCAGTTGTTTTAATGTCGAAAATAACTATCTTTCGGTCTTTAAATAAATCCTTTAACATTTTCCCTCCGGATTTATGAAAACATAACTACTTTATATTTTACAATATTTCAATTTAAAATTTATTAAAACTAGATATTATACATTATTATTTTTAAAAAAATAATAAAAAATTAACCTTTTGGGATTGTTTTTAAGTACTACAATCACAAAATTATTAACCTGATTTTTATAGATAATTATAAAATAATGTTAATTGAATCTTTTAAATATGAAAAAAATATTAATCGTTTCCGACACTCACGGGAATATTGAAAACTTTAAAAAAGTTATTCAGTTAGAAAAACCTGATATTAAAATTCATGCTGGTGATTTTTGTGTTGATATTAACATCATTAAAAACAACTTTGATTTTCTAGTTGCTGGCAACAATGATTTTGAAGGAGAAAGAGTTTTAAAGTTTCAAATCTTTAACTTTAATTTTGTATTACTCCATGGTGATATCTTTGGATACTATTCACAAAATAATGTAGAGGAATTCAAAAATACTTTATTTGAATATGCAATCAGAAACCAAGCAGATGTGTTAATTACAGGACACACGCATATTGAATTAGTGGATTACCAAGACAATATATTACTCTTAAACCCAGGATCACTTGTATACCCACGGAATAAAAACCACATTTGTACCTATGCAATTTTAGAAGTTGATGAAAACAAAATTAAAAGTGTTGAACAAAGTGAAATCATTAAAAAATTTGAGGATCTCATTTAAAAACAATTGCATTCGATTTATCCCAATAATAGTTTTTCCTTACCCCTAATTTTAAAAATCCATTTTTAAGATAAAAGTTTTGAGTAGCATCTCGATCCGATACTTCAATTAAAATGGTTTTATTAAATGATTTAAGCTCTTTTATTAATAGATTTCCAAAACCTTTTTGTTGAAATGATTTTACAACTCCAATTTTGTAAACATCAATCATTTCAATTTCATTCGTAAATAAACAATAAGCAATCAGAATTTGGTTTTCATACAAGCATAAGCAATTCAGATTTGCTTCATTAAATAATTTAAGTAAATCTTGTGTTTCATAGCAATTATTAAAAAACAATTGCTTTTCTAATTCTGCAATTTGTTTAATCTCAGCTTCTAAGATATTTTGCTTATTTCTTAGAATAATCAAATGCTGGTTGTTTGACATAATTGGGTGTAATAAAATCAGCAGACTTAAATTTATCTTGATTGTGATTTCATTTTTCTACAAGTGATTTTTTGTGCTGCAAACTATAAAAATATTTAATTAAATTTGGATTAATCTTTTTCACATCTTGATAATGAATCAAATATGGTTTTTTCAGATTTTTTGCACCAATATAATACAGATTTGATTTTGCATCAATAAAAACAATTTCATTGTCTTTGGTAATATTTCAATGTACTGAATCTAAATATAATAGTTGCACTTGATTAAAAACAGCTTTAAAAGTGTTTGCAAAAATGACAGTGGATTTTTGAGATGCAAAAGACCCAGGGCCATTGATAACATAGATTTTTTTGAGATCTGATTTATCCAACTTATTTTTTGCAATAATTTGTTCAATTTGCGGGATTAAAATTTTAGTTAAATTTTTTTCTTGAATTACAAAACAAGAATCCACAATTCTTTTATTTTTAATAATTCCAATTTCTAAATAGTCTAAACAACCATCAACAATTAATTCAAAACAATTATTTTCCATATTTATTAATATACTCTTTAAAGCTTTTTGGCATTCCTAGATTTATGTTAATTTCTTTTTTTAAAAAAGGATGGATAAATTCTAAAGAATAAGAAACTAAATACTGTCCAAGCCCTTTTATTTTGACCTCATTCTTATCACCATATAATAAGTCATTTATGATGTGATTATTAATAAATTGTGCGTGTGCTCTGATTTGGTGTGTTCTTCCCGTTTCGATTTCAACTTCAACTAAGCTAAAGTTTTTAAACCTTTGCATTTCTTTAAAAATACTTATCGCGTCTTTTGCATCAAAATCAGTGCTAACCTCTTGAAGGATTGTGTCATTATTTCTTTTAAGCGGTGCATCAACCTTAACTGTTTTGGTTTTTAAAAAACCATAAACTAGTGCTAAGTATTTTTTAGTAATTTTTTTGTTAATAAACAAAGATACAAATGCATCAAATGCAGCTTGTGATTTTGCAACAATAATTAAGCCTTGCGTGTCTTTGTCCAAGCGGTGCACAATACCGTTTCTTAAAGGATCACCAAAAAAAGGAATCTTTTTTTCAATAAACAAATTTGCAATAATATTAGCTAATGTTTTTTGGTTTTCGTACTTTGTTGGATGCACAATTAAATTATTGGGTTTGTTAACTACAAAAATATACTCATCCTCATACACAATCTCAATTGCTTTTTTTCAAGGTTTTAAAAGTGTCTCAGGTTGCTTAATCTCTTTTTTAGTTTCGTGTAATTCAATAGTTGTTTTTGCATCGACTAAAAAATTAGGTTTATTAATTTGTTTATTGTTAACAAAAACTTGTCCATCTATAATTTTTTGCTTGGCAATCACACGTGACAACTCAAACTTTTTAGCAACTAAAATATCTAGCCGAATTTTTTGGTTCATATATTATTTTTTAATTTTTTTAAGCTTAATTGTTTTGACTTTATTTTTATTTTGCATTCTTTGTTCATCCAAAACTTCTTGTTTAATTAATTGTTTATCATTGCCTTCTTTTTTATTGGCTATGTATTCTTTAATTCAAGAAATTAAGATTTCAATCACAATTAAAATAATCCCAATAATAATGAATGCATCTGCAAAATTAAAGATTGCGGAATTCGGTAAAAATTGAAAGTAATCTACCACTACATTTTCTTTTTGCACCCAATTAAATAAAGCATTATTAGCAAAACTATCATAGAGACTGCGATCAATAATATTACACAATCCCCCAAAGAAAAATAGTGAGATTCCAATATCTAATAAATAATTACTCGAAAATACTCACACAATAATTCCAATAACCACAGGAATTGCTTGAATAAAATAAACTACACTACTGCTACTATTTGCTAAACTACCAAATGAGATTCCTGGGTTTGTTGTAATTTTGATTTGCAAAAAACCATTAATCACACTTCATTGCTCACTATTTGCTTTTAAAATTTCATTACGCATTAAAAAGCACGCCAAACACACTATAAAACCAATTACAAAAAAGATTGTGATTTTAACAATTAAATGCTTCTTATTACAATAGATTTTTTGTAAGTGTGTTTTTGTGTTTTCTAAAAACGAAGTGCAATAGTTTTTAATATTTTCTTTTAAAAATTTCATATTGAAAAAATAATAAAGTGATTATAACATACAAAAAATAAGCAAATTTTAATATCAACAGAATGAAAATTTAATTATTAAAAGTTAAATAAACTAAAATAAAGGTGTAACTATATTGATTTTTTTGGTATGGTTGAAGGCACTCATTTGTGTCGAATTTAAAATCTTTATGTATTGTGGATTATTTAAACATATGAATTTAAATGCAAGAATCCAAATGTCAAATGGTTCAATACAAGGAAGTTTAGAGAAAAAAACCTTTGAAACAGCTTTTGCTAAAGATGAGCTTAAAGCGCAAAAGAAGCAAAAGAAAGCTAAAAAAAATAGGGGTGGAGTAAAAGAATTTATTGCTAAACTTTCTAAAGGATTAATGTTACCAATTGCGATGTTACCAATTGCAGGGATTTTCCTTGGAGTTGGTTCTGCTATTGTTACAAATGCTGGTGACATTAATGGACTAGTAATATTTGGTAATTTCTTACAAGTCCCGGGTAATGCAGTTTTTGGTGCACTGCCACTTTTATTTGCAATTGCAATTGCAATTGCATTTACGGGTGACGCAGGGCCCGCCGCATTAGCCGCGTTTGTAGGGTTTCTGGTATTTAGTGCTTTACAAGAAGCGCTATCTACTCCTGTAACTTATGTTGACCAATATGGTGCAACACAAACGTTAGGGTATAATTTGTTGTTCTACACACCTGGATCAATGGGAAGCATCTCACCAAGTGTAGCAACAACTTATACTTTAACTTTACCAACTGTAGGAACTGACGGTGCAGCTGCTACAACTGGTGCTTTAACTGCAGCTGGTCCAGTGGGTGCTGGATTACCTGCATCTTTATTTGGATCAGTAATTGGAATTAACCAATTACAATCTTCAGTTTTTGGTGGATTTGTTGTTGGGTTTGTAACTGCATTCTTATATAACAAATTCAAAGATATTAAATTACACCCAATTATTGGGTTCTTTAGTGGTGTGCGTTTTGTACCAATCGTAACATTCGCTGCACTATTCCCAATTACTTTAGTATTCTTAATGCTTTGACCATTAATTGGTATTTTATTAGCTTTAATTGGTCAATACTTAGGACAAGCAGTTGGGTTTAACTCTTTCATCTTTGGGTATGTTGAAAGAGCTCTAGTACCATTTGGATTGCACCACGCATTCTATTCACCATTGTGATATACAAATGCGGGTGGTTCAATTGATATGACTCAACAAGCCATTATTTACTACAATGGTAGTGCATACGCTGTTACTGCAGGGACTAATGCATCAACTTATAGTGAAATGAGATGAAACGAAGTTGTAGCCGCATTAACTGGTAATGCAGCTGGTACTTCTAACAACCCGTATACAGTTGCGGGTGACCAAACAATGTGAGCATTCATCAATGGTAACTTACTTGGAAGAGATGTTAACCTTTGACAATTAACTGGTTGAAGCTATGTTGCAGCACCTGCAACTGGAGTTGCGAACTATAGTGGAATTAGTGCTCCAAATGGTGTAACACCAATTGCTCACAAATTAACTTGAGCCGACTTAACATCAGGTCAAGCAGCAGTTGCTGGAAGTTTTGGAGCAAATGGATTTATTGGTGTAAACGTTGGTCAATACCTTCAAGGTAAATATGTGTTTATGATTTTCGGTCTTCCATTAGCTGCAATTGCAATGGTTAAAGCAGCCCCTAAAGAAAACCGTAAATTAGCATTCTCAATTTGTTTCTCTGCTGGTTTCACTTCATTGTTAACTGGTATTACAGAACCAATTGAATATACATTCTTATTCTTAGCTCCTTGATTATTCTGAGGAGTACATGCAATTTTCTGTGCACTAGCTTTTGGATTAATGAACTGAATTGGATTAATCACAATAGCTGCTGGACAACCAGGATTAGCACCACACATTGGAATGTCATTTAGTGGTGGATTAATTGACTGAGTAATTTATGGTGGTATCCAAATTCAATATGGCTCAAATGCTTGATGATCACTATTATTTGGATTAGTATATGCACCAATCTATTACTTCTTATTCTTGTATGTAATTAAGAAATACAATATTGCAACACCAGGTCGAGGTGACAATACAAAACTATTTACAAAACAAGATTACCAAGCTCAACAAGCAGAAAAAGCACAACAAGCAGTTGCAGTTGCTGGACACACTTTAAATGCTGATCAAATTCTAGCTTTAAATGTAGTTAAAGCATATGGTGGATTTAGTAACATTAAAAACGTTGATGCTTGTATTACAAAACTACGTATTCAAGTTGATAACCAAGATATCGTTGATACAAACAAACTAATGCAACTTGGAGCACACGGTACAATTAAGCCTTCTGCACAATCAGTTTATGCTGTATTTGGACCCGACGCAGACTTAATTAAAAATAAAATTAAAGATCTAATGAAGGATATTGAAAGTAATCCAGAATTAGAAAAAACTTATATGGATGCAGTTAATACAAATTCAACTACTGCACCAGCTTCTGTAGCACCAGCAGCACCAGTTGCAAACACAGCTGCAACTACTGCTGACACAAACAGTGAAATGCAATATGAAACTGTTAAAGTTTGTGCGCCAATTTCTGGATATATTCTAAGAACTTCAAGTGTCCCTGATGAAACATTTAGTAAGAATATGATGGGGTATGGATTAGCAATTCGTCCAACTGGTGATAAATTAAGCTCTCCAATTGATGGAAAATTAAATGTTGTATTCAACACTAAACACGCTTATATTTTTGAATCACCAAAAGGATCACAAATCTTGGTACACTTAGGAATTGATTCAATCAATTTGAAAGATGAAAATAACAACCCAGTTGATTTGTTTAGTACAGATGCAACTGCAAACCAAGAAGTGAATTCAAATCAAGATTTAGCTTCTGTAAAAGTTCAAGATATGTACAAATATGCTAAATCACCAATTACACCAATTATCGTCTTAACAGAATCTTTAAAAGGAAGAAAAATCCGATTATTAAAGAGCAGTGGATATGTTGAAAAAGGTCAACCATTATTCGAAATTGTTGGCAAAACAGAAGAACCTAAAAACTAATTTAATTTAGTTTTAAAAATAAAAAATGCGGGAAACAATTCCTGCATTTTTTTAATGTCTTTTTAATTACTATATATTATCTTTTCTTAACTAACTCATTTTTTCTTTAAGGGAAAAAATCTTTGTAGTCTTTTCATTTTTATTTTCTAAAAGTTTGTTAATAGATGTTATGTATTCATTAAACATATAGATTTTCTTATTTTCATAAGTGGAAACTTGTGAAACTAAATTATGTTGGTTTAAGCATTCAATAATTTGGTTTTCTTTATTGTTACTTTTCTTATCTGCATCAAAGATAAAAATAATTGATTTTAAAATGTATTCAAATTGCTTTTTAAGAATTGCATTCTCTTTTGCTTCGTTTTTTATAATTTGGTCTAATTTATCTTTGATTTTGTTGATGTCCGTGATAAATGCACGTGAAACTACCGATGCTTGGTTAATGAGATCAAAAACAAATCGGGAAAATTCAACAATTGATTCGTTATCGCTAATCACTTTTTCATACACATTTTTATAATTTAAATAAAAAGTTAGTAAGGGGTAGGAGAAGCAAATTGAGGGGGCAAACAATAACTTGTTTTTAATTAAATAAAGGTTGATAAAACCACTTCGGATGGCATTCTTTTGCTTTTCAGTGCGAATTAACCTTTCAATTAAAAATAAATAGATGGTAAAAAAATATAAGGGGTTATTGGAAAAGTTACCACTAATTAAAAGTTGTAAATATTTTTTATCATCCTTGATTAAATTAATTGTTTTGATTGGTTTTTGTTGGTAAGTTCTCAAATATAGATTGATCATTTCCAACACAATTTCGTTTTCTTTGTTTTCAAATTCTTTATTGTTACACACTTTAGTGATGTAGAAAATCGTTTTAAAACTCGAAACTACTGCTTTTGTGGCATTTGTTTTGGGTTTAACATTAAATGCATAATTTATCATAATCTCTTCAAAATTAAGGGGCATTTTGTCTAATTTACTTGCACTCATTAATTCCACAATTTGTGAAAGTTGCCAAGGGACATTATGAAATTGTTTCAGATTTAAAAAATTATCCCTGACTTGGCGTAAATACTGGTAAAGCTCGCCGCATTCATCATATAGCTCTTTACAATTCATTAAGATTTTTACTAATTTTCTAATATCAGTCATAAGCAATTAATTATATTTTTAATTTTATAAAATCTTTTTAAAAAAGTTTTTAATTAATCGCAATTTTATTGATTTATGTTTTAACTCTTATTTAAATCCTTAATTGTTTAAAGATAAAAACAAATAAGTATAATTGCGGATTTATGTTATAATATTTAAGTGTTTTTAGGTAATAAAACATAAATTTGGACACATAGCTCAGTGGTAGAGCAACCGGCTGTTAACCGGTTGGTCGTAGGTTCGAACCCTTCTGTGTCCGCCATATGGCCTGTTGGTGAAGTGACTTAACACACACGCCTTTCACGCGTGCATTCACGGGTTTGAATCCCGTACAGGTCACCATTTAAAAATAAAATCTATGAGGATTAAATCTCCTCACCTTCAAGGAGTGTTAGCTCAGCTGGGAGAGCATATGCCTTACAAGCATAGGGTCGGGGGTTCGATCCCCTCACACTCCACCATTAATGCCGACTTAGCTCAATTAGGCAGAGCAACTGACTTGTAATCAGTAGGTTGTAGGTTCAATTCCTATAGTCGGCACCATTTAAATTTTTTCTTTTTTGCTTTGTTAGCTCAGTTGGTAGAGCAAGTGACTCTTAATCACTGGGTCAGGGGTTCGAGTCCCTTACAAAGCACCACGCACTTATGGCGGAATGGCAGACGCGTCAGACTTAGGATCTGATTCTAACGAGTGTGGGTTCAAGTCCCTCTAAGTGCACCATTAATATTGTTTATATTTTCATTAATCCTGTTTAGCAATAAACAGGATTTTTCTTTTGTGCTAAATTAAAAAGTAATTTAATAAGAAGACAAAGATTATAAAAACCCACTACAAGCTGGGTTTTTATTATTCATATACCTTAATTGCTTTTTTATAATTGGCAATAAATTTATTGCGTAATGAATCTGGTTCTAATATTTTAATATCCCCTGCAAATCTGAAGAAGAAAAATTCAGCTTGTTTTAAAGAGCACTTAAATAAATAGATTCTTTTTTCTTTGTCTAATATCTCTGTATGGATTGGTCTGTGAATAATAGAGTATGCATAACTGTTTTCTGCATCTTGAGTTAAAAACTGAATTTTAACATCTTCAATCAGTTCTTCTGCAAATGTAGCACCAAATTCTGCTATCTTTTCTTCTAAATCAATTAGTTTTTCTTCTGTGATCTTTTTAAAATTACCACTTTTTCGTATTGATTCAATTTGGGAGATTCTAATTGATCTAATGTTGTCATTATTATCAAAACCTATAAGGTATGAAAAAGGTCCTTCTTTAGCACAAAATATTTTGTATGGAATAAGTTCCAAGTTATTTAATTTATATGTTTTGATAATTACTTTATTTTTTTCACTAATTGCTTTTTCAATTTTTTCAATGCAATCTTGTAGGTTGATGTTTTCACGATCAGTAAAAGAAAGTCTTGCATAGGTTTCTACAATTGCTTTAAAGAATTGAGAAGGACGCTCAAATTGATATTTTTCATGTATTTTGCATTCTAAATCTTCATATTCATTAATTGTCTTTTTGTTTAATCGCATTTCTTTTGAATCCCCTTTGAATTTAAGGAAATCGAAATTGACTTCATAAGGTGTATAAAAGTTTTTTAAATATAGATATATTATTTCATTTATGAATTTATTTTGATTTCAATCCTTAGTAAAACTAAAAATTGTTAAATCCTGCATAATGATTTTATGAGCTAGTTTTGAAATATTAATTCTAGTGTGTTCATTTATTAAATATTCTCGTTTCATATTTTTTCTTCTATTTTTATAAAAAATTATATGGGATGTGTACAAAATGTACACAAAAAAATACTAAAAAGTGGCTAAATAACCAAAAATGTTAACAAAAAAAATATTTTTTCGTGGTTTTAAAAATTTTTAGAATCTTTAATAATATATGTGAGTTTAAGTAATAAACTTAGAAAGGAGGCAAAATAATATGTCAATGCTAAGAATAAACTCAATTATGGAAAATCCTTCATTGTGTGATGGTAAAGGATATCGAACAGTGTTGTTTTTACAGGGATGTAATTTACGTTGTAAAGGTTGCCATAACAAAAGCACGTGAGAAATTAATGCTGGACAACTAATATCATCTTCAGAATTGGCCACAATTCTAAGATCCAAATGCTTAAATAAAAAATTGACCATTAGTGGTGGTGAACCATTATTACAAGCAGATGCTTTAATTGATCTATTAGAAGAATTAAAGGACTTTGATTTGTGTTTGTATACTGGACACCAATTAAAAGATGTCCCTAAAAAGATATTGTCCTATTTAAAATACATAAAAACAGGACCGTATATTGAAGCATTAAAAACAAGTACCAAACCATTTGTGGGTTCAACTAACCAAGAATTTATTGAGGTAAAAAAAGATGACACAACTAAACAAAAACAC
>JABUSB010000001.1:276234-359956 GCA_021444005.1 Malacoplasma sp.
AAAAAGAATTAAAAAGTAAATATAAAAAAGTAGATAGTTTAAATTTACACAAAACAAATAGAAGTGAAAATGCAGCAAATCGACATAGTTATGTTGGCGCAATTTATAATTATGGTGAAAAGTTACTAAAAAATAAAATTCTAGATGACCTACCAAAGGAATGAGCAGAATTGCACAGACAAGGATATATCCACATTCACGATCTTGATGCTTATGGGTTAACTTATAACTGTTTAACATTTGATATTGCAAATGCATTCCCTTATGAAAATTTTGAAAACTTAGATACGACAAGCAAAATCGTAGCTGTGTTTGATTTTTTAAAAGAGCTATTTGCAAAGATGGGAAATGAACAATCTGGGGGAATGGCACTTGCCAATTTCGATATTGATTTTGCCAATATCTTTGCTAAATTAAATGTTGATTACAAAGGTAACGAATCATTATTCTATGCTTGTATTCACTCATTAGTTTTATGGTGTAATAACATCCACACAAGAATGGGACAAACAAGTTATTATGTAACATTCAATGTAGGATTAGGAACTTCTGATTTTGCAAGATTTCTAACTGCAACATTAATTGAAAGTTTTTACAATGCAGGTGAATTTATTTACAAACCCAATATTGTTTTTAAAGTTCATAAAGGAATTAGTCGCTTTAAACAAGACCCTAATTATGATTTATTAGAAAAAGCATTATTGTGTACTGCAAAAAAGATGATTCCCACATATCTACTATGTGATTGTGAAGCAGATAAAAATGTTGACCCCTTAAAGTTATCAATTATGGGATGTCGAACAAGAGTAGTTGATGATGTATTTGGGATCGAGGGTGCAATCGGAAGAGGTAATATTGATAACATTTCTATTAACTTACCCCGATTAGCATTTGAAGCTAATGCAGCAAAACAAAATTTGGAAGAAAAAATAAGTGACTTTAAACAAAGATGAAATAAAGTTGCTGAATTGACAAAAGACATTTTGTTAGACCGTTATTACAAAACTTTAGATTCAGAAATAGCTTTTTTCTCCACAAATTTAAAATACAAATTATGGTGTCAAGATATTAATGAAGTGGGATTAGCACAAACTTTAAAACACGGAACACTATCAATTGGGTTTATAGGATTGTCAGAAGCTATTGAAATTCTTACAGGTAATAAATTTTGAAAAGATGATAATGCTTATAAACTTGCATTAGATTTAGTTAAACTAATGCGAGATTATATTGATGCACAAAGAGCAAAATACCATCTAAATTTCTCACTACTAGCAACTAGTGGGGAATTAATAAGTGGTAGATTTATGGAATTCGATAAAAGAATTTATTCTAGTCCTGTTTTTGATAAAGGCTACTATACTAATTCATTCCACATTGATGTTGACAGTAAGTTACCAGCTTATAAAAAATTACAGCTAGAAGGTCCATTCCACCTTTATTCAAATGGAGGGTGTATATCATATATTGAATTAATCGATTCTCCGCTTGGGAATGCCGAAGGACTAGATGATTTGGTAGAAATTGCAATTAATTCTGGTGTGCATTATTTAGGATTTAATTTCCCTAAAGATGTATGTCAAAAATGTGGAGATTCTGGAGTTTTTGATATATGCCCAACTTGTAAAAGTACTCAAATAACTCGGATTAGAAGAGTTAGTGGATATTTAGAAATTCAAGATCACTTTACAAGTGGAAAAATGAATGAGAGTAAAAACCGGAAAGCAAATTAATTAGTTGTTAGCTTAAATACAAATATAAATTTCCATAAAACTTAAAACTATAAATTTCAACTAAAGGAGGTTAATTAAAATGATTCATATATCAGTTGAGGGGATGGATGGAGCAGGCAAATCTACAATCTGTGAGTTACTAGCTAAAAAACTCAATTATGTATTTGTTGAAAAACCACTTCATTTTTTACTAGATGATAACAACGAAATTTCAAGATATCGTGAAATTGCTAAAAGAGTGAATTCCAACCCTAATCGGAATTTCACAGCAATGTTTTATGGTTTGGGAAGTATCTATATGTATGAAATGTTTAAAGATAAAAACATCATAACAGACCGGCATCTAGCTTCCAATTATGCTTGAAGTGGCACTGATTATAATAGCGATATTTATGATCTAATTATTAAGAAAATTGGAACCCCTAAAATAACAGTAATTCTTTATGCAACACACGATGTTATTGTTAAAAGATTAAAGATGCGCAATAAAGAAGATAATAATATTGCAAAAGCAAATATGTCAGAAACCATTTATGCCAAAATGATTGCTTTTTGTAAATTACACAACTTCTTTTATAAAGTTATTGATACCTCATATTTAACGCCAGATGCAATTGTAAATCAAATTATGAAGGAGTTAGGTTATAAAAGCTAATGATAATATGAATCATATAACTTTATATAGTGCAATAAAGTATTCTAAAAGCAACCCTGCATCTTTGTTTGCAGTAATGCGATTTTTTGAAAAAGAACAGGACATATTTGTTAAACAATATAAAGATGTTTGCATCTCAATAAATACTCAAACCCAAGAAGTCTTTTTTGATAACCAGCTTGCTTTCTTATTAGATGGGGGAAAAGGTTATATAAAACTAGAATGTATCAACCGTATTTTATCCTTAGGATATGAATTAGAAGATATTAGTGTTGGAAGTAAAATAAATAAATTTTGCTTTAAAGGTTTTAATGTTATCTTTGTAGCTTGAAAAGAAGATTTAAGTAAATTGAAACTTAACAAAAATGAAGTTATTTATAAATCTAGACTAATTAGTGGTGTATTTGAATATAAAACCAAAATAAACAATGGAATAGATATTTATGATTATGGTATTTTTGAAAGCAAAACTGATAATCTAATTTTTACAAAAGCAAAAAAAATTAAATATGACGACCCTAACTTTATTATTGAAGAAAACAAAGTTATTAAATACATTGGTAAAGATAAAGTTGTCAAAATTCCAGAAGGAATTGAAGCACTTGGATCATCATCTTTTTGAGATAACCAATATATAGAAGAAGTTATAGTCCCCAATACTTTAAAGAATATGGGAGGAGATACTTTCTATTATTGCAAAAACTTAAAAAAAATTAATATACCCAAAAGTGTAGTCACAATTGGGAATAATCCATTTGCAGGATGTCTCCAAATCAAAATCGAAAATCAATCCCCACATTTCATTATGGAAAATGGAGTATTATATTCTGCTGATAAACAAGCACTAATATATTGCTCTATCAAAGGTGAAGAAACAAAATTTAATGTACCAGAGGGTGTCAAGATTATTTGTAAGCATGCCTTTTATTGTTGTGACCGCTTTGAATACATATCACTACCAACAACTCTTTTAAAAATGGAAAACAATCCCTTCTCAGGATGTACAAAACTTGAATTAGAATGCAAATCAAAAACTTATGTTATTCAAGATGACGTCATTTATAATTGTTTTAAAACTGCAGTAATTGGGGTTTTAAATAAAATTAAAACACAAAGACTTGAATTAATTGAAGGTCTTAAATCAATTAATCGCAATTCTTTCTGAAATTGTAAAGGAATCCAAACAATTGTATTACCTGAGTCTTTAGAGGATATTGGTTACAATCCGTTTGTAGGTTGTACTAACATTCAGTTTGAAAACAAATCCCCACATTTCAAAGTAGTGGATGGAGTTTTATACAATCAGGATTTAACCAAAATTATATGTTACCCGACTAATAAAGCAGTCGGTGTTATAAATTTATTAGATAGTGTAATCACACTAGAACGCGGTGCATTCTCGGGGTGTGATAAGATGACCCAATTAAATTTGCATAATGTTAATGTTATTAGCAAATCTTGTTTTACAAATTGTACCAATTTAAAAAAACTATATTGTAGTGATTTAATTACATATATTGGTGAATGAGCATTTGCTTATTGCAAATCACTCAAAGAAGTATCTGTTAATAAAGAGATAATCATTGATAACAATGCATTCTCCAATTGCAATGCAGAGTTAATTGTAAGAAATAAAAATACTAATTATTTAATTGAATCTGAAAATCTTTATACTTTGCAAGCAATGCAAAAAAGATATCTGGCCAAAATTGATTCAATTTTAATTGATCCTCCATACAATTCTCACATTGACTATATTGGCTATAAAGACGGTAATTATGAAGATGGTTATGCTGCTTTTATGAAGCAAAGAATTGAATTATCTTATAACTTATTGTCTGACAAAGGTTTCTTAGTAATTAACATTGATGGTGGTGAAGTGAATAACCTTGCAATTCTTTGCTGCCAATACTTTAAACACGAATTTGTGAAAATCCATAAATGAAAAAAGAAACACCCATTCTTTGATGCCAATCGTGTAGAGCTTAATCCAAATAAAATCCAAACCGATTATGAATACATTATTATTTGCAGAAAATCAGCGAATGCACAACTTAAAAAAATAAAACAACCTTATTTTGAAGATGGTGTTTTAAAAGAAAAAGAAACAGATGTTCCAGAGACTTTTGATTGCTTTGGTACAACATCATCTGCAAAGGATGAAATTCAACAATTGTTTGGTACTAGAGATTATTTTTCCACCCCAAAACCCTTAAAACTAATGAAAGAATTAATTCAAGCAACCACAGATAAAAATTCAATTATTTTGGATTATTTTGCAGGTAGCGGGACAGTAGGACACGCTTGCTTAGATTTAAATCAAGAGGATAGTGGACAACGCACATTTATTTTAGTTTGCAATAATGAAAGTGATATTTGTGAAAAAGTAACTTACCAAAGATTAAAAAAAGCAACAAATCAATATAAAAAAACTTTTGAATTTATTAAATAGGAGGTGCAAAATGAGATATTTATTTTTTGATTTAGAATTTGCAAGTTCATATTACAAAATTTTTGAAATTTGTGAATTTGGATATGTTGTTACTGATGAGAATTTTCAAATTCTTGAAAGAAATAATTTCATCATAAATCCACAAATTGAATTACATGAATGGGACTGACGTTCAGCTAAAAAAATACTTACTAGAGATGTGTGAGAATACTATAAAGCTAAATCTTTTCCATATTTCTATGAAGACATCAAGAAAATTTTTAATAGTGTTGATTTTGTTTTTGGGCATACATTAGAATCAGATGCAAAAGCTTTAAATTGTGAATGTAAAAGATATAATTTACCAAATTTAGAATATGACTTTTATGATGTTAAATGAATGTATAAAGAATATAAAGAGAGAAAAAATAAGCATACAGCACTTGTTAAAATTCTTGATGAATTAAATATTCAAGGAGAACAAAATCTACATGATGCTGAAACTGATGCCTATAACACAATGCTAGGATTAAAAGGAATGCTTAATAAACTAGAAATGCATTTATCAGATATGATTGAATTATGCCCATCTGCTAAAGATAATAGCAATAACTATCCTGTTGATTTGGTTGATTTTAAAAATAAAAGAATTATTTCATTATTAAAATTTCTTGGGTTAAGCAACTGAAAAAACAATTTAGAAAAATCTTGTGAAAATTGAAAAAGTTATCTGTTATTTCTTGATAATGTGAAACCAGAGGGTAATCTTGGTTCAAAATTTGAGGGGAAGAAAATAGCACTTAGTCCAAGTTATGGGAAGCAGCATTTTAAACAAGTGTTAAATTTAATTCAATTAATCACCAATCAAGGAGGGGACGTAGTATCAGATGTTTTGCAAGCAAATTTATTTGTAAAGTATGAATATTATGATAAAAAAGGAATTTTGAAAATAGATCAAACACTAAAAAATATTTCTGAAGAAAATGAAGCACTAAACAAAATAGAAGTTATCGATTTTGCAGATTTATTGAATCAATTAGAAATAACTGAAGAAGAATTAGATAAATTACCTATGGTATCTTTTGATTTCCTTTTTAAAAAAGAAGCAATTATTAAAGATGAAAATGTTATTTTGAAAATAAAAATAATAAATAACAACAAAAATATTAAATTCAAAAAATTAATGAAAAATAGAAAAGTTGAAAAATACAAAAGAGATCGATATGGAAACAAAATTGTCTATAGTGAAAGTGAAAAAGAAAAAAGAATGACTTTAGGTGATTTATCTTGTGTCATCATCAAATAATTTCATAAACAACTGTTATTTAGATTCTTGTTAATCCTGTTTGTTCTTAAACAGGATTTTTCTTTTTTACTAAACTAAAAAACAATTAATAGCAGAAAGAGATTTTAAGTTTTCAAAACCTGAAATCTAATTTACTTTAGATTTTATAAACCATTTAAATAGATATTTTACTAACTAATTTAAATTAATTATTTTTTATTGCTACTTTTTTCTACTTTCCCTATGTAAAAAAATAATAAGTTGTTAAAATATCTATATCTTTATAAGGAATAAATGGGACAATTGATTAAACCATCTTAACTAAAGTGAAAAAAGATAATAACAAAACCCAAAATGGTGGTGACTTAACAAGTGATTCAACCACCAAAAAAAATACTAAAGAATCTAAGATTGGTGTAAAAAATGTATTGGGTTTAAATCCCAATGCAATTTTTAATGGGTCTAATTCAAACAAATCAAAAAAGACTCCAAAACCACTACCACCCCCAACTTATAAACTAAATTACTATAAATATGCAATTGGGGTTTTTTCTAAAGTTTATAAAAGAAGTGACATTAAATGAAGGGTGTTTATTGTCATCATCGTTGGGATTTTAATGTCTTTAACTTCTTTATTTTTAATTCAAAATACAGGAGTTTATATTTCTGGATTATCTGGTATTTTTCAAGGAATTGCTAGAATTGTTAAAATTATCTTGAAAAAGAATGATGTAAGTCAGCAGACTGTTGAATTGGTTTACCAAATTTTGTTTTATGTCTTATATTTATTTACCAACATTCCCTTAATAATATTCTCCTGAAAGAAAATGGGTAAAAGGTTTACTATCCTATCAAGTATTGTGGTTATTTGTTCAAATATAGTACCCCTTGTTTTAAACCAAATTCCGGGAATTAACCATATCTTTTTATTTGGAAGAACTAGAGTTAATTGAGTAATGAATGGTACCCAAGACATTTCTACTGATTTATTCTTATTAAACTTTTCTTCACAACAGATAATCTATGCTTTTCCGATGTTTATCTATGCACTAGCAGCAGCTGCAATTAATGGGTTTGCATATGCAATGGCTGTAGCTGTGGGGGGAAGCTCTGGAGGGCTAGATTTTCTAAGTTTCTTTTTTGCATATAAAAAAGGAAAACCAATTGGCAAGATTCTAATGATCTTCAACATCTCTTCAATTTTTATCTCGAGTATGATGGGCTCTTTTATCGCAGGTGGAATTGCGAATGCAACCCTATTGGATGCACAAAACAATATTGTGGGAAGTAGTGGTTTTGCATTTGAAAACTTCTTATCCCAAAACTTAATCTCTGGAGTACTTTATGGGGTGATATCAATTCAAGTATTGAATGCATTATTCCCAAAAGACCGGGTTGTTAAAATTCAAGTGTATTGTGAAGATGTGTTAGCGGTAAGAAATTATTTATATTCTACAAACTTTAACCACTCATTAACAATTAATACTTCAACCGGGGGTTATAGTTTACAACCAAAACAAAACTTTGAAATTATTTGTTTGTTTATTGAAATTCCTCGAATTTTAAGACAACTTAAAGAGGCTAAGCAAAATATGTTAATAACCGTCACCCCACTTAAAGGAATTGATGGTAAATTATCAGTTGAAGAAGCTTTAAATTAATTGAATCTTATTAAATGTCATAGTGGGTTTCCATTATGGCATTTGCTTTATATAATTCATAATAAAAACCCTTGTTTTTTAATAATTGCTGATGGTTCCCAATTTCTTGAATAACACCATTTTTTAAAACAATAATTTTATCAGCTTTAATAATTGTTGATAACCGGTGGGCAATGACAATTACTGTTTTATTTTTAGTAACTTTAGTTAATGCATTTTGAATATCTACCTCAGTTTTAGAATCAACAAATGATGTAGCTTCGTCTAATATTAATATTTTCGCAGGTGACATAAAAGCACGGGCAATCGATAATAATTGAATTTGACCAAGCGACAAATTATTCATCTTTTCTGAAATGATTGTTTCATAACCATTTTCTAATTTTTTAATGAAATAATCGACATTTGTTTTTAATGCAACTTCATAGATTTGTTTTTCATCAGCTTGTATGTTGCCATACCAAATATTTTTCTTAACACTTTCAGAAAATAAAAACGAATCTTGTAACACAATTGAAATATTTTTAAATATTGCTTCTTGTTTGATGTTTTTGATATTAATGCCATCAATTTTAATTTCACCACATTCAATTTCATAAAATCTGGATAGCAAAGAAATGATAGTTGTTTTACCACTTCCTGTAGGACCTACAATTGCTACAGTTTCATTTGGTTTGATACTAAAACTAATGTTATTTAAAACATTCTTGTTTTTATCATATCCAAAGCTGACATTCTTAAATTCAATTGCACCTTTAAAGCTTTGGTCTATTGTACCCTCATCTTTTAAGTTTGCTAAATCTAAAATTTCAAAAATGCGAATTGCGGTTGCGTATGCTTTTTGTAATGTTCCAATTAGTCTTAAAGAATTACTAGTCTCACCAGTTGCGATTCTAGCTAATAATACAAATGCTGTTATTAACCCAATTTCAAATTGTGGAAAGAAAATACTACCACTAGCAATGTTATTAATAAAGAAAATGATCCCAATAAAGTAAATAAAAGCATACATTATCGTTTCCATATAATCGTTTCAAGGTCAAATAAAATTTAATTTTGATTCTGCACTTTTAGATAAACTTGCTTGTTTTTGATTTACTTGTTTAAATAAATCAATTACTTGGTCTTCATAGCAAAACGATTTTATTGCTTTTCTACCATTAATATACTCTTCTACAACACTATTCAGATTTCCAATTTCTAATTGCATTTGGTTATACTTTGGTGCTGTTTTTAAAGAAATTCATAATGATACTGCAATTAGAATTAAATAGAAAAACAAGACAATTGCAGTTAATAGTGGTGAAATAATTAACAGCCCAATAAACACACCCACAATAATTAATGGGGCACAAAAGATTTCACCTACACAAAATGATAAATTAATTGCCATTGCATTAATATCAGTAGTGCCACGACTAATTAAATCACCACGGGCCATTTGCTCAATTGTTTTATAAGGAATTTTTCTAATTTTATCAAAGAACATTTTGCGAACACGATATCCGGTAAAATAAGTTAATTCTAAAATTAGTTTTTGACTTATAAGATAACAAATAAAATATAGTAAATACCCTGCAAATACTAAAACACACCCGATTATTAATCATTTAAATGCTTCCAAGTAATCAGGATTGGAAGATATGATTTGCAAAAATGCATTTTGGATAATAATTCCCAATCCAATTGAAGTGGCAACTGAAAAGATCGTTTTTAAAATTGCTAGTAAAATTGCAATGATAAAAGCTTTTTTGTTCTTAGATAAAATGGAGATTAACCGGTAAAAAACTCTAAAATAATTTTTCATTACTATTGTCCAATTGTTTTTTGTGAATCATATATTTTTTTGTAAAGACTACATTTTTTTAATAATTCGTTGTGATTTCCTTTTGCTTTGATTTCACCTTTTTCAATTACTAAAATGTTGTCTGCGTTTTTGATTGTTTTAATTTGTTGTGATACTAAAATTACAAATTTATCTTTAAAGTGGGTTTGGATATTTTTTAAGATTTGGTTTCGTGTGAGATTGTCAAGTGCACTTAAAGAATCATCTAGAATATACAATTGTGCTTCTTTCAAAAATGCTCTTGCAATTGCGATGCGTTGTTTTTGTCCCCCTGATAAATTATTCCCATTTATGGTTACAACACTATCTAATTTATCAGCACGGTTATTGATAAATTCGAATGCACAAGCTAATTGAATTGCATTATTAATTTCATTTTCCTCTGAATTTAAATTACCCATAATGATATTGGATTTAATTGTTCCTGAAAAGATGTATTTTTCTTGAAAAGCAACACTGATTTGTTTCCGGATCGCATTCGCATTTGTCTCTTGTTGAGATCCATAGATTATTTGTCCCGAATCTGGTGTTAATATGTTTGCAGCTAAATCTACAATGGTTGACTTCCCACTCCCAGTTGCTCCAATGATTCCCAATACTTCACCTCTTTTAACTTTGAAATTAATTTTATTAATTAAGGGTTTATCTTCATTGTTTTTGTTATAAGAAAAACAAACATCTTTAAATTCAACAAAATCAATTTCTTTAAAAGATTCATCTCTATTTTTAGTTTCACAATCTTTTTTAAGAATTTCTTCAATTCTTAAAATACAAGGTTTAGTCCGGTTGATGGAAACAATTGAATTTGAGATTCCATAAATACAAAAAACAATGTAGATTAAATAGTTAGCAAATGCAACTACACTCGCAACTTCAATTTCATACCCTGTGCCAATATTGATTTTGTTATAAATCCCACTAATTAAAAGGACAATAATCACAGCTGCATTGATAATAAAAAACCAAAAGATGTTGCCAGCATAAATTAAAAATTCTCCTTTATAAATTGTTTTGTACCAATTTTTATTATGGTTATCAAAGCGAACTGCTTGAATATTAGATAATAAAAAAGAGTGGACCATTTTTATTCCAATTATGTTTTCTCGCATAACCCGGTTAACACTATCTAATTCATTTAAATTTTGGGTGTAATATTTTTTCGCTTTTTTATTACTTCAAAAATTGGTAAATAAAATTAGAGGAATAATAAGTAAAAAGACAGAAGACAATATTGGACTAATGATAATACAAAAGATAAGTGAACCAATTATCAAAATGACACTTTCAAAAAAGAATAGAAAAAAGCTTAAAACTGCTTCTTGGTATTGGTAAGCATCATTTGTTGCTCTTGTAACTAATGAGGAGATTGACAAATGGTTAAATTCATTTTCCTTGATTCATTGGATTTTAGTAAATAATTCATTTCTAAGTTTTTGCATCATCCCGATTGCTATTCGAATTAAAATTGCTCTTGACAAAATCCTTGAAATTAATCCAATTGTGACTGCAACTAAAATAATCACAATTAAATTAATTGAGTCTTGTGTTGCAATTGCAATGACAGCTTGATCATTATTGTTATTGAAAACCAGTTGAAAATTAGTTGTGATTTTAGCTAACAAAAAAGGTTGGAATGAAGTGATTGTACACTCAATTGCAGAAAAAAATAGTGCGAGCAAAAATCATAAAATATTTTCTTTTTTAATTAATTTAAAAATCTTTATCATAATTGCAAGTCTTTTTAAACATTGCAATTATTATAATTTATCATGCTATCAGAAATTGCAAATATTTAGATAAAACCACAGTTTATTTGAGTTTTTAAGGCTTGGTGCCATTTTATTTTTAATTTTTCTTAATATATAATATTGTTTATCAAATATAAATTTTTGTGGAGCAATTTTGTAAGTAATGAAACTTTCAAAACTATATTTATTAAACAATTCAGTTCATAACGTGTCATATTATCGTGATTATGATTACGATTATGATGATGACTACTATTATCCAGAATATGGTCGGAGAAGACCGCCAAGAGATTATGGACCTCCTCCACCTCCCCCGCCACGACGTCGTCCACGACCAGAGCCGCCACGTCGTGAATCTAGAAGAAGACCAGAACCAACAATTCCAGGGAATGGGTCAAAATTATTATTCAATTTGATTAAACGCTTTGCAGAGTTATTTTTAATTATTGCTGCAATTGGAATGATCATTGGTGGTGTTGGTTACATCTTAATTAAGACTTTAAGCAATGCAACACTTAATGAGTTACAAACTAAATACCTTATTGATGTAATAGGAGTTAGTTGGGTATTTGGGTCCATTTCAGGAATTATTTGTGCAATCTTGCTTTGTTTCCTATTTATCCTTTGTTTCTTTATGCGAAAAGGATGGTTTCGCAAAAACCGGTTTAAGATTAACATTTTGTGATTATTTTCTTTTTGCTTAATATTATTACTTTCAATTTACTTTTTCTTTGTTGCTGCAAGTCTTGTTTGAACTAATGGTTTTCAATTTCAAAATGCAGAAATAGCTTATATATTAACCTTAATTCAAACTAATGCCTTTGGAATTGTTAAAAATTTCAACCAAGTAGATTTATTTATTGCCAAAGCTGTTAATGTATTCTATCACGCAGCTTGAGGCCCAATTGCAACCGGGTGTGTTTACATTGTAATTATCTTAGTAGTATCAGCAATCGCAAGCTTTTACTTTAAAACTGTTAACCACACATTAGACGTTGCAACTGACTTTTACGAAGGATATTAATAAAAGATCTTTAAAACTAATTTTTAATTACTAAAAATTAGTTTTTTTTATTTTTTTAAATAATTTTTAATAATTGAAAAAGTTAAAGATATTAAGTTTATTATTAATATGACATTTTACTTTTATTAATTTTTATTTTGTGATTTAATTTTTATAAGGTGACCTTTGGTGACTTTTAATTTTATTGTCTAAAAACACCAGGTTTTGCAAAATTTATTTATTAGGTAAAAGTATGGATTTAACTAAAAAAATATGAATTAAAGCACAAGACAGAAACACTTTTGAAGCTTTAAAACCAGTTCTTGTTGATTTGCTTGCAAATGATTTAATTGAAGGTTTTAATGCAGAAGAGATTGCATCTGATTTACCAATTGCATTTGATTCAAATTCGATTAGTGTAACAATTAATTCACGCTATTGTTTTGATTTATACAAAGCAATTGCAGCTAAATTCAAAGATATCATTTATTGAGTTGATAACCAATGCTTTAAATATGATATTGAGACAAACCAATTGGTTAGTTTAGATTGTGAAGACAAAAAACCAGTAGATAATGATTTTGAAAAAGAGAATACACCATTAAAAATAAAAACTGATAAAACCCCTAAAGCACATAAAAAAAGAATTGATCATCAAGAATCTGAATGGTTTGATAGTATGTTTGAATACGTTGATTCATTTTTTCATGCTTTTGAGGGTGCAGAGAGTAAACAAGAATGGTATGATACTTCAAGTGATTGAATAGGGCAAGATAAAGAAAAAGAAGCCGATAATGCACATACAATAATTGATGATCTTCTTGCTCATAATTATGAACCATACCATTTTGAATGTGTTTGTGAAGATAAAGAAGATAAAAATGATATGCTAGTTGAAAAAGAAGAGAATGATTTTAAAGATAATGAAGCAATTCAAGAATTAGAACCAATAGATGTTGGTGAAAATGAAATTGAACTTAGACAAGCAGTTGAAAACATTTTTGATTCATTTAATGATATGAGTGAAATTGTAAAGGATAATAATATGGAAAAAGATTTTGAAAAAGATGAACTTAATTTAGAAAAAGATCTAAATAATGACAAAAGTATAGAAGATGATATTAAATCAATTGAAGAAAAAGATTTAATAACTCCTGAAGAACTTGAAAAGTTATTAGAACAAAGTTTGGAAACTCAATTTGAAAATATTGAAAAAGATTTTGAAGCTGAATTTGAAAAAAGCTTTGAAAAAGATGAAGACAACTTTGTTGAACCAATTGACTTTGAAAGCTTTTTAAAAGAAATTACAAGTGAAGATGTTTCAAAAGATGGTGAAACTAATAGTTGTGATGTTAACGAATGCAAGTTAGACGAAGACGAAGCAGAAGCGGATTTTTGTCTTTGTGAAAATGAATTACAAGAAAATGCAGCTTTTGTAGAGCCAGATAATTTTGATGATTTTTTTGACAATGTAGTTAATGAAGAAGATAGTAAATGCACTAAAGTGTTTGAAACTGAAAACAAAGAAGAATCTTGTGAATGTAAATGTGAAGAAAATGAAAATCACGACTTTTTATCTTTTGATTACATTGACAAACAAATCCTTAATGATGAACCAAAAGTAGAAGCAGTTGATTTTGATAGTTTTTTTGATGATTTAAATAAGCAAGAAAGCATTAGTGTTGATGATAATGAATTTAGTTTTGAAAACAACAATGAATCATCAATTTTTGAAGATACTAATTCATTATTTGAAAATGAAATTGTAAAAGAAGAATTTTCTAACTTTGTAACAGCTGATGAATTTGATGCTATTTTTAAAAATGCTAGTAAAGAAAACGAAATTGATGAAGCTTCAATTTTTGAAGAACCTTTTATTGAAGAATGCACACAAGATTCTTGTGTATTAGATAACAATTTTGCAGAAGTTAAAAAAGAGTGCGAAGAAGATTTTGATGCATATTTTGATAAACTATTTTCATCAGAAGTTGTGGATGATAGTGAATTAGTTGAAGACAAATGTGATGTTGACCAACCTGAATTTAAATTTGTTGATAATTCTGACAAACAATCTTGTAAAGATGATGTTGAATTAGTTGAAAAAAACGATGTTGTTGTAAATACTTTAGATGTTAACAACGAAACTGCATCTGAAGAAAAATACCAAGATGATTTTGATTTAGTTTCAGAAATTATTAATAACATTGATTCAGCAGATGAATTTAAATCTGAAACAAAAAATGCTTGTGAATCTGAAGTGTTGTTTGAAGTTGATGAAAAAACTATTCCACAATTCACATATGTTGATAACAGTGACAAGTTAAGCAACCAATGTGATTTAGAGGCACAAGAAGAATCAAAAGAAGACGTTGTTGTAACACCACTTGCGGTGGATGAAGTTTGTGAATGTGAAGCACAAGAAAGCAATGTACCACAATTCACATATGTTGATAACAGCGATAAATTAGTTAACCAATGTGATCTAGATGTACAAGAAAAATCTAAAGAAGACGTTGTTGTAACTCCGTTAGATGTGGATGAAATTTGCAAATGCGAAGCTGCTGACAAAAAAGAAGCTGAAGTTACAATTGATGCTGGCTTTAAAGATGATGTGATTATTGAAGACATTTCAATTAACAAAGATTTAGATAACATCAACTTTGATGACAAAAACTTATTTGACAACTTAAGTTTTGAAGAATTTAAACCAATTGAAGATGTTGAAATCACTTCTGAACCAATTACAGTTGTGAATAATAAAAAATCAGATGATGTTGTATTTGAAAGCACACCAAACATTAGCAAAGAAAAAGTTGCAACTGTAGATAAAGAAGTTTCAAATACTTTACAACACTTCTTAGATCAACTTAAAAAAGAAAAAGAAAAATTACGTCAAAGAAGAGAAAATTTAGAAAAGAAAACAATGAAAGTAAAAGCAATGTTTTCTAAATTACAAAGTTAATTTTTAATTAAGTTACATATAAAAATATGAATTTGCAAAAATTCATATTTTTTATTTCTGGTTATTATATAATAATGTTTGTATTTTGCAGTTTTTAAAATGAGTTACAAAACAAAGAAACTTAGAAAAAAAATTAAATCCTCTTTTAAAAAAAGTGCGAATTTTTTCTTAAGATTTAATGATTTATTCATTTCCAAATTAAAGTACATTATCTTAATGCACTGAACCTATCCTAAAAAAATCTTTTTAGGGATTATTATCATTTGGATTATTGGGGCAATTCTACTATACTTACCATGTTCTTTTAATTACGATTCATATGTTTATGTAAACAATGAATATGTATTAAATTTTAATCGCTCAATTTCAAACACTTATTTGAATTTGCAAACCCAAGATTTTCATTATAATTTTTTGGATGCCTTATTCACATCAGCTTCTGCTTTTACCAATACAGGGTTATCAGTAATAAATTCAATCGAAACTGATTATTCCATATTTGGTCAATTTATTATTTTTGTCCTAATTGAGGTTGGAGGCTTTGGGTATATTTCTTTATTTTATTTAATTGGTAAAACTTTAAAGAAATTTATTAAACGAAATTTATTCAATACTACTTTATTAAATATTGAAAGAGGGGGGACAAAATTGTCCAACTCTTCTTTTATGATTTTAAAAATCTTTTTCTTTCTTCTAATTTTGCAAATTATTTTTACATTTGTTTTAAGTATTATTTTTTACACCACTCCTTTTTATATTCAGCAAAACTTGCAGAATTTATTAACTAGTAATGATGGTTGAAAAAGTATTCAATTTCAAGTGGGATCCCAAAATTACAATATTGCTAGTAGCCAATTAACTTTTGATAATGGAGTTTATGATACCAAAAATATTCCGTATCTTGGCTTAACTTTTGATAATACTAGCAATATAACAAACTCTTGTTATGGTAATTATGGTGCATCTTTTTGACACGGATTATTTATTACCGCATCTGCTATTAACAATGCTGGTTTTGACCTATTTGGTGGTTCCTCATTACAATTGTTTCGTAATGATAGTGGGATTAGTATCCAAGTATTGATTTTAATTTTGATTTATATTGGGGGAATTGGGTTCCCGGTAATTTATGATTTATCAATTCAGTTCGATTGGTTTTTTAAATACAAGATTTTATACCAATGTTTTAATAAATATGAATATGCAAAACTAAATCGTGAAAGACTAAGCGGCTTTAGTAAATTGTGTTTGTTGTCATCTTTGATTGTTGCAATTGTTTCAATTTTATTAATGTTTTTAACCGAATATGTCGGGATCAATTCCGTTTTCCCAACAATTGTTAATTACCCCAATACGATTGAAATAACATTAAGTGACAATAGTATTAAAACAATAGCAATTTGGGGACAAAATCCTTCAGCAAATAAAAACTTTGCGATTTTCTTTAATTGTTTTTCTTGTCGTTCAGCTGGGTTTTCAACCATTAATTTTCAAAATATGACTGAAACCTCAGTATTTATAATGGCTGTATTAATGTTTATTGGGACTTCTCCTTCATCAACTGGTGGAGGAATAAGAACAACGACTTTATTTATTATTTTCAAATCTATGATGAATTGGTTTCGGGGTATTAATTCCACAACATTTTTCAAAAGAAAAATTCCAAATAAAACCGTAAAGAATGCTTTTGCAATCTTTTTGTCATCTTTAATTATTATCTTTGGATTCACAATGATAATGTATATTACAAGTAACCAAGCAATCTTGGATAAAAACTTAGTAATTCAAAACTATAACCAAACAGGATATAAGATTACTTTTATCGAGTTTTTATTTGAAGTCTGCTCTGCTTTTGGAACCTCAGGAAATTCTGTTGGAATCACCGAATCTAATTTTGTCCAACCGTGAAACTTGGCGATTCTAATAATCTTAATGTTTATTGGACAATTAGGAATTACTTCTACCAATTTTTTATTAGCTAGAAAAGTCCCTAAAAATCACGAAAACACATATTTAGAAGAAGATATTCGTATTGGGTAGTAATTAATTGTAAATGTTTGTTAAATTTACAAAAATTTAAAATATAAAAGATTTGAGTAATTGTTATGAATCAGTTTTTTCTTAAATCAAAGTTTAGTCCCAGCGGTGACCAACCCCAAGCAATAGAAAAAATAGTTGATGGTTTTTTAAATAAAAAATATAAATCACAATTGTTAGTAGGCGCTACAGGAACGGGTAAAACATTTACAATGAGCAATATAATTCAAGCGCTTAATTGTAAAACTTTAGTATTGGCTCATAACAAAACATTAGCTGCACAATTGTTTTCTGAATTTAAAGAGATGTTCCCAGAAAACAGGGTGGAGTATTTTGTATCAGCTTTTGATTTTTACCAACCAGAGGCTTTTTTGCCCAAAACTAATACTTATATCGAAAAAGAAGCACAATCCAATAATGATATTGAAATGTTAAATCTTTCCACACTTAATTCATTAGTGGAACGAAATGATGTAATTGTGGTAGCTAGTGTTGCTGCGATTTATGCAACTTCACCCCCAAATGATTTTTTTAAAAACCGGGTAAGTTATAAGAAAAACCAAATGATCAAAATGAAACAAGTCCAGTATGAACTGGTTAATTTGAATTACCAGAGAAATGATATTGATGTAGTTCACGGCAAGTTTTCAGTTAAAGGCGATGTATTAGAAATCGGGCCAGGATACTGTGATGAGTTTAACTTTCGCATTTCTTTTTTTGGGGATGTAATTGAAGACATTGCCAAAATTGACCCGCTTACAAAAAAAGTAATTGAAAAACTTGATATGATTGTATTACCAGGGGCTGATTTGTATTTAACTAATAAAGATACTTTAAGTGAATCATTAAATCGCATTCAAAAAGAATTAGAGATTACTCATAAAGATTTTTTGAAGCAAAACAAATTAATTGAAGCCCAAAGAATTTTGGAACGTACTACCCATGACATTGAATCATTTAAAGAGTTTGGTTATTGTAGTGGAATTGAAAATTATTCAAGGCACTTAGAGTTAAGAGCACAAGGTCAAACCCCATATACTTTGTTTGATTATTTTGACAATGATTGATTATTAATCATTGATGAATCACATATGATGGTCCCCCAAATTCGGGGAATGTATAATACGGATAGAAGTCGGAAAGAAACACTAGTAGAATATGGTTTTCGCCTTCCAAGTGCACTTGATAATCGTCCCCTTAATTTCAATGAATTTCTATCAAAGAAAGACAAAGTATTATATGTGTCAGCAACTCCAAATGATTGGGAAATTGACCAATCCCAAAATAGGGTTGAGCAAATTATTCGCCCAACTGGATTGGTAGACCCGATTATTGAAATTAGAAAAACAACAGATCAAATTATTGATGTTGAAAATGAGTTGCGAAAACAAATTGCTAAAAAAGCAAGAACTTTTATTACAGTGATGACCATTCGCCTTGCTGAAGAGTTAACTGAATATCTAAGGGGCAAAAGTATTAAAGTTGCATATTTACATAATGAATTAAAAACGATTGAGCGCTATAAAATTCTTAATAATTTAAGAAAAGGAATTTATGATGTTGTGGTTGGGATTAATTTATTAAGAGAAGGATTAGATGTCCCAGAAGTTTCTTTAGTTTTAATTTTAGATGCAGATAAACCTGGTTTTTTTCGAAGCGAAAAATCATTAATTCAAATCATTGGTAGAGCTTCAAGAAATGTTGAAGGTAAGGTTATTATGTATGCAGATAATATTACTCAAGCAATGGAGGCTGCAATTGAAGAAACTAATCGGAGAAGAAAAATTCAAATTGAATTTAATAAAACACACAATATTATTCCTAAAACGATTATTAAACCAATTGCATTAGATTTAAGCCGTAATGATATTAATGTTGATATTGATGCATTAATATCAAAAAATAAGAAGAGCAAAGAAAAAACAGAAAAAACAATCGCGAAATTAAAACAAGAAATGCTAGCAGCTGCAAAAAACCAAGAGTATGAAAGGGCAGCATATATTCGTGACATTATCTTAGAATTGAAAAGTAATCAAACATAATTTTTTAACAATTTCTAAGATATGTAAATAAAATATTAAAAGACTTAATTTATTAAAGGATTTATATGAAATTAAATATTACAATTGAAATCCCTAAAAATTCTAATGTTAAATATGAATTTGACCGTAAAACTAAAAAAATTAGTGTGGACCGAATTCTATATGGTACTGAAGTTTACCCACACAACTATGGTTTTATTGAAGAAGCACTTGATTGGGATGGGGATGAATTAGATGCATTAGTTATTGCTAACCAATCATTTTTACCAGGTGTTAGTGTACCGGTTAGAATCATTGGGGCAATGGAAATGATTGATGATAATGAAACTGATACTAAATTAATTTCTGTAATTGACTGTGACCCGAGATTTAAACACATTAATAACTTGAATGATTTAGGGGAACACACTTTAAAAGAAATTAAAAACTTTTTTGAAACTTATAAGTTATTGCAAAACAAAAAAGTAGTAATTAAAGGTTTTCACGATGTTAAGTGAGCTGAAAAAGAATATTTAGAATGTGTTGAATTAATGAAGCAATACAAAAATCTTGATAAGGATGAATTCATTAAGAAAATGCAAAAAGAACATCCTGAAAAATACAAAATTTAGTAACTATTTTTCTTACATTTATTATTAAACTTGATATATTATAATTTACTATTATTTATACAAATACTTTAGTATTAGGAGACAATTATGAGTAATGAAAAAACTAAAATTGAAATTAACACTAAAACTTTTGAAAAGATCGAAAAGATCTTTAACCAATCAAAAGGTGTTTATACTGAATTAAAACTTGCAAGTGTAGAAGATTTTATTACATACATTTTAGAAAATTTTTCAAACAGTTCTGTACAATTTGAAAAATTAAATGACCAAATGAAAAACTTAATGGAAAATGTTAATTTAGAAAATCTAAACTTTGAAGACCTTTTCAAAAACATTGTAAAATCTACCCAAAATAAAGATAAAGCAGTTTCTGAAAAAAAAGAAACTGAAGCTGCTAAATCTGATGGAGTAGATAAAACAAAAAGTTAATTAATCAATTAAAACTAAGATATTAAAAAAACATAGTTATCTATTTAATAGATGACTATGTTTTTATTATTTAACTAAAATTAGTTTATTAATTTTATTACCCTTACTAATTCATTTTTGTTCGTATTCTGTTGCAATGTTGTTTGCTAACAACTCAGATTCATAAAGGTCTTTGGTAGCACTTACAATATTTAGTTGGTTTGTTTTTAATTCAATTAATGAGTAATTGAAAAAGTCTATGTTATCAGTTTTGAATTCAATTCTTTCCGCATCTTTTAATAAACTTAAAATGATTTTTAAGTTTTGGTAATAAGTTAACCGATTTTTTTCATGCCTTTTTTTAGGTCACGGATCCACAAAATTTAAATAAATTTTATCAACTTCTTTTTCTGCAAAAACCTTAGTTAATTCTTGTGCATTAGTACAAATGATTTTTAAGTTATTAACAGGTGTTTGATAATCCTTAATTTTGTTTAATAGTTTTACTAAAATTGTTTCACTTTTATCAATTGCAACGAAATTAATAGAAGGATTATCTATTGCTTTTAAGAAAACAAACCTTCCCTTACCACACCCAATTTCAATCTCGATTGGATTGTTATTTTCAAATACTTTATTGTTTCATTCACCTTTGTATAAATTGGGATTATCTATAAAATAATTTAAAGATGCTTTTAATTTTACAATTGCATCACAATCGTATCTTAATCGCCCCATTTTAATCTACCATTTTGATTCCCAATTCTTCTAATGCATCATCAGAAGTAGAGGATGGTGCATTAAACAATAAATCAATTCCCTTTGAATTTTTAGGAAATGCAATTACATCACGAATGTTGTTAGTGTTTAGCATTATCATCAAAACCCTTTCTAACCCAAATGCAATTCCACCATGTGGAGGAACCCCATATTTAAATGCATTGATAAAAAAACCAAATTTTTTATCAATTTCTTCATTTGATAATCCTAAGAATTTAAACATTCTATTTTGTAAATCTGCATCATAAATTCTAATTGACCCACCCCCAATTTCATAACCATTTAATACTAAGTCATAAGCTTGTGCCAATGCTTCTTTGGGGTTTGTGTCAAAATCATTAATTGATTTAATTGAAGGCATTGTGAAAGGGTGGTGTGCAGAGACATATCGGTTTTCTTCTTCACTATATTCAAATAGGGGTCAATTCACAATCCATAAGAATGCAAATTTTTGGTTTAATTTAATACTTGTAGAAAAACTTAAGAATTCTTTTCTGATTGCCCCCATTGCTTGTAATGAAATTTCTTTTTTGTCTGCTACAAAAAACAAAGTTCCATTTTGGTAATCAAAATCACTACAAATTTTATTAATAATTTCTTTTTCCATAACATTTATTATTGACCCATCTTTTGCTTGATAATTTTCAATTGTTAGATATGCTAATCCTTTAGCTTTGTTATCGGTTGCAATTTTTTCTAAGTTTTTAATGTTGTTTTTAGATACTGATTCCTTGATAAAAATGGCACTAATTCGATTATTTTGCTCACAAGTCTTTTGGAATATTTTAAAATTGGAATTTTGAAAATATTGAGTTACATTGACAATTTTGTTATCAAACCGTACATCTGGTTTGTCAGATCCGTAATTTTCGATTGCAACTTGGTAATCCATTTTAATAAATGGAGTTGCAAGGTTGATATTAAAGAATTTATTAAATATGTAAGCAAACATTTTTTCAACCATTGTTTGAATTTCACTTTCACTTAAAAATGAAGTTTCGATATCAAGTTGGGTAAATTCAGGTTGGCGGTCAGCTCTTAAGTCTTCGTCACGGAAACATCGTGCCAATTGAAAATATTTATTCATCCCCGCAATCATTAATAGTTGTTTGTAAATTTGGGGTGATTGGGGAAGGGCAAAAAACTTTTTACTTCGAGTTGGCACTAAATAATCTCGCGCCCCTTCTGGAGTTGGTTTTGATAAATATGGCGTTTCAATTTCAATAAAATCATGTGCAATTAAAAAAGCACGAAATAAATTAATAATCTTGCTACGATTAATTAAGTTTTGTTGCATTATCGGTCTTCTTAAATCTAAGAAACGGTATTTTAGTCTTAAATCTTCTAATCCATCAGTATCGTTTTGAATTAAAAAAGGTGGTAATTCTGATTTTGAATAAATTTTGCAAGAAGACAAAATAATTTCAAACTTACCAGTTTTTTCATTTGCATTAATACTTTTACGGATTTTTAATACCCCTTTAACTTCAACTACTGATTCTTTTGGAAGGTTTGATAGCGTTGCAAAGTATTGGTTATTTTGTTCAACCACAACTTGCACAAACCCTGTTAGATCATAAACTTCCATAAAAATAAGTGATCCAAGTTTTCTGATTTTTCGCACTCACCCATTGATAGTGATCTCTTTTTCTAGCAATGTTTCATTAACTTTTCCACAATAAATTTTTTCATTTTCCATATTAATTCCTTTTGTATATTAGTTATTTTTAAAAAAACTGTTAAGTTCTTTAAATAATTCACTAATTTTAATAACTCTAGATTCTTTTGTTAACTGATCTTTAAAAATAAGCGAATTTGTATTTAATTCTTTTTCACCTAAAATCAAAATGATTTTAGGATTTAATTTATTACAAAGTTTGAAGTGTTTTTCAATTTTATTGTATTGGTAATTACACTCAACTTTTAATCCTGCTTTTCGCATAAAAGTGCTTAATTTATAAGAATATAAAATTCCTTTGTTATCTACTGGAATAACATAAACATCAATTTCATCATTTAAGATATTTCATATTTCTTGGTTTTCTGCTTTTAATGCAATTTGCATTCTTTCCATTCCAATCGCAAAACCACAACACTTGAAGTTTTTATCTCCCAAATCTTGAGTTAAATTAGCATATTGTCCACCACCAATGATTGTGGATTGGTTTTCTAATTCCTTTAATTCACTTACAAATTCAAAGATAAACCCTTCATAATAATCTAATCCACGTACTAGCGTATCATCAACTACAAAATCAATGTTGTTAGCTTTTAAGAGATTAAATAAATCAGCTTTTTCTTTTATTTCTTCTTGTGTTAAAAATTGGTCAATTTTTGGACAATTTTTAACAAAGTCTTTTTTACTTTCATTTTTATCATCTAAAATTCGTAATGGGTTAGTATCAAGTCTTCTTTGCGAATCTGTGCTTAATTCATTAAAATAATTTGCAAAATATTGTTTTAATGCTTCAATTCATTTTTTTCTAGTTTCAAAACAACCAATGTAATTAACTTTCAAAATGTATTTACTAACCTTGATTTGTCTAAGCAACAAGGTACATAAATTAATGATTTCAACTAATTCATAAATGGTGTTTATTCCTAAGTATTCAACTCCAAATTGGTAAAACTGACGGTATCTTCCACTTTGTGGTCTTTCATAACGAAACATTGGTCCCAAGTAATAATATTTCAAAGGTAAAGTGTGTTTGCTAAAAAGTTTATTCTCAATTGCAAACCGAACAACCCCGACTGTGTTTTCTGGTCTTAAAACCATTTCACGATCACTTTTATCTTTAAACTCATAAAATTCTTTGGTAACGATATCACTTGATTCACCAATATTTCTAACAAAAATTTCTTTGCTTTCAAAAATTGGGGTTGCCACTTGTGTACAGCAAAAATTTTTAGCAATCTTGATAAAATTATTTGCTAAATATTCAAAAAGCTTTGCATCAGTACCAAATAAATCATAAGTTCCACGTGGTTTTTGATAAACCATAAATACCTCATTTTAAATGTGCTAATAAATTTTACAATAAATAAATAAATACAATTTTATAGAATTTTGTAAAAAAATTTTTTAAACCTTATTTTTTTATGTTTAATTTAAAACAAAAAACACTTTGCAAGATTTTAAAATTAATATATATCAATTGGCTTTTTTTTAATTAATATTTAATTTGAATATATTAATTAATAAGGAAATAGAATGAGAAAAGTAATTACTTTTGTTTGCTTGGGCAATATTTGTCGTTCTCCAATTGCCGAATTAGTTTTTAGAAATATGGTAAAGCAAACAAAAACAGTTAACCAATACGTGATTCAAAGTGCGGGAACTTCAGGATGGAATGATGGTCAAAAAATTCATGAAGGTTCTAAAAGAATTCTTGCAGTCCATAACATTGATTCTTCAAAATTTGTTAGTAAAAAAATCACTCAACAAATGTTTGATGAAAGTGATTTAGTACTTGTAATGGATGATAAGAATTTACAAGATGTGAGAAGAATGTTTGGGAGTAATGCAAAAATTCAAAAGCTGACAAAATACTGCATTCTTCAAAAATACGATATTGTCCCAGACCCTTGATACACTAATAATTTCGAATTAACATATGACATTATTAATGATGCATTAATCAATTTATTTAATCTTTTAGAAAAAGACGCAATCTAAATTATTTAGTTAATTTTTCATACTCATTAATTCAATTTTCAACAACTTTAAACGCATTATTTCAAGTGCTTGCTTCATATAAATCAATTCCTAATTGTTTGATTTTATCAATTGGACTTAGTGAATTACCTAATGACAAAAACTTAATGTATTGATTCAAAAATGCTTTATCTTGATAAATTTTGGTAGCACATAAAATTGCACAAATCATTCCAATTGCATATTTGTAAACATAAAAAATTCCATCATAAAAATGACTAATTCTAAAAATGGTGGCAAAAAATTCACCATTGTTTTGTTTTAGTTTTTGCTTAATTCTTTTTTGATTAAATCCGGCAAATTCAACAAAACTATTAGCGTATATTTCCTTAATCTCTTTTGCACCCACAAAATTTTGCTTATTAATTTCATCAATTATTGTTTTTTCAGTGTAACTGAACATTATCTGTCTAGTTGTGGTTGCAAAAAAGTTTTCAATTAATTCACTATAAGCTAATAACTTGATATTTTTATTATCAGGATATTTTTTAATTAAATAAAGTGATAATAAAATTTCATTTACAATTGATGCAATTTCTGCATCAAAGATTTCATTCTCATAATATATATCTTGTTGTTTATTAGTGTAATATGCATTTAATGCATGCCCCATTTCATGAACGATCGTACTAACTCCACTAAAGCAATTATCGTAGTTGACTAACATATATATTTTTTCTAATCCTTTAGAATCCCCAATTGTGTAAGCTCCAGATACTTTATTTTTAGCTGGAAACCAAGAGATTCAATTTTGTGCAAATGCTTTTTGTACAACTTCGATATATTCTTTCCCCATAATTGAAAGTGCTTCTAAAATGATTTTTTGAGCAGTTTCAACACTGATGTTTTTAAATTCTTTTGGTGTATAGATATCAAAGTATTTATCTCAAGGTTCAACTTTATCAACTTTCATTTTTTGAATTCGATATTTATTTTCAAGTTTTAAATACTTTTGGTAACTTGATTTGTATTGGCTAACTTGGTCATATACAAAATTAATAAAATCAGTATTTACTTCATCATCAAAACAAACACTATCTATATAATCTTTAAATTTATGAATTTTAGCACTTTCATTAGCAAGAGACAAAAAATTAAATAAAGTAGATGATAGTGTGTTTTCAAAATTAATATAAGATCTGTTTTGGGAAATATAAGCATTTTTTCTTAAAATACGATCATTACTTTTTTGTAACGTTTCTTCAATTTCACTAATGTTGCTAAAAGTTATTTGTTTACCATTTTTGTTAGTTGCTGGTAGTAATTTAATTTCAGAATCAACAAGTGTAGTAAACACAGAATTAGCAATTGAAAAATAAGGACTTAATTTAGTTAGTAGTTTTTGTTCATTTTCTTTTAAACGGTGTTTGTCATATCTAAAAACAGAATCAAAGTATTTTTTGTATTTAAAAAGCTCTTTATCTTGATTAATAAAACTTTCAATTGCTTTTCTGTATTTAAAAATCTGGTTAATTTCATCACAATAATTTAGTTCATAAGTTTTTAAATAATTACTAATTTTGGTTTCTCAAGCCATCATTTCGTTGTTAACAACATTTTCAGAAAGTTTGTTACTAATAAAATTGAATAATTTGTTTTCTAGTGGTGTGCTTTTTTGGATAAAAACTAAATAATTTTTTAGTTTATTTAGATCTGAATAGCACTCACCACTTTCATAAAGGATTAACAATTTTTCATTTTGTAATTTAAGTGCTTCAAAAAGTTCTGCAACACTTTTGTTTCCTAAAAGTGATTCTAAATCCCAATTAAATTGATCCATATCTCTTAATCCTTTTTAAAGTAATTTTAAAACTAATAGGAAAATAATATGTTGGAAACAATTGTTTTGCTTAATTTTTTGAAATTATTATTTAATAGATTCTTTTATTTTGTGACAAAACATAAATATATAATTGATTGGTAAGAGTGTTAATACAGATTACATAAGATGGACCGAAAAAAGATATTTATAACAACATTTATCTCCACTATTTTGCTAGTGTGTTTTTTTGCGCTACTTATCTTTTTTATAGTAATGACAGCTACTAAAAATATGGATACTAGCTATTGGTTTATTGTGATTCTAGCAATTTATATTGCCAATAATGTCACATCACTTTATTTGCTAAACAATAAAAGAAGAATTGATAATGTTAAAATTTGCTGAATTTTTGTAATTAACATACTACCCTTAATTGGTATTTTTGCATTTTATATTTTTGGAATTTTGCCATTTCGAAGTGAAAATTCAAAGCAAATAAAATTAACTTCTTTTGAATTTAATGAGAATGAAAATTATGATTACACTACAAGTTTTCTAACAAATACTGCCAATAAAAAATATGTTGATTTTAATTTTGGTTTCAATTATTTGGGTGCTCCAATTTACCAAAATAATAAAATTGATATCTTAGAGCAATCTGATTTAGTGCAAGAATCAATTAAATTAATTCAGAATGCAAAAGAGTTTATTCACATTCAGTTTTATATTATTTCTGATTGTTTGTGATTTTATCTTTTAATTAAAGAATTAATTTTAAAGGCAAAAGAGGGTGTCAAAATCCGGTTTATGTATGATTGAGTTGGTAGCCATAAAAAATTTAATATTTCCAACCTAAAATATTTAAAAGAATCAGGAATTGATGTGCAACAATTCAACCCCCAAAGCTTTAACCGTTATACTTCAATTACTAATTTTCGAAGTCATCGAAAATTAATCTTAGTGGATAATAAATACTGCATTACAGGAGGGTCAAATATTGGGGATGAATATATCAATTTAAAAAAGAAGTATGATAACTGGAAGGATTTAAACTTTTTAATTGAAGGTGAAATTGTTAATTCACTTAATTTAAGATTTTGTAATGATTGAATCAACTATACTAAGTTTTCCAAAAGCAAAAATAAAGATACTGATTTTTACAAAAACTTTAAAATTCACAAAGCCAAAGCGAACTATATTTGCCAAGTTATTAACTCTTCCCCAGAATTTGATTTGTCAGTTTACCAGCAAATCTTAATGTCTAAAATTGCTTCTGCTAAAAAATCAATTTGAATTTTTACACCTTATTTATTAATTCCAAATGAAATTATTAACAACCTGCTTTATGCTAACTATTGTGGGATAGATGTCAGAATTATGGTACCTCACTACCCAGATGATAAAAAATTTATCTTAGTTAGTAACCGTTCTTCTTACAAAAAATTAATGAAAGCAGATATCAAAATTTATGAGTACTACGGTTTTTTACACTCCAAGGCCATTATAATAGATGACGACCAATGCTTAATTGGGAGCAACAATTTAGATTACCGTAGTTTAGTAATTAATTTTGAAACTGCAATTTCAGTAGTTTCTTCTTCCTTTAATAAAAAAATGAAGGACATTTTTTTAAATGATCAAAAAAATTCACGCTTAATATCACACGAATATTTATCTAAAAAACTAACTATTAAAGAAAAACTTTACAACTGCTTTATTAATATAATTGCACCTTTAATATAGATAAGGCTTAATTATTTAATATAATAGTTAATGTTAATTTAATTTAAACTTGGAGAAATTTATGAAATCAATTACAGTTACAATTGTAGATCCAATTGGGATTCACGCTCGTCCAGCTTCTCGAATCGTTACTGCTACTAGTAAGTTTCAAAGTAGTGTTGCATTTAAAATTGGTGAAAAAACAGCAAATGCAAAATCACTTGTTAACCTAATGGCATTAGGTGCAACACAAGGTAGTAAAGTTACAATTGAAGTTATTGGTGCTGATGAAGATGCAGCACTAGCAGCAATTGAAGATATCTTAACATCTGAAAAATTAGTTTAATAATTTTATTGAATTAGAATTAACCATTAAGATTTGTGTCTTAATGGTTTTGCTTTCCTAAATTTTTTCAAAATTAATTTTAAATTTAGAGTCTTAGAGATGACATTTTCCCAAAAAATCAAAGAAGAACTTTGCAGAAACGAATATGATTGAGACCAAAAAAAAGCAATTCTATCTGCATTCTTTAAAAATAATGCACATATAGATATTCAAGAAAACCTTTTGTGCATTAGTTTTAGTATCAAAAACCTTTTAATAGCTCGTTTTATTTTGTCACTAGTTAGTGAAATTTATGAAAACAATGGTGCAATTTCATATGAGAAACAAAAAAGTGGAAAAGATAATAAATCAATTACATTAAATTTTTATAACGGTTTTGAAATTGTGGTTGCTGATTTGTTTTTAGATAGCGACCCTTGGGATTGGTTAGTCAACAAAAAAATTCGAAGCAGCTATTTAGCTGGTTTATTTTTATCAAGTGGTAGTGTTAACAATCCAAATAGTAGTAATTATCATTTTGAATTAAAAATTCATAATGAAATGATTCTAAATGTTGTTAACAAAATTTTTAAACAACTCAAAATTGTATTACTCCAATACAAAAGAAACAATGTAGTTACCACATACTTAAAAAAATCAGAAGCAATTTCTGATATCTTAAAACTAATGGGTGCAATTGAGAGTATGTATGAATATGAGGATAAAAGAATTACAAGGGATTTTAAAAACCAAAATGTTCGGTTAAACAACCTTGATATCTCTAACCTAAAAAAAACTGTGGTAGCAAGCAAACTACAAGTTGATAACATTCACAAAATTAAAAATTCTCGCTTTTATAACCAATTAAGTGAAAAAGAAAGAATTTATTGTGAATTAAGACTTAAAAACCCCCAAGCCTCTTTTTATGAATTAGTAGTTTTGTTTAAGCAAAACTATAATATTGAAATTACAAAAAGCGGGATTAACCATATTGTTCGCAAAATCAAAGAATTAATTAAGCTTTTTGATTAAATCAAAATAATTTTGCATCACCCTAATAGCATTTTTACGATACTTTAATAATGCATCATTTGCAGTTTCAAAAAAGGTTCATTGCACTGCAAAACAAGTTGTTGCAAATAACATTTTTAAAAAGACACTAAAATCCAAATTAGGAAAATAGAATTTGAAAAGTTTTTCTAATTGATCTAATGGAAATTCTAATTCACGTGCTGTATTGGCTAAATCCCAATACTGGTTATTTAATGTACACCATTCATAATCGATTATGAATGCATCATTGTTGTTAATTATGATATTTGAGGGACGAATGTCATTGTGGCTAACAACTAATGGTAAATCCTTGTATTGGGTCAAGATTTTTTTATATTCATCAATATATATTTTTTCAATTTCACAAATGTCTAAAAAAACATAAAAATCCCTTACTTGCATTTGTGAAACTTGGCTTAATTTGATTTCTTGAATTTTTTTAATTTGCTTAATAATGTTTTCAAAAACTATTGGGTTTCGACAAGTTTCAAAAGTACCACATTCTCCTTTATACCAAATTCTGATTGCATCCCCATTGTTTTGGTCATAAAAATAATAGTCTTTGAGTTTATCAAAAGCTTTTAGAAATAGGTATTCGTGTAAGCGGTTGATTTTAGTACTCCCAATTCGAACAAAAAACTCTTTTAAATCATTAGTTTGAAAATAGTAACATACATTACTAAAACCCTCAGTTAGTAATTTAATTTCTAAAATATGATCCATTTTGTAGTTTGGCATATTTTTTAAAAAAATTGCTATTGCTTTACTTTTATTGTCATCCATCTATTAAACCCCACAAATTCTATAAATTAATCTTATGATTTTATTTAAAACTAGAAAAAGATATTTAAATAATTTTGCAAAGAATGAATTTACTATTGATAACCATTTAGTAATTTAATGCATTATTAATGCAACTTTTGTCGCATTAATAAAATTTAGCAATCTTTTAATATCTAATTTTGATATAAGACTTATAATATTTTTATTAAAAATTTTATAAAAATTGTGACGGAAGTATTTTATTATGCATGAATTAACTTTATTAGAAACCCAAAAAGCAATTAAATTTGTCAAAGATTTATTCCAAATTAACTTAGCACACGCTCTAAAACTACACCGTGTTAGTGCTCCAATCGTTTTAGAACGTGGCAAAGGGATTAATGATGATCTAAATGGTGTTGAAGCACCAGTTACTTTTATGAGCAACACAAACGGATTGATTGGCGAAGTACCCCAATCATTAGCTAAATGAAAAAGAATGGCATTATTCAAATACGATATTCCATTACACGAAGGAATATATGCTGATATGAATGCAATTCGTAAGGATGAAATTCTAAGTGATATTCACTCGATTTATGTTGACCAATGGGATTGGGAATTACACATTAAAAAATCAGAAAGAAATTTAGAAACTTTAAAAGTAGTTGTTAAAAAGATATACGAAATCATTCGTTTTTGTCAAAACGAAGTAAACAAAAAATACGAATGGTATTCAATTCCTTTGTTACCAGAAGAAATTACTTTTATTACTAGCCAAGAATTGCTAGATCTTTATCCAGATTTATCTCCAAAAGAAAGAGAAGATGCAATTTGTAAAGAAAAACAAGCTGTATTTATTATTGGAGTTGGTGCTAAATTATCAAATGGTGAACCACATGATTTAAGAGCACCAGATTATGATGACTGAAGTTTAAATGGTGATATTGTTGTTTACAACCACACTACAGAATCGGCACTAGAATTGAGTTCTATGGGAATTCGAGTGGATGAAGATAGTCTTGTAACCCAACTTGAAATTACAAACAAAAAGAACCGTTTAGACTTAGAATTCCACAAAAAGATTGTTAACAAAGAATTACCATACTCAATTGGTGGGGGAATTGGCCAAAGTCGTTTATGCTACTTTATGTTACATAAACACCACATTGGTGAAGTCCAAACTTCAATTTGACCAGAAGATGTACTTGAAAAAGCAGCTAAAAAAGGACTTAAATTACTTTAATATTTAAATCCTTTGCATTTATTAAAAGTTAAGTTATTGAAAGTATCTAGTATTTTTTACTAGCAAAATCAATAACTTTTTTATTTAGCCTTTTATTTACCATATTTTTAATCTTTTCCAATTTTGATCCTTTTGAATTTGTTTTATTAAATTCATCAAAAATCGATAATTGGATATTAGTTGTATTTATTTGCGATAAATTAGAAATATTGATACTTAAGTTTTTTACTTGATTAAATAAATTAGGAATAACACATTGCTCAAACAAGCCAATTACAATTTGGGGGTCAATTTGGTTAACATATGTAGTGTTTCTATAACTTTTGTTTATCAAATTCCCATTTAGTAATTTGATTTTTAAATTAATGTTAGTAAATGATTTATTAATTACTTTAAGATTTTTATTAATATCACTGCACAAATCTAAAATCAGGTTTTTAAATTCAGTGTAATCATTAAAGTTATAAATGCTTTGACTTCGTCCAATCATTTTCTGCTGGTGGGCATTATTTATAAACTCATATGGGATTCCCTTAACTTCCGATTTAAGTTTTGATCATACAACTCCTAGTTTTTTATGAATTAAATAATCTTCTTGGTAATTAATAATATCTTTTACATAATAAATGTTTTCACCATTTAAAATGTGGGTTGTATTGGGTCCAACTCCCACAATTTTTTTAACTTCTAAGTCTTTTATTAAATCATAAAAATTAGTTTTATTAAGGGTTAGAAAACCATTAGGCTTAGCTAAATTAGTTGCCGTTTTTGCTAAAAACTTAGTGAAGGAATTGCCAACCGTACAATCTAATTTGAAATGGTTTTTAATATAAGTTTTGATATACGTTGCAAATTCTTTTTCGCTCCAGCTATCAAATTGATTCGAATTCATTTCAAGATACCATTCATCAATGGACCCAATTTCAATAGTTTTTGAAAGACTTGATAAGAAATCAAAAATTTGTCAAGAAACCTTAGAGTATTTGTCAAAATTTGGTTTAAGTATGATGAGTTTTTTATATGCGTTTCTGGCATCCTTAATATTCATTCCAGCTTTGATGTTATATTCTCTTGCTTTGTAGTTAGCAGATGCAACCACTTTGTGACCCACAACCATTGGAATGTTTTTATACTGGGGGAAATCAATTGTTTCAACAGAAGGAAAAAAGCTATCCATATCAATGTGAAAAATTCTATTTTCCATTTTTAATCCTTTTTTATAATGAATAAATATTCCTTATTTTGTCTTTTAGCGCCTTTAAGTGGAGACTCGATATACTGGATTAATTCAATATTTTGCTCTTTTAAAAAAACAATAAAGTTTTTTAGTAGAATATCGATTTCCTTCTGGTTTACTTTTCCCTTCATTTTTTTAATTTTAATCCCAATCTCAAATTGGGGTTTAAATAAAATAATGCCCTTTCATTTATCTCACTTTAATTCAATGATCTTTTTGATTATCGGAATCACACTAGTGAAAGAAACATCAATGCAAATAAAATCAATGTGATCTTGAATGCTTGTGTTTTGGATATCTTTAAAATTAGTTTTTTGCAAATAAACAACTTGTGGATTGTTTGCGATTAATGGATCTAATTGGTTTAGCCCCACATCAATTGCATAAATCTTTTTAACTTGGTTTTCTAGCAACACTTGGCTAAACCCACCTGTAGAGCATCCAATATCAACTGCAACTGCATTTTTTAAATCAAAGTTAGCAATTTCAAGACCTGCTTTTAATTTATAAGCCCCACGTGAAACATATTGAGTATGGTTAAGTATCTCTATTTGGTCATTTGCATATACTTTAAAATCAGGTTCATCACACAATTGATTATTTACTTTTATTAAACCTTTTGATATCAATTGTTTTGCTTTGTTTCTTGAATTTACAAAACCGTTTTTAACTAAAAATAAATCAATTCTTATTTTATTTTCCATTAGTAATTATTTTAAATATCATTTTTAGTTAAAACACAATAAAAAACTCCATTATTTGTTTAATGGAGTTTTTAAATGAAAGAGATTTTAAATTAAAATAAAACAAGAAATTCTTTTAGCAAAATTTGTTTCAAATTAAGCATATCATTTGCAATGGATAATACTTTATAACGGTTAATATTAATTAAAGTTTGTTTAGTTGCTTCACAAACTAAGGGAAGAATAATAGTATCGTTAATTCAAATTGCACCAATTGCACTAGATTCATTTTCACTTACTGGAATTTTATTAAAGTTTGCAAAACATTCTGGTACATTTGCATTTTCTTTAAATAATAAATTATTTCCTTCAATGTAATTCAAATATTTTTGTAAAGGTTCTGGTGAATCTTGAATTAAAACTACTTTATAACTTAATTCTTTTAAAATCTCACTTAATTGATTAATTCCTTCTTGGTTAGTTTTTTCAGATAGCGACACATAAAAAGTGTCATCTATTTGTAAAACATCTTCACTTGATACTAATCCTTCAAAATCAATAAAAAAGATTTTATCTAATGGGTAAAAACGGCTCAAATGTGCAGTAAGCATTATCTTTTGGTTATTAGTTGCAGGATCACTAAAGTTGTTTAAAATAACACATTTTTCTGTTGCAATACACAATTGGTTTAATTTAGAAACAATACAATCTTTTTTGTCCCCTTTTAATTGGTGGACACGAACTGGTACATTTTTAACAAAATGAATTAAGGTTTCGTGCTCTTTAATAACTTTTAATCTGTCTCCAGCATCAGATGATTCTAAATTTTGATACGGTTTTGCAGGAGTTCTAAATATTGCATAATTAAATTTTTTCATAAAGCTCCAAATAATTTATTGTTAATATTATAAATTTTTGGCCTTGAAAATTGCTATAAAAAATGTAATTTAATCTCTTATGGTTACTATAATCAGTTAAGATATATACAATTAAGAGAAATAAAAGAGAAATTTTTATAATTTCGCATTTATTTTGTTTTGTTTATTGTGTACAAATATGACTAAAATAGAAAAGAATTATGATGTATTTTTTCAAAAAAATGCAAAAAACTTTGCCAATGACTATTTTTTGAAAAAAATAAAAAATAACTATGATGTAGTGGGTCAATTTTCATCAGATTTAAAGCAAAAATCAAGTGATAACCTTACCCCACAAACTAGTGTGAATGGGCAACAAAATAGTGCTACTAATTCTTTATCTTCTAATTCCTTGCAAAATGTCACACAAAACACAAATATATACCCTTCTATCAATCACGAAATCAAAGATACAAGAACAGTAATTAATGGTGGAAATTCAAACTCTAATCTTGAATCTAAAACTTATGATGTAAATCCAATTAATAGTAATTCTGTTGCTGATGTTTTAGTTTCTAATTCTAGTGTTAACGATTTTCAAAACACTAATGTTGATACTGCTGTTGCAGACACTGAAATTAAAGATGTTACAGAAGACAATTCTGTTAATGTACAAAGCTTAAATGAAACAGATTATGCAGCTGCTGTAACACCAGTTGCTATCGAGCCAGAAAAAGAAGTTCAAATTCAAGAAGTTGAAGCAATTGCAAACAATTCACAAGATTTTCAAATTGATTCAATTCCTAAAACCTTTGATTCAGATTTTTCAGATTACTTAGATGATAATAATGATTTTGATTACCAAAATCTTTCTAATCAGTTAGATTATGAAACTAATAATTATGAAAATCTTGATTTGTATGATTATGAATCAAGTGAAAACCAAATTAACTATTTAAATGAAACTAATGCTAGTTTTGAATCACAAAACACTTCTTTTTATGAAGATGATGAAGGCGAAATTAAAGATATCCAAAACTTATTATCAAATTTAGATTTGGATATTAATGATCTAAATTCTGATAACCAAGAATTTTTTGAAGATTATTTTAATTATTTAACACGTCAAAAAATTAAAGAAATTGTTGAGAAAAAAATTGGTTTTTGTGATGAACAAATGCTTGATCAACTACATTCGATTTCAATTGATGAAAATTGAAAAGAATTAGATGTTGAAAAGTGATTGCTAAATCCAGAAAATATTAAAAACTTTAAAAATAAAAGTGCAGCAATCTCAAATGTTAAAGTTTCTGATTTGAAGTTAAACGAAGTTGAATTGCAAAATCAAATTCCTACTTTTAAGTCTTCTAAAATTGAAGATGTTAATGCTTTTGTAATAAATGAATCAAATTCAGTTAAAGAAGTTAATAATACAAACAACAACAATACTAATATTGAAACTGCTATCAAAAAAGAAAATGATTTGTTAGAAAAAATTGTTGATATTTTGTCAGCTAACCAAAAAAACCAAAAAGATGTCCAAGACAAAATAATTCAAAACAAAACCAATTTTGTAAAACATAACAATTCTAAAAGATACTTTAAACCTAAACACAAAAAGGTTGACCTACCATTAGAATATTTAATCAAGATTACAAAATTACTAGAAAACAAACAATCTAGAAGCAATCGTCAATCTAATCACAAACAATTCATTAATGTTTCTTCAAATCCAAATGACCCAGTTTTAAACAAAATTGGGATTAACCAAAAGCTTTTAGAAACTAAGGTTAATGACAAACTTAGTGTTTTAGAAGAAAAGATTGGTAATTTAAACAATAACTTTAGATCTACCTTGATTGAAGAAAACTACCGGGTTTTGTTAATCAATAACCAAACTGAAACTTTAAAAAACTATTTGAATGAAAGATTAGCAAATCTTAATAAACCAAATCACTTAGTTTACCAACAACCCGGGGTAAATATTGAATTATTAAATTCAAAAAACCACGAAAATAAACCTCATATTAAAGAAATTAAAGAAGAAAAAGGTTTAGATAATAAAGATTTAAGCAAAGATCTAAATACTTTTAAACACGAAATTTATAATAAATACAATGATTTAGATTCTAAAGTTAGTGCATTTAGCCAAATAAATTCAGATATTGCTAATAAATTTAAAGATTTTGAAAACTTAATTAAAACATTTGATAACAAAACTGTGCAAAAACAAACTAATGGTTTTGTTTTCCAAGAATTTGATTATCTTAATCCAAATGTTGTTAAAAATGATGTTGGATTTTCTAACAACCAAATAAAAGATAATGATATTAAATCTGAATTTAATGCTGATTTTTTAAAAAATTTAGATACTAAAGTTGAAGAATTACCAAAAACAGAAGCAAATACTGATTTTAAAACTGATATCATTGATGAACTTCTAAATGATAATTTAGCTGATTTTGGTGGACAAATAGACGATATTAAACCAAATTTAATAGCTGAGAAAATCGAAGTTTTTCAGGATAAAAAAGAGGAATTACTAATAAATGATGATCTTGGATCTGTTGATACTAACACGATAAATAATGTAGAAGAAGACTCACACACTTTATTTGAATTGGATCTTTTTGAAAATAATAATGAAATTGATGAAGCTACTGATTCAATTAGTATAGTAGAGCCACAACAAGAAGATTTTGAAAAATCACAATCAGAAGAAGAAAAAGAAGAGGAAAAAGAAGAAATCTTAAATCTTGATGATACTGATTTTCTTGAATTAAATGAGATGCAAAAATTGTTAAACCAAGAAATTGAAGCAGTAGTTTTAGAAGATTATCAAACTGAAAACGAAGTTACAACAAAACCACAAAACGAAGCTAATTACCTTGAAGAGTTTGACACTTATGATTTTAAAATTTGAGACATTACTAATAATGATGAACAAGACGATAATTTAGAATTCAATCAAATTGATTTAAACAATAGTGATGATTTTGAAAACTTCTATGTTGATAATGAATCAAATACAGAAGATACAAATTTTTCAAATCAAGCTACAAGTGATTTTGAAAATGATTTCAAAATAGTTTATGAAAGCAATGACGTTAGTGATGAATTTAATGTTTTAGTAGACAACAACAATTCAGAAGAAACTAAAGTTGAAAATGAAATTAGTTTTGTAATTGATGAATTTGATGTTTTTGAAAATGTTGATTCACAAGAAGCAGAAGACCAAAAAAAAAGCACACAAAACACTAGTTTAGATTTGCTTGAAAATGATGCTGAAACAATTGATTATGAATTTGATGAAGACAAGATTTTAGATAATCTTAACAAACTTGAAGACCAAGAATTAGAATTTGCAATTAGTGATAACCAAGATTTTGCAGTTAATGATCTTGTTGCTGAAGATAAATTGAGTAATGAGTGTTTAGAATTAGAAGCAACAAAATTTGTAAATTATGAAAATAAATTTATGTCTTATGTTGGTGTTACTCGAATTAACACCAATGAGTTTAAGCAAAATATTTCAAATGATGGTTTAGATGATATCAATGCTTCTACAAATTCAGAAGAAAGCAGCATTAGTGACCTTAGTTTAGATAACTTAGAAGAAACTAAGTTAAATCAAGTAAACACAATGCCTCAAACACAAGAATTTGACCAATTTGAAGGTGACAAAGAAACTAAAATTGATTTTTTGAGCGATCCAATGGAAAACACATTGTTTGTCGATTACCAAAACAACTACTGGTTAGATGAAAATATTGTAACAAAGAGCAATAATGACAATTATAATTTTAATTTAAAGGAGTATCAATCAGAAAAGGATGAGAGCAAAAAATTAATTAAGAATCAAATTTTTGAAAAAAATGAATCTGAAATTGAAACTTTAAAAAATGAAATGCTTGAAGAATTAGATGATGTAATTCAAGATTTAAGGAATTTAAATGTCAAAGAAGGCCAAATTACCGGTTTTGAAGATTTGAAAATTAAAGTAAGAAATATTTAGAGATTGATTATGAAATACGTTAATTTAGAGAAAATTAGAGAAGTTTTATTAAAAATAAGTCAGAAAAAACAAAATATTGAAAATACTTATTTTCAAACTTTGACTCACTTTAACGAAATTCTAAAATCTGATCCAAATAATAAAGACTTACTTATCAAAATTAGTGTTCGCAAAAAAACTTTAGATGACTCTGTTAACAAAATCATTATTTATTTAGAAAATTTAACAATCGCATTATCTAATGCTTTTGAACAAATTAGTAATAATCAAGAATTATTAGATGATGGCGAAAATCAAGAATACTTGATTACAAAACCAATTACCCCACAAGATTTAGACACTCAATTCGAATATGAAAAAGAATTAAGAAATTACAAAAGTAGTCAATCATTAGATTTTAGTATCTTGGAAAAAGAAGCTAGTGAATATGACAAAATCTCTAGCGTTTTTGATACTGTTATTAATGAAATTAATAAAGAATTTGAATATAGTGCCCCAAAAGAAGTGCGTAATGGACTAATGAATGATAGTGAATATGTTTTTGATGACAAGTTGAATTTAATTGAAACTAGTCTTAGAAATGAAATTGAAAACAATTCAGTTGGTACTAAATTCTTGGAAGAGCAAAACAAATATTTAATGGATACATTAAATAAAGTTGCTACACAAAATGCTTTAACCCCACAAGGTAAAAACTTAGATAGTGAATTATATTTTTCAACACTTGATAAAACTGTAAATGCTGCAGTTGAAAAATTTGGTGTTGCTTCTGAAAAGATGAGCAATGCAATTAATGTTTTATCAATTAACCAAATTGAAAGCCTTGAAAAATTATCCCTTCCATTAATTAAATCTCTTGAATCTACTTTGAAATCATTGACTCAAGATTTAGAAGTTACTAGAAATGAAAACAACTATTATCGTACGCAATTGGATGAATATGCTAAAACAATTGCTGTGCTTCAAAAAGAAAACAATCTTAAAGAAAATGAGTTAAAAAGTTCTTATGATTCTTGACTTTCAAATTCAAGAAGAGTGAGTGAATTAGAAGAAATTGTTAATGAGCAATCTAATGACATTAAGTCATTTTATGAAGAAAAAAATGACATTATCACAATGCTTGAACAAAAAATTGTTGATACTGGGAAATTTATCAACAACATTATTTATGAAAAAGAATTATTAATTGAACAAAATTCGAATTTATTTGATGAAGTGAACCGCTTAAAACAACAAGTATCTGGTGATTTAGATGGTTATATTAACACAATTTCACTTCAAGATTTAGTAGAAAAAGAGGCTAATAAAATTGTTGAATCCAAGATTCAAAGTTTAGTTAACCGTTACAAAGAAGAATTAGAACAAATTAAATCAGATTCGATAAGTTACTTTTTAAGTGTTAAAGATAATGATGAAAGAATTTTTGAAAAACTAATTGAAGAAAAAGAACAAAACCAAAATGATGTAAGTGATGCTGTAAAAACACTTGAAACAAAAATTCAAAAGTTGGAAGCAAAGTGAGAGTACGACGCAAAACTAAAACAATCAACACAAGACTCATTAAATGATTTGAATTTATTGTTGGGTGAAGGACCATATTCGATGGTAGAACAAGAAAAAACTTTTCTATCTTCTAAGTTTGACAAATTAGAACAAAGAATTGAAGAATCACTTGAAAGAGTCAAAACTTTAGAAGACGAAAAAGAGAAAGCACCAAAGCCAAAAACTTTTGATGAATCACAATTGGATGATCTAATTTTAAGTTCAAAAATTTATGGTGATATTACTAACCAACTTGTTCACAAAGACTTTGAAATTGATGCCCTAAAATCTGAAAATTTTAGAATCCACCAAGAAAATTTAGCAATTAGTAGTGTACTTGATGAAACAATTGCCAAAATTGCTTCTAACAGCAATAAAATGAGTGAAATTGAAACTTTGTTAACTAAACAAGAATATGAATTTATGATGCTTGATGAAGAAAAGAATCGGGTAATTGATAAATTGTATAATGCAATTAATAAACAAGATGCAACTGCGGTTGAACAAATTGACAATTTAACAATTTTAAACAAATATGACTTTTCTAAATTTGCCAAATCAACAATTGATGACTATTTTCAAAAAAATGAAAATAGTCAAGTTCCAAGAGTTGATTTGTTAGATTATGTGAAACAAGAAGTGGCTAAAGTGATTGATGAAGAAATTGATGCACTAAAAGCACAATATGAACAAAAACTTAAAGCACTTGATGAAAAATATGATTACACACTGTTGCCTAAATTTAGACAACCTGTAATTTTTTCTCAACAGCCTTTTAGCAAAACAATCACTTTAGATTTTCCAAAGATTGATGATAAATATTTTGATTTAGAAGAAAATCTAGAGCTAAAAAAAGATTTACAAGAATATTTTGAATCTTTAAAGAATACAAATGAAGACATTGTAGTTGAAGAACAAATTGTTGATGAAGACCAAGAAACTCAAGAATTTGATAAACCTACTCTTAACTATGAATACATTGGGGAACAAGACAACTTATTAGATGTTACTTTTGAAAAACAATTAAATCCTTGGGAAGAAAAAGAACAAACTCCACAAGTTGTTAAAAAAGCAGTTAACAAAATTATTAAACACACAATCACAAACCCTAAAGAGAATGAATTAATTTTCAAACTTTCTAACCGTAATGATGATTTAGAAAACAAAATTAAAAATTTACAAAAAATTATTAATGACAAATTCAATCAAGAAATTCAAAAGAACCGTGAAAAAATTGAATTAACTTATAACCAACCAGTTGTAGAATCTGCTCCAATTGAGTTTATTGCACCAGACTATGCAGCTATTCACAAAGATCTTTATAGTAACCAAATCAACCAAAATCAAACAATTAACAACAACCTTCAAAAAATGCTTGTTGATTTTAAAGTTGAACAAAACCAACAACTTGATAATTTAAATCAAAAAATTGATAGCATTAACAAAAACATTAGTGAAACACACATTAGTAATGAATCAAACTGAAGTGTTTTCGAAAATAGTCTTAAGGAGAACAATAATTCACTTTTAGAAAGAGAAATCATTAATAGTACTAACAGGCTTTTAAATTTAGAAAAAGAATTACTAGTTTTAGAAACTGAAATTATTAATGAGGAAAAGAAAGTTATTGTGGAATTGTAGTATGAACGAACGAGAAATAAATAAAAGCTTTTTGTATAACAGAATTGATGAATTCAAAAAGAAGTATACTGAGTTGTTAATGCAACTTGATAATTCTTCAATTTTGAATCTTGATAAATTTAACAACATTGAAGATTTTCAAAACAATGATAATGTTTTTGCATTATTAAAGGAAAATGAACAAGTTGCTAAAAATTTAGTAGTAATTCGTGAAAGTATTAAGAATAAGTTAATTAACTTACAATTTTTAGCTGCCAAATCAAAAAACGAAAATGCAGATGCATATGCAAATCTTTATGACTTTGATGTTTTAAATGATGTTCGTCACTACTATGAATCAAGTTTTTCTAAAAACCAAATGCAACAAATTTTAAATGATATTGATACTGCAATGTCAAAAATTGAGCAAATGTCAACTTTCATTGAACAAAAAGTAATTCCAAAATTGAATCAAGAAGAAGAGCAAAATAAGGAATTAGCAGTTTTACTTAATGAGTCTCAAAAAAGAATTGAGGAATTGTTAACTGAAAAACAAATTGATCAAAAAACAATTGCTGATCTTTCTCATGCTAATAATGAACTTGAAACTGAATATCACAAATTTGTTGATATGTGAATTGAATTAAACCAAAAAATAATTAGTCTTGAAGGACTAATTGATGAAAATGATATTCACAACCGGGAAATTTCTGAAGAAAAAGACAAAATCATTGATTCTTTAGAAAAGAAAATTAATGAACTAATGTTGGATTTAGACCCAACCCACATTAGTACTTTTAACCAAGACAATAGCCCAGTTAAAATTTGTGAAGCATTTGTTGGTTTTATTTCAAGAATTTTTAATGAGTCTTTAAAATGTGTTTACACTTTTGAAAATAACTATTCTTGTAAAATCAAAGATTTTAATAAATACCGTGATTTGCTAACCAAAGATTTAACAAACTCAAAAGTTAGAAATGACGCTAGTCAAACATTAATTACTAACCTTTCTAAAAATGATTTTGTTGATGTTGAAAAAGATGATATTTTTGAATTTTTAAATTTACTAAGAGACATTAAAAATCTAGTTGCATTTAAAGAATATCTAAATCTTAATTTTGTTAATTGTTTTGAAAACATTGAACAAGTTTTTGTTTATTTACTAGATGAATTTAAATTAGTTTTAATGGATGAAGCTGATGTTTTATCAAAACGAAGTGTTAAAAGATTAAATAGCTTTATTGTCCAAATTGAAAGCTATTTAGAAAAAGTTTCTGTTTTGAAAAGTCAATTTATTTTTTTCATTGATTCATTAAATAGTTTTGTTAACAATACTAATTTTGATATGGTAGACATCAAACCTTATTGAGCTGAAGCGGCTTATGGTTTTAATGAAATTTTAATCAAGGTTAACAAAGACTTTTTCACAATTATTAAACTAATGCAAATGTTTTTTGCATATTTAAGATATTGAAACAGCGGAGATTTAAACCAAGTGGATTATGAATTTAGTCAAATCTTTAACCAATTACAAGACTTAAGTTTGAATCAAGATTTAAATAAATTGCAATATGCTCCAATTCAAAAAAAGCAAACACAAATTAAAGACTATGAAGTAAAGCAAATTCCTGTTGAAACAGAAATTGAAGTTGAAGCAGAAGAAGTTGAAGCAAATGTTGAAGTTTTAAATTTAGTAGAAGACAATAGTGCAACAATTAGTGAAAACGACTCTGAAGAATCACTATCAAATGACATCAATTCTTTCTTTAATGAACTTCAAAAAAATTATGATGTTGAAAATAATGTTGCAAAATCTAAAGAAGACTTTGAAAAGTTTATTAATAACTTTGAACAAAAAGTTAATTTTGATCAAAACATAATTAAAGCTGATGCTAATGAAGTTGATGATTTTGAAAAAGACCTTGATAAACAATTAAATGATTTAGCTGATTCTGATTTATTAAAAAGCTATATTGGTGGTGAAAAATTACAACAACAAATTAGTGACTTTACAACATTTGCCACAAAGATATTTAAAGATTTAGAAAAAACAGATTTGGATCTTGAAGTTAAAGAATTTGCAAAAAAACAATTGTATGAAATTTTTGTGAATGAAAAGATTTCTGTCAAAAATAAACTAATTGCAATTGAAAAGATTTTGAAGGAAATTTTTAAAGACCAATATTATAAAAAATCCTTCTGTTATTGGATCATAACCTTTAAAAAATATTTGTTAGATAAAAAATACAATATAAATTTAAAATTAAAGATAGTTAAATCAAAATTAACAAAATTAAAAATTCTAATTGATTTAGAAAATGAAGCAAATTTCTTAAGTTTGTTTGAAAATGAGGCTTAATTTGGGAAAGTGAGAATGCTATGAAAAACAATAAAAAAAATACAAATAAAATTAGTGAATTGAAACAAAAATTAAAGAATGTTGTTGAAGAATTTTACGATATTGAAAGTGATAAAGCAAATTATGATTTGTTTGATCTCTCATCCGATAATGAAAAATTCTTAGAACAACAAAATTTGGAACTTGATAAAAGTTTAACAGCAATCGAGGAAGATAATTCAAAGCTTTTCTCAAATGTTTATGCTCTCAAACAAGAAGTTGAAAAAGCACTAGCTAGTTTAGACAAAGATTCTCATTTTTTGAACCTTTTCAAACAATTTATTAATTTTCAGCAGAATAACAAATTAAGTGATTTTGATTTTTCAAATGAAGATATCAAAAAAGATAATTTTGACAACTTGCACAACTCTAATATTTCATCTCTAAAGGATGAAATTTTGCAATTATTAAAAATTGAAGACAAAACTGCAAAAGAATTAGATTCTAAAAGTGATTCTAATCAAAACCAATTAAACTTAGAAAACTACATTTCTTTAAATTTATTTAATTCTTTACAAGATGTTTTTGAAAAAGAAAATGCCAAAATTGCTGTAATCAAAGAATCATTGCAAGATTTTGTAAATGATTTATCACTTGATAAATTTAATAGCTTTGAAAATCAAAACAAAATTAGCAATAAGATCAAAACTTTAAAAAATGAGTTTTTTAGAAATATTAATGCTGTTTTTGAAAACAATGATGCCGTTTCAACTCGCAAAGAAGCTAAAATTGTTAAAGATAGTTATAAAAACACAATTACTTCTTTATATGATGAATTAGAAAAAAAATTAATTAGCTTTATTGAAAGCAATTCTTTCAATAGTGCACCAACCTTGATTGAGCAATCTAAAAACTATGTTGATGTTAGCAATATTGATGTTTTATTTAAAGAAATTAGTGAATTAGAAAATAAGATCAATCTTCTTAAAGCTTCACACAACACTACTGACTTTTTTAGTGAATTACTAAAGAATTTTTTGTTTTTAAATAAGATTGATGAAAGCTCAATTAAAAAAGAATTAGATGACAGATATTTTGAAATTTGTGAAAAATTTATTAAAAACATTGAATTAAAAAATAGCATTATTAAAAAATCAATTGATAATTTCAATGTTTACATTGTTGATAACTGTCTAAACTATGTTAGAAAAATTAATGATTTTTATGCTAATTTCAAAATTAATAATGCAAATTTAAATAGTATTGAATTATCAAACAATAATTTCTTTATTCAAAAAGCAATTGAATGTTTTGAAAGTTTAGCAAATAAATCAAAAGCCATTTTTGATGAATTAGCAATACTTAGCTCTAAATTACTTAGTGACATCTCTTTAGAATCTTTTAAAAATAAGCAAATTGATTTTTCTTGTTTCATTAACTTAATCCAACAAAATGTTAAAACTTTTTCAAAAAACATTGAAATGGTTATAACAAGTTTTAGTAATGAAGTTAACAAACTTACAGGATTGCCAATTTCTGGTATTGAATTGATTCGTAACGAAATCCCTGCTAAGGTTAGTGAAGTTTTAAGCTTTATTTCAAAAGTTCCTTTAGAACTTGAAGAAATTTTAGCAGATGCAAAATCAGCTAACATTGATTTTTACAAATTTAAATTTTCAAAATTAGAGCACGTTTACAACATATTACAAAACTATAAAATTGAAACAATTGATAGCAATTTGGGCTACAACCAATCTAATAATTATATTGATGTAAGATTAGAACGTTTGGAAAGACAATATTCTAAAATCTTTAATTTGTTAGACCCAATTGCTGCAAGCATTAATAAACCAAATCAAGAGTTGCAAAATTTTAAACAAAATATTGACCAAAAAATTGATGATTTAATCAATAAGTTAGCATCTGATCGTAAAGATTATGAAACCGAGCATAATGATATTATTCGTGAAATTCTTAAACAAAATGAAATGGGTAAAGAAAACGTTATTAATATCATTAAAAGTTTTGAAGAAAAAAAATTACATTTAATCTCAGAAGAAGCGCAAAAAAGAGTTATTGAAAACAGTAGTAAGTTAGTCGAATTAGAAAACTTGCTAGCTTTACAAAACCAAGAAATTGAAAGTTTATTATCAGAAAAAAATGAATTCATTAGTGAAATAGAAGATATTTTAATTCACAAAAAACACAAATTAACTGATGAAAAAATTGCTGATCTAAAAGGATCAATCAATGAAGTTATTACAACATTCAATAACCGGATTTCTGATTTTGAATATAATTTAGATCGCAAACTAAGTTCAATTGATTTAGAAGCAGTTTTGGAAGATTCACAAAATACACAACAAAAAGAGTTGTTAAACGAAATTGAACAACGTTTAACTGCAAATTATGGAATTGTTAAAGAACACGTTAAACAAGACTTTAACCAAATTCTAGATAGTGTTAATAACTTAAATGTCGCTTATGCTGAATTTGCTAATAAAACCCCAAACTATGAATCACGATTCAATGAAATTAATGAACAATTTAGCCAATTCTCATTCTTGTTAAAAAACATTACTGAAGCACTACAAGCTAAAAACAGCGAGCAATACGAAGAAGTTAATGAATTAGTTAAGAGTTTAAATACTAAATTTGAAGGCTTAATCCAAGGGTTAAAAGAAGAAAACAGCAAAACTTCTGCATTATTTAATAAAAATGCCAACAAGGCTAGTAAAAGACTGAAAAGTATCTTTAATAAATCAATTTCTGAAATTAATGAGAAATTCAACACTTTATTATCTGAAGTAAAACAAGAAAACAAATCACTTGAAATTAAACAAAGTGATGTTTTAGATACAGTAATTGCATCTAACCAAGCTCAAAAAGAACAAATTGCTTTCTTGATTAATGAAATTAGCAACATCAACCGTGACTTCTTATCTGAAATGGAAGCAAAACGAATTAATTCTGAAAACCAAAAACTCATTGAACTTGAAAGATTAATTAATTTACAAAATGATGAAATCGAAAGCTTAGTTCACGAAAAAGACGACTATATCCAAGAGGTAAAAGATTTCTTAATTAATAAAAAAGATGAATTAACTAACCAAGGGTTAATTGAATTAAAAGTTAATTTGAATAATGTTGCTGATGATTTCAACAAAAAAATTGAAGAATTGGAATATGCTTTTGACCGTAAGATTAGTGAAATTGATTTAAATACAATTGATCAAACAATTTTGAATAATCAATCAGAATTCTTAAAGAAAGTTGAGGACACACTAATTATCAATTATGACTTAGTGCGTAATGAATTTAAACAAAATATTGGTCAAATATTAAGCAATATTAATGATCTAAATCTAACATTAGCAAATTCTAATTTCCTAAAAGATTTTGAAAACCGATTCAATTATATTGACCAACAATTTGAACAATTCAGATACTTACTAAAAACTGTAACTGACGGATTAATTGATAAAAACAATAAATTATCATTTGAAGTTAATAGCATTATTGATGATCTAAACTCTAAATTTGAATCATTAATTAAAGGTATTAAAGAAGATAATTTAGCTTCAATCAATTCTTTAACTACCTTCTTTAGTGAAAACAATTTAAGTTTAAAAAATGAAATTCAAAGTGATATTAGTTCATTCTCAAGTCGTTTAAACAATTTGAGTGACGAATTTAAAAATACAGCAAACTCAATTGCAAATGATCAATTAGACAAAATTAATTATGTTATTGAATTAAATAACAAGACCCGTTTTGAAATCTTAAATCTAATTAAGAACATTGAAATTAATAATGAAAATTTCTTAACAAAATTAGAAGAAAAGAAAAATATTGAAACTAATTTAAAACTTAAAGAATTAGATGAATTAATTGAATTACAAAATAATGAAATCGAAGCTTTATTGGCTGAAAAAAATGAATTTATTTTTGATTTGGAAAATTATCTAATTACTAAAAAAGACCAATTAGATAATAAAAAGATTGCAGAATTAGAACGATCTGTTGAGGCAATGATTTCTTCACTTGATTACAAAATCATTCAGTTAGAAGTTAACTTTAACAACCGCTTTAATGAATTAGATTTAAAACCAATTGAAAATGCTTTTGCTAGCCAATCTGATTTATTAAACTCAATTGAAGAAAAATTATCTAATAACTATGAAATTGTTAAACAAGAATTAAGTCACGACATTAACCAAGTGTTAAGTGGTGTTGGTGAATTAAACACTTTATATAAATCATTCCCATTCGAAAAATACGATTCAAAATTTGTTGATATTAACAACCAATTTGATCAATTTAGATTCTTAATTAAAGATGTAATTAATAGCAATTTAAAAAACATTGATGAAACTAAAAAAGTTGATGAATTAGTTGATGTGATTAATTCTAAATTTGATGTGTTATTCAAAAACCTAAAATGAGAAACAATTAAATCTATAAAATCACTTAATAACAAAATTAAAAACTCAGAATCACGTATTTCTAAACAATTAGATTCTTCAGTTGACAAGGTTAATGCGAAATTTAAATTATTTGTTGATGAAATTAAAAACCAAAACAAAAACTTTGAAAATAGTCAACTTGATACAATTTATGCGATTATTGAAGGCAATAAAGCCAATCAATATGAAATTTTGAGATGCATTAAGAACTTAGAGTTATCTAATGCTAACTTCTTAGATGAAATGCAATCACAAAAATTAAATTATGAAAATTCAAAACTTAAAGAATTAGACCAATTGATTGAATTGCAAAATTCAGAAATTGAAGCACTAATCACTGAGAAAAATGAATTTATCAATGATATTCAATCATTCCTATTTGATAAGAAAAACAAAATTGATAACCAAAACATTTTAGATTTAAAAGTAACTGTTGATAATGCGATTTTAGGATTTAATGAAAAAATCGATAATCTTGAAAAAGACTTTGATGCTAAACTTGCTAAATTTGATTTGAAATCACTATCTGATTTAATTTCAAGTGAACAAGCACAATTCTTTGATTCTGTACAAAACTCATTGACTTACAATTATGAAATTGTTAAATCTGAATTCCAAAGTAATTTAAGTGAAATCATTAATAGTATTGTTGACATCAATGCTAACAATGATGCTAAATTTGAAAGCTTAAATGAACAACTTGATGGATTTAGATTCATTCTAAAAGACTTGGTAGAAAGCTTTAATAGAAACAGCAAAGAATCTGCAATTGATTTAGCTGCTGTTACACAAAACTTAGAAAATCTTTTTGAAAAAGAAATTCAAAAAGTGAAATCTGAAGCTTTTTCAAATAACAAATTCATCGTTTCTAAAATTAATAAGATAAACAAGAAATTATCTAAAAATATTGATTCAAATATTTTAAATATGAACACTAAGTTTGATGATTTAATTTCCCACATTCAAACACAATCAGACTTAGTTATTCAACAATCTAATATTTTAGAAACATTGATTGAAGTTAACCGTCAAAGCCAAAAAGAGTTAACTGATTACATCACAAATTTAGAAAGTACAACACTACAAATTGCAGATGAGTTTAAAGAAATTCAAATGGAAAAACAAAGCTTGAAGATGAAAGAATTGGAAAGCTTAATTGAATTGCAAAATACTGAAGTTGAAGCTTTAATTCAAGATAAGAATGATTTAATTTCTGACATTGAAAGCTTCTTAAGAGAAAAGAATGAAATGATCACAAACCAAAACTTTGTGAAATTAGAAAACACAATTAAAAACATTGCTGATTGCTTTGACAAGAAAATTGGTAATTTAGAAGTTGATTTAGACACTAAATTAGCTTTATTTAATGCAGATTTCTTAAAGCAAAATACAGAATTTTACAAAAACAATTTAGTAACTGACATTGAAAAACAATTAAGCTCAAATTATGAAATTGTGCGAAATGAATTTAAAGTTGAATTGAGCAAAATTTTAGATAGTGCTGAAACTAAATTTGACAAATTTGCATCACAACAAGAAGAAATTAACCGTAGTGGTTTATTAGAATTGAATTACCAATTTGATGCATTTAAAGATTTAGTTGTTAGAAAACTAGAAATGATTAACGATCCTTCAAATTCAATCCAAATAAAAGTTGATGAATTGTTAAACAACATCACTATTGAATTTAAACGACTTGTAAATACATTAGCTTCAGAATACGAAGTTTCTAATGAAAACTTAGTTAATAAGGTTGATGAATTAAACCATTACTTAATTGAAAACCTTAATGATAACTTGTTAAATGTTGATAAGAAATTCGATAATTTTATCGATACTGTTAATAAAAAACTACAAGACTTTGAAGTGCAACAAAGTGATTTGATAACAACTTTATTCAATGCTAATGAATTGTTTAGAAAAGATGCAAATGATGCAATTGCTAGAATCGAAAAAATGATTCCCCAAATTTTAGATGCAAATTTATCAAACCGTTACAACCTTGACATTGATAACTTAAAGAAATTGGATGAATTAATCGATTCGCAAAACCAAGAAATTAACGAATTGATTAATGAAAACAACGATTACATTGATAATGTTGAAAAGTTCTTAAGAAATTCTCAAGATGCTTTTGAAAATGAAAAACTAAATAAAATTGAAAAATTAATTAGTGATATCAACGATAAATTTGATGCAAAAATTAAAAACTTTGCTGATGAATTTAATGCTAAATTAAACCAATTTAATTTAAATGATGAAGATTCACTAGAAAATGAATCAATTTTTGGAGTGTGTAAAAAACTTGAAAGAAATTATAGTCTTTTACAACAAGAGTTCACAAGTAATTTTGATGCAATTTTTGAAACTTTAAAAAACTTGGATATTAATGAAAACAAAAACTACATTGCAAATGAATTAGAACAATTTAAATATGAAATCATTGATAAGTTTGAGGCACACGTCGATGAAATTAATACTAAATTTGCAGGTTTAGTAAAAGATGTTGAAAACACACAAGTGGATGCAATTAGTTTAATTTTGGATTCAAATAAAATTAATCAAAAAGAAATTAGTTTATTTTTAGATAACCTTAAAAATTATGGTGATGATTTAGTTGCAAAGTTTGGGTTTAATGATAAACAAAAAATGGTTGTTTTACTACAAGAATTAAAGGATTTAATTGAACTTCAAAGTGAAGAAATCAAATTATTCTTGTCTGAAAGAGAAAGATTTATAGTTGAAACCGAAACTTATATTAACAAAATCTTAACTGCAAAGAATTTCTATGCAAATACTCAAGAAATTGTTAATGATTTTGTTGCACCAGTTAAGAATGTTTTAAATGAATTCATTAATAATTTTGGTAAAAAACTATCAACTTTAAGAATGGATATGACTAAACGCATTTCTTTAGTTGTAAGAGATTCTAAAATGGTTTCTAAAGATTTTAGAGATAAAGTTTATTTAGTGCAAAAAAATCTTGCTGATAACTATGATTTCTTAAATCAAGACTTCAATTTATTTTTTGAAAAAATTAGTGTTATGATAGCAGACTTGGAAAATGGGTCTTGCAACCTAACTTTTTATGCGAAAATTGATGAATTACAAGCTAACTTTAATAAAGTAAAAGAAATCGATTACCCCCTTGATAAGATCTTTAAAGACAATGCTTTGTTTAACCAAATTGATGATTTTGTTTCTGCCAAATTTGAAGCAAACAAAAACCAACTAAACCCCGAAATTTTACAAAAATTAGATGATCTTGATAACTTAGAATTAAATACAAAAATTAAAAACGCTAATACTTGATACCAAGACTTATCGTCTTACATTGAAAACAAAAACAAAACAACCACAAACTATGTTTCTTCAAAACTTGAAGATTTAGAAAAAAAAAGCAATAAAACACCTTTTAGCAACCAAGTTAATCAAAAAGACTTAGAAAAAACTTACCAACAAGTTTTAAATAAGTTTTTAGAAATTTCCAATTACATTAGTCTTGTTAAAACAAATAGCTTAAAACTAAGTTCAAAATTGACTGCTAATTTAGTTTCAGACACACAAGTTAATGACATCTTTAAATGATTCAAGAAACTATTAGATTCACAAAACGAATTAATTGATAAAGTCCTTTTGCAAAACCAAAAATACACTAATTCAATTAATGCAATTTACAATGACAACAATTTAAATGAAAATGCTAATGATTTAGAAGAAATTCTAGAATTGCTAGAAAAAAACACAACTTCTATAAAACAAGAACTTAAATCATTTGAGTTAGAAATTAGCAAGTTAAACAGCATTATAATCGAAGCAAAATCGTCTCAAGAATTTAGCAATGACTTCTTATTAGATTTAAATGATGCAATTAGAAATAACATTGATATTTTAGGAGGTTTGTTCATTAACTTTAAAGTTAAAAAAGATGCAAATTTAATTAAACTACAATGTATCGAAGATTGATTAGCACAAATAAATAATAGTGTTAAGAGTTTAACTAATTCTCAATTCAATCAAGAAAACTTTTCTAAATTCAATAATGAAATTGACAAAATTAAATCCTTACTTCTGTTTTGTCACCTTGATTTAATCCTTTTAAAAGAATGTGAAATTGAAAAGACATATGCTAACAGTTGCGAAAATAGTGATGCATCAGTTTTAGAATTTAAAAAGATTGTCTTGCTAGAAGACTTAATTAAATACACAAAAGATTATTTAAAAAACATCTACTTGCAAAAAAACAAACTAATTAGTTTACTAACACAAGACAAAAACATTGATAACTACTTAGTGGAATTAAAAGTTAACCAATTCTATGAAAACTTGTTTACAAAACTTTGTACAGACCAAATTAAAGATCTTAAAGAAATTGTTAATAAATTTAACCAAATCAACTTTAAAAATAATTCAAAATTAGAAGAGTTATTATCTGCTAATGCAATAAAAAACAAAAAGGAATTATATGCTAAAGTTGCTCAATTGGAATTAAAGATTGGCCAACTATTTGATGTAATTGAAAATAAGAAAAAAGAATTTATTGATTTAATCTCTGCTAATTGATTGGATGATGACAAAGCAGTTAATGCAATCTTTACTCAATTTGAAAAAGCAGAAGCCAAAATTAAAAATGAATATGAGCTTGAATTAAATGCTTTTAAAAACCGTATATATGATTGAAAAGCTGCAGAGTTAGACAATTATAAACAACACGTTAGTGATCTTGAAACAGAATTAAATGAATTAAAAAATAATGAATCACTAAAATCAAATAAAAACGATTTTGAACCGCTTGATAATTTAGTTGAAGAATTAAATCTAGAAATTGATTCTTTTGAACAAGAAAGAGAAAACCAATTCAAAATCGCTAAATCAAAACTTGAATACCTAAATTCTTTAGTTAGTCAAAATCAAGAAGAAATTGTAAACAATGTTAATGTCGATAAATTCAAATTAAATTTAAATAATGAAATTAAGCAATTTATTGAAGAAGAATTTAATGAATTTGAAAAAACATTTACTAAGAATTTAGCTCAAGTTAAAGCTGGACTTAATTTAATGAAAGCAAGTCTAGAAGTTGAAGCTAATGATAGTGATGCTGAAATTGACAATCCCGAATGGTTTAAAAGTTTTGATGATAAGTTAAAAAACATTGAAGACGAGATATTCAAAAACGATAACCATTCTCAAAAAAATGTAATTCAAAACTCACATAATAATATAAAATTAAATGTAAGCAATGAGAAAATTAAAAATTTTATTGTTGAAACAGAAAAAAAGAAAAAAGAGATCGAAGGGTTTTACCAAAAAGTTGAAGAACTGATAAATCATAATAAAAATAATTAATTCAATTTTTACAGAAACAAAAGGTTAAGGAAATAAGCTATGAGTGATTTTAAAAATAAAAATGGGTTTGACTTTGTTGAATCATTTCAAGAAGAAAATAAAGATTCAACTGTTGAAACCAATGTATTAATTCGAGAAGAAGCAAAATATATGCTAAAAAACTTCACCCTTTTTGACTCTAGAAGACACTTTAAAGATTCACAATACAAAAATGGTAATTTTCTTAACTATGTTGATCAAAAATTTCGGCCTCATTTTCAAAAATTGGAACAACAAGAATTAGATAATGCTCAAAAAATTCTTGCTTTACAATCAGATTTTCAAGAATCTAAATCAATCTTGAAAAAAATTGAAAATGATATGGCAACCTTTGCCAATAATTTTGTTAATGCTTCACCAAAAATTGAAGCAAAAGCAATTGAGAATGAAGTTGTTGCAAAAAAGGAAGAACCTTTAGTTTATGTTGACAAAAACTTTGTTGATGCAAATCTTGAAGCTGAATTAATGCAAAGTTTTGAAAATTTAGTCAATTTAAAAATTGAAGAAGCGACAGACAAACTTAATAGTTTGAGTGAAGAAATTGTTGATACTAAAAATAGTTTCAATAATTTCATTAATAATTACAAACTTAATTTAGAAACTTTAAATTCACAACAAAATGATCTAAACAATTATTTAGCAAGCTCTAACAATAGTTTTATTGAAGAAATCAAATTCAACCACGATAAATTTGACAAAATCGAGACTGAAATCCAAAAGATTTCTAGTGTTTGAATTGAAAGTGATAAACTAATTGCTAAACTTGAAAAACTTTTATACGAAATTAGTGACACTAAGTATGGTTACAACCAAGATTTAAATGAATTGATTAGTGAAATTAGAAATCAAACAATTGAAAATAAAGACATTCTAACTAAGCTAAATTTAGAAATTGAAAATGCAAAAGCTAAGATTGAACAATTAGCTACTAACCAAAATGATATTTATGAAGCTACTAACAAAAACGATAGTGCAATTCAAAAAATTAATACTGAGTTAAGACAATATGATGCTAAAAACATTGAAAACTTTGCTGTTATTGACCAAAAAATCGATGCCCAGGATTCTCGAATTAAAACTTTAGAAGATAAAGTAGAGGATTTAGTGAATGTTGAAAACTTCTTAGATTCAGTACTATCTTCAAAACTATTCCAAAAATCATTGGAATCAAAAATCTCTAATATGATTTGTGAAAACAATAACTATTTGGGTGATGAATTCAAGTTTAGAATTAATCATTTAGAAAACAAATTAGATATGGATTTAAATGATTTTAAATTAAACCAAAAGAACCTAATGCAAAATGTGCAAAACCTTGAAAGCAATGTTTATGACATTAATAGTGAAATAACATTAATTCACAAAAAATATAACATCAGTGATCAATTAATGTTGATTGAAAACAAATACAATTCTTTATATGGTGCTGAATCTGAAAAACTAAAAAAAGCAATTGAAGAACTTTCTAATTACATTAACAACTTTGAATTGGATGAAAATGAAGTTTATAAATTGTTAGAAAATTCTGTGGAATTATCTGCAATTATTCGAGAAAAGATTGCACAAGCGATTGATGAAAAAATCAACCAAATTGCAGTTGAAGTAAATGCGTTAACAAAAGATGTTGCAGTTTATAAAGATGAAGTTGTTAGCAATTATGTTAGCAATGAGAAGTTTAATGACATTACCTTGAATGTTAAAAATGAAGTTTTAAATAGTTTATGTAATGAATTAAACTCACGTGATAAATTAATTGAATTACACAATGATGAAATTTTAAGAAACTACAAAGCGACATTAAAATTTACTTCACTATTAGGTGATCTTGAAGCATTGGTAATGCAACAAACTAATGAAATTGATGGCTTAAAAACTGATTATGATAATTCATTTACTTCAGTTTTAGAAAAAATAACTTTCCAAAAAGCACAACTTGAAGAATTAGCAGAAGTTTTAAAGAAACAAATTTTAGACTTTGATTTTTACAAGAACAATGCTTCAATTAAAAAAGCTTTTGAAGTTTGAAAAAATGATTTGAAATCAGATTTAATTACCCTTGTTAAAAACTTGGTAGAAGATGAAATTAAGGGTAAATGTATGGTTTCATATGCTAAAGAAGACAAAGCTACAATTAAAAAAGCTGCATCTGATGATTTCTTTGTAAACCGTGTTAAAGATATTTTAAACCGTCTAGATAATGAATCACTAAAAGCAACATTCAAAACAAAAGTTGCTGATCTTAACTTTAAGATTGATGATTTGAAAAAAGAACAACCTACCGTTAAAGATGACGATATGGAATGATTTTTCGAAAAGGAATATAACGAATTTGTTTCCTCTAAGCAGAAACAATAAAGTTAGGAAGGATAAATAATATGATTAATGATCAAAAACAATTATCTAGATTAGAAGAACTTGAACAAAATGAAGAATTTCAATCACTTTCAGAGGATAAGAAAATTATCTTAATTGCTGGTGAAAAAATTCTTGAGATGAACGAATATTTAAAGAGCTTTTTTGGAAAATTAGAACTGTTTGCATCTGATAGCTTTAATGCCCAGAGTTTCAAAAACCAAATAATGGATGACATTCTTTCTAATCTTAAACTTCAAATTAATGAACAAAAAAGTCTTTCAAAACAAGAAGTATTAGATTTAATTAATTCCCGTTATTTTGAAGAGATTTCCACATTAGAAAATAAGTTTCAATTCACTGCACAACAAACTATTAATTCAGTTACTGAATCTTTTAGCGAAGCATTACAAAGAGTTGAGTCATTAAATTTATTCCAAGTCCAAGCTCGTGAGGAAATTAGAAGAAGTCAAGACAAGATTTACATTTTAGAAGAAGAGTTATTAAAGCAAAAAGAACAAAACGAATCATTAAGAAATTTGATTGATGAAAAACTAGCATCGATTGATGACTTAGTTAAATACCAAGAATCTAATGGTGCTACTGGATTTAACTTAATTGATTCAAACTTTGAATCATTCACTGAATTAGAAAATTATATTTCCACCCAAGCAAGAGAGGTTGCAGAAGAAAAAATCGAGGAATACTTATTAAACCAAGATACCTTTTTTGGAGATGGTAACCTTGATGAAAATGAAATGGAGGAGATGTTAAATAACTGAAGAGCTTCTAAAGAAAATTTTGACAAAATTTACCAATCACAAATCGAAAACGGTAATCGCTTAATTGAACTTGAAAAACTAATTGATTTGCAATCACAACAAATTGAATTATTATCCCAAGAGCGAAAAGATTTAATTTATGCCATTGTAAATTTAATTAAGAATAAAAAGTTCAATGCTCAGGAAATGGCTAATTATTTAAATGATCAAGTTGGTAAAATCAATTCTGTAGAAGATGAAAAAAGGATTATCAATACTTTAGAAAAATCAGATTTAGACTTTTTAATTAACAATCAAGCTAATCAAATTATTAAAGATAAATTTGATGAATACACCCCATATGAATTTGTGAGTGACCCCAATGAGCATAATATGTTTAATGAAGAGTCTTTATCACTTCAAGATGAAATTGATAAACTTGATAAAATCTCTGCAGATAACAAAGATAGTGAAACAAGACTAAGAGAAATTAATAAGCAAATTTATTCACTTCAAGATGAGTTGGAAAGACAAAAACTTGAAAATGAAAAATTGCAAGATGAATTGTTTAATGAAATTAAAAAAAATGCTTTTTATACTTCAAATAATGGTAATATTAACCAAGACTGTGAATTTTGAGAATATTTAAATGGAGATGACATGAAATACAATTACTATAATGGTAATAAACCAATTCCAGGCACTAAGATAACTAGAATTAACAACTATCGCACTAACAATGACACAAATGATTTAGTTGACCAAACCCAAACTATTAATTATGTTGCACCACAAGAAGTTGAAAACAATTGGGAAGTTGAAAACCAAAAAATCATTGATTTAGAAAACACTGTACAAAGACAAGAAGCTGAAATTAACCGTTTAAAAAATTTAGAACAAGACCAAATGTTACGTAAGCAAAATGCAACTAACAATCAAAAAGATTTTATGCATTCCCTTGAAAAAACTTTGCAACAATTAAATGAGTTATCAAAGGTTCAAGCACAAACAGTTTATGATTTAAAAGAACAATCTCGTAAGCTGGATGAAATTGAAAGAAAAGTTAAATCTAATAAAGTTAATGAAAATTTAGATGAAATTATGCATCAAAAATATGCACAACGTGACAACTCATATTATGAAAGTTTAAAGAAAATTGAAGATGAACGTCGTAAGATTGATGAAACTCTAGAAGTTGAACGTTTAAGATTATTAACAGAAATTAGCTTAGGTACTAAGAAATTAAACGAATTACAACAACAAGCTGTACAAGAACAACCTAAAGCTGCACCTGTTGTTGAACAAAAAGTTGAACAACCTGCACGTAAAGGATTCTTTGGCAGATTTGGTGGAAGCTCAAGCGGAAGTACATCAGTTACTGGGGAACAAATGAAGAAAAGACGTCAACAAATCTTTTATGAAGTTAGAGTTCACTCTAATCCAAAATTAACAAGAGCTGATATCGAAAAATAATTAATCACAAAAAAGCATTAAACTATTCTCAATAAAAAAATACTTCAATTTAATTTGAAGTATTTTTATTTCTCCCTTTAATTTACAATAAATTAATTTTTTTATTGGGATACGATGACAGTAGTTGGTACGATCACAATATCAAAAAGTTTGTAACCTTTACGAAGTACTTTTATTACTTTGTTAGTAGCAAAGCCTTCTTTTTTTTCAGTTTCGAATGCTTGCATAAATGCAGCATCAAATTCATCACCCACATTAACATTAATTTCATTGATGTTGTTTTGGTTTAAAAAGTTTTTAAACATTGATAAAAACATTTGAAACCCTTTTAAATAATTTGCAATTGCTTCATTATTGGTTTTTGAATTCACTGCTAACTCAAAGTTATTAATGATATCAATTAAATCAATTGCTGCTTCTTTTAAAGCATATTTTTTATAATGCTTTAATTCTTGGTCATATTTTGCTTGGTATTCACTAAGTTTTAAATTAATTTGGTTTTGTGCTTCTTGACTCTTTTTTAAGATGTCATTTTTGTAATTTAAGTTCGTTAAATTGATTTGGTTTTCAAGCGTTTTAATACGATCTACTAATTCATTGTTTTTGTTCATTAAATCTTTGATTTTATGATTCAAGATTTTGTTTTCTTTTTTTAAATTAAATTCAATATGATTTTGGTCTTTTGCACTATCTTTTTCTAAATCAATTTGTTGTTCATCTAATTCTTGATTTTCAAGATTATCATCTATATTTAATTCATTTTCTTGATTTAAATCTTCTTGTGCTTTTTGGTTTTGGTCTTGTTTTATTTTTGAATTTAAATTAGCTTTGTTTTCTGAATTGTTATTGTTTTCACTATTTTTGTTTTTGTCCTTATTGAATTTCATCATTATTTAATCTCCTTTCTAGCCTCTTTTAAATAACTTTCAATTTCGCTATTAGTCTCTTGTGCAAATTTAGATAGAGTTTTAAGATCACTTGCAGAATAGTATTTTGGACTAGTGTATTCAACAACCGCAAATAAATCACCACTGCTACTAAATCTTTTTGTAGTTTTAATTCCGTGAGATGGTACTGTAATGATTTCCCCGTTTTTCGTACCTGGTTTTAGTTTAACCTTTTTAATTCCATAAGGGGTTGGGATACTTACTTCTCCTCCCACTATTGCTAAGATTGGGTCAACTTTAACAACTACATAAATATCATTGCCCTTACGGGTGAAAATCTTACTTGGTAATACTTTAATATTAATGAATAAATCACCAGTACGGTTACCAATTGTTGACCCTTTCTTACTAACTTTTAAGTGTTCTTGATTTGTAACTCCAGATGGGATTTCAACTTCAATCTCTTCTTTGATTTCATCAACTTTTTTACCCTTACATTTACTACACTTTTTAAGGATTTCTTTGCCATCCCCATTACATTGGCTACAGATGTTTTGGGATTGAATAATTCCCATTATTGTTCTTTTCTGAGTAACTTCTACCCCACGACCATTACACTTGCTACAAACATTAATTGAATTTGCAACTGAGTTATCAGCACCTGTACCTTTACAAGCATTACAATCTTTTTCTAATTTATAATTAATTACTTTTTTAGCACCTATAATTGACTCTACAAAAGTTAAAGTAATTGAAACGACAATGTTAACGTCTTTTTGAGAATAATTATTTGCATTTCTACTACCACCAAAAAAACTAGAGAAGATATCTTCAAATCCTTCGCCACCAAAAGATTGCTCAAAATGAACATTTCCGCTACGTCCACCCCCCCCTCCAAAGAATTGGTTAAAGATGTCAAAAGGATCAAATCCTCCACCTGCAAATTGTCCATCAACCCCAGCAGCTCCAAATTGATCATAATTAGCTCTTTTTTGTGGGTCTGATAAAACTTCATATGCTTGATTTACTTCTTTAAATTTTTCTTCAGCATCTTTTTCTTTATTTCGGTCAGGGTGATATTGCATTGCTTTTTTACGGAATGCCGATTTAATTTGGTCCTCAGTTGCATTTTTTGACACACCCAAAATTTCGTAATAATCTTTTTCTTTAGCCATTTTTGTTATTCCAAATAATATGTAAATCTTATCACACTAAATATTAAAGTGCTAATATATTATAACTTCAATTGAATTAATTTTTGGAAATGATATTTCTAACAAATAATTCAATTGCAATCATACTTCTCACATCATTTTCACAATAGATTTGCATTTGTTTTGCTAGTTTTTTTCATTCACTATCATTAACTAAATTTAAAAATCTTTCTGTGGTTTTGTTTTGGCAGACTAAACCATTACCAATCTCTAAGCCATTATAATCCAAGCACTTTGTTAATGCATAGATTTGACTATCATATTTATTAATCAAAGGTAATACCTTTTTAATTGAATAAAAGCCAAATAATTCTTTGAAAAAAATTAGATAAGGATTTCTTTTAGGATTGGCATTAATTTTAAAAAAATCAGCTAAATCAAAGATGTTGTTATTAATTTGGTTAATTTTGAATCAGTATAAATCTTCATTGATAAAATCAGCCATCTCTTTAAGTCTGGTACATTCAAAGCTTTTATTGTACACAATATAAGAAACTTCATTTTCTTTATCAAGCGTGTAAACTTCGTTTTGCTTAACCGGAGTGTTTCCTGCATATAGTGAATCAATTACTTTTTTAAACCACTGGATATCAATTTTTTTAGGATCTCTAATTAGGTTATTGCACTTCAAGTCTTCAACTTTTTGCTTTTGGTTTCAAGTAATAATTGAGCATTGGGTTACAATTTGCATAAAGGGAAGCGAGTTATCAATTACCCGAATTGGGGAATTGATTGTTTCAAAGTCAAAATAAACTTTAGTACTTTTAAGCTTTTGTAAAAATTCATTACACAAACTTTTATTAACTACTATTTTTTTCTTTTTTTTAAACAAGTTTAAATAAAAGTCAGGGTTAGCTTTTGGTTTTTTAAGAAAGTCTTCAATTTTAGCTTTCTTAGAAGTTTTTTTAATATCTTCTGCTGATTGGGATGCAACATTACCTGAGAAGTTAAAAAGTTTATATCCCATCAGAGCATAGATCTTTTTTTCTTTTTGAAAGTAATCACAATTTTTAATAATGCTTTTGTCTTTTTCAGAGGGTTGGAATTTAACAAAACTTTTATCATTTAATTTATCTTTGAAGGCTTGCAGTTTTTTCATAACTTCAAAAAACTCATTATTAATATTGGATACTGCTTCATAGCATTTTTCATATTTTTGTCTTGTTTGAAAATTTTGTGCGCCACAATTAATGCTTAAATCATCATAGTTTTGATAGATTAAATCTTTAATCTTTAAAGGAGTAATTTCATTGTTGTATGGAATTCCTTTTTTAATGTTGTTTTTAATTGTAGCTAATTCTGTTTTTTGAATATTTAATTTTTTTAATTGGGTTGTGATTGAAACTGTTTTTGATAAATTAATAAAAGGAGTTGTTTGCAGTGTAACATCGTTTTTATTTAAATAGTTGTATTCAATTAAGCAAAGTTCATAAAAGAATTTGGGATTTAATGCTTTTAGATAATCTTGGTTTTCAATTACTTGTTTTTGAAATAATAAATCTAAGTAGTGGACAAACTTTGCAGATGTTGTCCCTTTAGTTTCAATAATATAAATTTTGTTTTTATTTTTAACTAAAGTATCAGATTTTGTAATGAGGTTTTTGTAAATAAAAACCGGCTGGAAAATAATCAAATTATCATATTGCAAAATTAATTCTTTGGTTTTTAAAGCTTGTTGTTCATTTGTTAAAAATTTTTTTTGATTATTTTCTAAATCAAATATGTTTTTAATTTCTTTATATTTATTTTTGATAAACTCACGTGATTTTTTATCAATGATATTTCCAATTGTTAAATATATTTCTTTGTCACTTTCAACTTCTAATTCACCCATCTCTTTTAGATATTTGTATTTTTCATACCAATCAATTTCATTATCTTCGTTTTCATTTTCTTCATCTTCGTTTTCTTCTTCCAAATCAAACACAATATCTTTTTTGTTTTTGCTAGCATAATACTTAATTCAAAATTCAAGTTTTTCTTCAATTTCGTTAATACTAAAAAACCATAACCCTTCAGGTTTAGTGTAGAAATCAATAAAGTTATATTTATTTAAATATTTACTTAGCTTCATAACTTATTATTACTTTCTTTAATTTGCTAATTAAGTTGTATTTTTATTTTTTTAGTATATTATTTACTATTTTTTAAAATTTATTAACTTATCTTTTCATAAATATGATAAAAATAATACAAGGTAGATTTTATGAATAGAAAAAATTGTAGACTATTTAAAAATAATCACATTATGCGAACCGTTTGATCGCAAATTTTTTCTATTCAAGATAAAAGAGAAAAGGAACAACGTCCCTTAGAGAATTTTACAAATAATTATCTTTTTACTTTAAATGGTAAAAACTAGTTAAAAAAGAGGAATGCTTCATACAGATATCTATTAATATAAAAAGTTAGTAAGGCTTAACTTGAGTTTTAATTTTATTTTATGCTAAGAGAGTGTGAAGCAACACGCTCTCTTTTTCTTTATTTGTATAAAAATCTACCGATTATGATGTTTGTTTATTAAAATCAAATATTTTTTTATAAAGATAAAAGAAAGGAAATCACATTACATATGACTAGATATGTAGTTATAAGATTGCTATTTGCAATTTTTGCGCTTTGGGTCTTAATGAGCATTGTGTTCTTTTTGATGACAGCATTACCTAATGCCCCAATCACAAAAGCGCAAGGTGAAGATGACCAAAGTTATCTGCAAAAACTAGCATCTATTGGATGGTTTAACCCGCCAATTGTAAGATACTTCGATTATTGAGGTACTTTCTTTGGCGGAACATTTGGGGTTGTATATAATAATGAAGGTACGCCTTTAACTACTTACTTCTTCCAAAACATTCCAAACACGATCTATATTGCCGCATTAGCTTATATATTGGCAATCTTTCTAGGCTTTTTGTTTGGGTTAATATCTGGTGTCTATCGTGGTAAGTGGCAAGATACATTCATTAATGTAATATCAGTTATTCTAATTAGTGTACCAAGCTTTATTATTGGTATCTTATTACTAAGATTAGCTGGTGTCATTGGATTGCCACAGAACTTCGTTAACTTTGATGATCCAAACTTCACCTCACTAACATTTGTTGGCTCTTCAATAATGCCAATTCTATGTTTAACTTTTGGTTTAGCTTCAACACTAACGTATTATGTGCGGAATGAACTTGTTGAAGTTTTAAGTCAGGATTATATTAAAACAGCCCTTTCTAAAGGTCTGTCTAAATGAAAAGTAATTTTCAAACATGCAGTTCGTAATTCATTAATTCCTGCACTATCAGTTTTAGGACCAAGTTTCTTATCTGTATTTACAGGATCAATTATTATTGAACAAATCTTTGGGGTTAACGGAATTGCGAATATTATGTTTAATAGTATTTTGCAAAATAACTTTAACCTTGTAATGTTTCAAGTTTTCTTCATTTCAGGACTATACTTCTTAATTAATCTATTCTTAGATATTTCATTTACCTTTATTGATCCTCGTATTAAATTAGCTAATGCTTCTCAAGCATCAGTGTACCGAATCATTAAAGCTAAATTAGATCGTGCAACTTGAAGAAAACACTGAAATGATGCAAGACACAATGGAGCTAATAACTACTTCTTGCTTAATAATACTGAAAGCTTATTTCACACATTATCTGAAATTAAAGCAATCAATTATAGCAAAAAGACAGTGACATTAACTCAAGATATTTTTGCTTTATACAAAATTAATGCAGAAGTAAAATACTTCGTAATCGGTAAAGATGTATACAAAATAAAATTATCTAATTTAAATTCAAACACTCAAAGTATGAGTGGTGTTGGGAAAGGAGGAGTGTAGCCAATGGAAGCCAATAATCGTCAATTAATTCGAATGCCTAAAATTAATTTTGAAGTTAACGAAAATGATTTTGCACCTGTTGATATTTCAAAATTAAACCGGCAAGACCAAGTTGTTGGAAAACCAAGTAAATATATTGTTGATATATTGAAACGTTTTATTAGCAACCGGTGGGCAGTTGTTTTTCTAGTAATTTTCTTACTAGTAATTCTATTAGCCATTTTAACACCTCCAATCTCTTATTCTTTAAATGGCTTTTCACCAATTAAAGCCATTACAGACCAAGTTGACACTTCAGTTGTCATTAACTTACCAGCAAGAACGTTGGGTACCAATCCTTCAGTAACCATTTATAATGCTACCCCTTCAATGATTCAAACCTATGAGACCTATGGATTAATAACTGGGACCTCTAATATTACTCCTGTTGTGGCTGGGGTTGCTTACAAGATTACCTACTTCCCTTATGAATATACATTACAAGATGGGACACAACCACTTATTAATGTCTATCCAATATTAGGGACTGATGGTAATGGAATTGATATTTGAACAAGACTATGAGCAGCTACAGAAACTTCACTTGGATTAGCGTTTTGAGTTTCAATCTTATCAATTCTAATCGGGGTAGTATATGGTGCAGTTGCAGGTACATTTGCTGGTAAATGACCTGACACTATTATGATGCGTTTTGTTGAAATTGTAGGTGGTGTACCAACTATTATTTGATTATTAGTATTAGGTGCTGTATTGACTGCAAGTCCAGAAGGTACTTCATCACTTTCAAATTCAGTTGTTGGTTTCTCACTAGTGTTTGTCTTGTGATTCTCACCTGCAATCACTACAAGAACTTATATTATGCGTAACAAAGATGTGGAATATGTCCAAGCAACAAGAACACTTGGAGGAAGTCAATCGCGAATTATTTTCTTACATATGATTCCAGTAATTGCGGGAAGAATTTCAGTTATCTTTGTTAACTTAATTCCAACAGTAATCTTCTTTGAATCTTCATTAGTCTTTTTAGGTTTAAAACCTACTAGTGAATTAGGACTAGGATTACTATTATATGATGCATATACAGTTTCAAACGTTGCCCAATTAGTTTCTCCAATTGTCGTTTTTGCTGCATTTACAATTTCAGCTCAAATTATTGCGAATGCATTAAATGACGCAATCGACCCAAGAGTAGTAGGTAGATAATTATGGCTTTAAAACAAAAACACTTTGTAACTGACCCTGCTAAAAGATTAACAGGGAATCAAGTTATTAAAATTAGAGACCTAAAGGTTAGTTTTAAGGTAAAAGATGGATTACTACAAGCTGTTAGAGGAGTTGATCTAACAGTGTATAAAGGGCAAATTATTGGAATTGTTGGTGAATCTGGTAGTGGAAAATCAGTTTGTGTAAAATCAATTATCGGATTCAATGATGGGTCAATTGTATCGGCCAAAGACTTAAACCTTTCAAACATTGATATCATCAAAGTTAATAAAGGGACTTGAGCTTACATTCGGGGAACGTATGTTTCATATATTCCTCAAGACCCATTGATGTCATTAAATCCAACAAAAACTATTGGTAAACAAGTAATTGAAGCGATTTATGTTTCTGAAAAGAACCGTTATCGTCAACAAAAAGCTTTAATTAACCAACAACTAAAAACGGGACGTGACTTAGAAAATAAACCTTTAAGCCAAGAAGCAATTAGTTTTTTAAATAGTGAGTTGGTAAGAATTAAAAAAGATTACTTATTCAATACACGACCTGCAGAAGCGAAGAAAAAAGTGATTGAAATTCTAAAGTTTATTGGAATTGAAGACGCACAAAACCGTTTAAAATCATACCCTCACGAATTTTCAGGGGGAATGCGTCAAAGAATTGTAATTGCAATCGCGGTTGCATCACGACCTGATGTGATTATTGCTGACGAACCAACTACTGCACTTGATGTTACTGTGCAAGCAAAGGTTTTAAGCTTAATTAAAGAACTTCGTGAAAAATACCAAATTACGGTTATCTTTATTTCCCACAATATTGCCTTAGTTGCTAACTTCTGTGACTATATCTATGTAATGTATGGGGGAAAAATTGTAGAGCAAGGTTTAACTGAAGAAATTTTTGTTAACCCACTTCACCCATATACTTGAGCACTATTATCCTCAATTCCCGACAGTGATGTGGAAAACCAAAAACTAGAACCAATTGCTGGTACTCCTCCAAACCTTGTAACCCCACCTAAAGGGGATGCATTTGCTGCTAGAAACAAGTATGCGGTTGCCATTGATTTTGAAAAACAACCGCCACTTTTTGAAGTTACTGAAACCCACCGTGCTGCAACTTGATTACTCCACCCTAAAGCTCCAAAAATGGAGATTCCAAAAGAAGTACGTGAAAAGATTAAACACTTCAAAAAATCTTTTGAAATTTATGTTAAACAAAAAAAAGCAATCGAAATGAAAAAAGTATAAATTGAATTTAGTAAATAAATGAGACCAATATGAAAAAAACAAATGACAAACCAGTTTTAAATAATGGGAATAGTACTGCAGCTGCTTCAAGCATTGAAAGAGCAAGTGCGCAAGTAGCAGTTGCTCAAAAACCATTTTTAAACGTTGAAAATTTAGATATGCTTTTTAAAGTTAGGGGTTGATATTTTAAAGCCCTTGACGGAATTAGTTTTAATGTAAATGAAGGGGACTTTTTTGGAATTATTGGGGAATCTGGTAGTGGGAAATCAACTACTGGAAAATGTTTAATCAAATTACATCAACCAACTGGTGGAAAAATTGAAATTGATAACAACTTAGTTTCTAACAAGCACTTAAGTAAAAAAACAAAGAAATGGTTAAGAAAAAATGTGCAAATGATTTTCCAAGATCCAATGGCATCTTTGAACCCGACAAAAAACATTTTGCAATTAATTTCAGAACCCATTTCAATTAATAAAAGTTTGTATACAAAAGCAATTGAAAAATGAAAATTGCTTAACAAGATGAGTAAATACTTGTATGTTGAGTTTTTAACTACTAAAAACAAAGCACTACAAGAATTTAAAAGTAACTATTTAAACTTGCTAATAAAAAAACTAAATGATGTTTATGATGTTTTTGTAAACCAAAACTATAGTGATCTAGACTTTAATAGTGCAAGAGAGAAAATCATTTTTAATATGGATACTTTTGTTGAAAAAATCAACGAAACAACCCCTTTAATTTATGAATTTAGTAAGCGTTTTGAACAATTAATTGATGATCTAGATTCACAATACCTTAGTGAAAACTATGCAGAAGTTTACAAAAATTACGAAAACCTTTTAATTCAATACAAGCATTATGACAACATCTTTAAGTATTCTGATGCTGGTTATGCTGAAAAAACAAAACTAGATAATACTAAAAAAGAAATTAAAGAGTTTAAATACAACTACAAACACAATTATGTGTTACAAAACTATGAATATTTGAAGAGTTGAAAAATTACGGTTAACGGGAAACTTAAAACTTTAAAACAAGCATTAAGATTTTCGAAAGATGAATTAGAATACGCTTTAAATTTAATTGATTTGTACCAAAAGAAAATTGAATTAAGATTTGCTAAATCGGTAGTTAAATTCAAACACTTAAATGAAGATTCAATCAATTCAATTTCTAGTAAAGTTAAAAAAGCAATTCAAGTTTTGTTTGCACCAATTTTTGATGAAGTTACTAAAATTAGCAAGTTATTCAAAAGTACAAGTTTACAGGAAAGATCAAGATTAGTTTTACAATTAGACACAATTAAAAAAATCTCAGTCTTGTTTTATGAAAGCTACAAAACAAACCGTTGGAGTGACTTTGGTTACATCCAAGCACAATACAATGTTTTAGTAGCTAATAACAAAGACTTTAATATTTTTGACAATGAATCTGCTAAAGGGTTTGATGCATTTTATAAAACAGTTTCCACATCATTCAAAGATTTAAGTGATTTGTTTAAATTAGCGCTTAAAACTAATCAAGACAATTTCAATAACTACAATAGCGAAAGAAATAAACTTGAAGAACAAAAACAATCGCATTTGATTCAACTAAATAAAATTAAAGCAAAGTATAGTAAAGGCTCTAATGAGTATAATGACAATGCTGCTAAATTTAATAGTTGTAAACGTGATTTTGAAAAAGCGAAAATCGACCGTAACAATCACGTTAAAAACGTTGTAATGGGTGAAAAATCAAATGAACAAAAGAGATTTATGCAAATCACAAACAACAATATTAATAAAATTTATCACCAATATTGTCAGCGTAAACGTGATTTAAAACACCTAATTAACAACCAATTAAAAGCAATTAAAAGAATTGCGATTGCGGAAATGCGTGATGATGCTAAAGTTTCATTTGTCAAAAAAGCATTCTCATACTTGGGATTCTGTTCAAATTATTCAATCTTGAAAAACGAAATTAAGCTACGTTGAAAATCATTGGTAGCGATTGAATTTGAATACAAAAACACACTAGACGAAGTTAAAACAAACTCACTAATTTCGGAAATTAAATCAATTTATAATTGAATTTTTATTCCAAAATTAGTTGCCCTAACAAAACGAAAATCTGTGTATGATGCACTAGATAGTGTTGGTTTAAAACGTGAACACGCTTACCGTTACCCACACGAGTTTTCAGGAGGGCAACGTCAAAGAATTGTAATTGCACGTGCTTTAATTAATAATCCAAAGATTATTATTGCGGATGAACCAATTAGTGCATTAGACGTTTCAATTCAAGCCCAAATTATTAACATTCTTCAAGACTTGTGTGTTAAGAAAAAAGTTACTGTTTTACTAATTGCACACGACCTTTCAATGGTAAACTATGTATGTAATAATGTAATTATTATGCACCGTGGTCGAATTCTTGAAAAAGGTAATGTGGATAAAATCTTTAAAAACCCAATCCACCCTTACACTAGATCTCTAATGCGTGCTACTCCTAAATTGACAAGAGTCCACATTGACTTAGCTGCATTTAGTGAAGAATTCACATATGACCGTGATTGAAGTGCATTTAACCGACCACATTTTTACAAAATTAATAGCAATTTAGACCATCAAGTATATGGCACTCGAGAACAATTAAGTGAATGAGTAAAACTTAAATATCAAGAAGATGAATAATAAAAATTCAAAGAAGAAAAACCCATCAATCATAACTCAAGGGTATACAAAGTATGGTAATCAAAATGATGATCAAAAAAGTGCTTTTGAAAATAAAGACCCTGTGAGTAAAGCACAATTAAAAGCTGTAAAGAAAGCGAAAAATTATCCTAAAGGGTATTTTTCGTTTTTCTTTATTTGTTTAGCCTCACTTGCTGTTTTTTTAATTTCCTTTCTTACCAAAACGCAAGTGATTGATGAAAACAATAATTCTGTGTATTACCACTTGGTGTGACAAGATAGTTTAAGTCTGGGTGCTGGTGCTGGCTTTTTATTTAATATGTTCTGGTGGTTTTGAAGACAAAACTTTGCTTTAAGAATGCGGTATACGAGTCGGCAAATGCTAGATATTTATACGTATAAGCAATTTCGCGAACGGAAAAATTGGGTCATTCAAAACTATTACAACATTAATGTAAAATCATTTGAAGAATATGAAGATTTTTGTATTAATAAGAAAAAAAGTACAGCATTAATGTTTTATATTTCAACGGGAATTTTTGCTTTTTTATTTGTAATTGCAATCATCTTATCACTTACCACTGTTAAGGGCGCTCATTACGTTGTGGGATACTAAACCGATAAACTTGTCTTAAAATAGACAAGTTTTTTATTTATCTCTATTTTAAATAAATTTTTAAAAGCATAAAATATATTAGTTAACCTTAAAAAAGATAATGAAAAAAACCAAACTATTTATTTCCATTTTGTTTGCATTAATTTTGCTTGTAGGGATTGGAATCGGCATTTATTTTTATTTAAACCGTGATACCAATCCAAATGATAATAGTACTAATCAATCACAAAATCCCACAACAAGTGTTTCAACTTCTTCTGGATATGTCAGATCTCCATACGGGGCACAATTTAGTATTAATGATGCACAAGACGCAAGTTTTGTAGTGTCTTACTCCCACTTTGACTCACCAGGTGTTTCCACTTCTCTAAATTCATTAAATGAAGTGGAAACAAAATCAGATATTAGTGGGCAAGGGAGTCAAGAAGTTAGAGAAGCTAATAACATTAGTTTAGTATTAGATTATTTTAAAAATTATTTTAATAACCAAAACATTATCTTTATGGGTGATACTAACATTCAATTAGGGAATCAAGCAAAAGCATTTGCCAGTTTAGAAAATACCTCTTATCAAATGCTATTTGCAGATAATGCAACTTATAACACTAGTTTTAGTACTACATTTGAATCATTTGCTAATCCTTATGACAAGTTTATCTATGCAATTGATAATAATCAATTCAGCATTGCCCAAAGTGATAGCTCATATTATGATGACATTAAAAGTGTAGTAAGACCTAATTTTGCAAATGGATTTGCAATCGATTCTTATTTAACATTACCTTCTCAAACTATGAGTAATGGAGCTTCTTGAATTGATTACAATAATAGTTTTTATAGTGGTGAAGATGAAAACCAATTAATTACCAATTATTTAAGATATGCAGTTTCAGATCACTTACCAGTTGGTTTTAATTTAGTTTACAAGAACTTAATTAATGTAGATTCTTCTATCCGGGTTGGCGGATGGAATGCACTTAACTTTAATTTAGATACGGGTGATTTGGCTGCTTTTGATTTTAATCAAGTTGCAGCAAAATCTACTAAATCTGCAAATGATAAAAGACAATTGCATGCTATTAATTTAGCAAAAATTATTTACAATGCTAAGTTTGATGTGATTGGGCTTTTAGAAATTAATAAAAACCAAAATGAAACAAATCTCAATTATTTTTTAAATTATTTAAATTCATTAGCAAATAACAATAATGAAATTCAATATGATGCAATATTGTCAGGTAATACTCCAGCGATTAATCCTAATAGTAGTCAAGTAGAAGAGGTGATGCTAATTTACAATACTAAGAAATTAAGTATTTTAAATTCCCCATCTCCCGCTTTTTATCAGACTAATGATTCAAGCACTTCTAATATGAATGTTTTGTTTAATAATTTAAAATTTATTGATTTTAAATATAAAGAAATTTAAGCTATTGAGTTTTTATTAAAATGCTTGCATAAGTGTATTGATTAACTTTATTGAGATAATAATTAATTTTGCAATATCTTATGTATAATATTTAAAGCATAATCAGCATTTTAATATTTAAAGCAATAATTTAATGGCTTAATAGTTTTGCAAGTAAGGTTGCTGAATCCCGAACCCATCTACATTAAATTACCTTTATAGAATTAAATCCCTTATTATGCAATTATTTATTATTTTTTAAAATATTTGTAAAGGAAATTTTTTATATGTCTCGATATTTAGGCAGTATTACAAAAAAATCACGTCGTTATGGTTTTTCTTTACTTGAAAACAATATGGAGTTTTCAAAGGGTAAGAAAAGAACATATGCTCCCGGACAACACGGTAATAAAAGAGTTAAGTTATCAAATTATGGTGAACAACTTGTAGAAAAACAAAAGATGATGTATTTGTATGGAATGAATGACCGTCAATTCCGTCGTTTGTTTTTAACAGCTACTAAAATGCCAGGTGCATTAACACTTAATGTTTTTATTGTTTTAGAAAGTAGATTAGACAACCTTGTATTTCGTATGGGGTTAGCTGCAACTAGACGTGCAGCGCGTCAATTAGTAAATCACGGTCACATTTTAGTAGATGGTAAAAAAGTGACGATCCCTTCTTGTTTGATTAAATTGGGGCAACAAATTGAAGTTGTTGAAAGATCTAAGAAATTACCAGTAGTATTAGCTGGTACTAACAACCCACAATGTAATTATGTAGATTCTGATCGTCAAAACAAAAAAGGAAAATACATTAGACACCCTGAAAGAGATGAATTACCAGATGGTATTAATGAAGCTTACGTTGTTGAATGGTTCAACCGTCTAGTATAGTAAATCAGTTAAATAGCACCACTAAAGTGCTATTTTTTTTTTTTTATCTACTAATTAATTGTTCGTAAATTAATTATTTTTATTATTTTATAATTCATTGGTTTTTTATAATAAAGTATGATTATGAATCAAAACAATAAATTTCAAATTGCAGTGGACGGGACTGCAGCTAGTGGGAAAAGTACCATTTGTAAATTAATCGCTAAAGAGTTTAATTTTGTTTTTGTTACCACTGGTGGGTTTTACCGTTCGATCGCTTACTTTTTAAATCAAAAGGGGTTGGTAGAAGCTAAACAAGATGCAATTATTCAAGAGTTAAATCAGCATCAAATTGAAGTGAATCAAGATCTTTTTTATATTGATAAAGTTGATGTTAGCAAGCAATTAAAGCAAAATGAAATCTCATTAATTGCTAGCAACATTGCCACAAGACCATATATAAGAGATTATGTTAATCAAATTCTTTTAAATTTAGTTAACACAAATCCCTTTATTATAATGGATGGTCGGGGGATAGTTGATGAGATAATGCCCAATGCTGATTTACAATTTTATTTTTATTGTTCAATAGCATCTCGTGCCAAAAGAAGGGTAGAAGAGATTAGAAAACTTGGTAATAAAGCTTCTTTTTTAAAAATCTATTGGGATTTATTAAAAAGGGATTATTTTGACAAACACCGTAAAATTGCCCCTTCTAAGAAAAATGCTCAAATGGTTTTAATCAAAACGAGTAATAAAACAATTAACCAAGTCTTTGAAGAAACTAAAAAATACATAAAGGATAAAATATGCTAACAGTTGCAATTGTGGGAAAACCAAATGTGGGTAAATCGACTTTGTTTAACCGCATTATCGGGGTTAATAAAGCAATAGTTGATTCTAGTCCTGGAGTTACTCGAGATCGGATTGAAGCTTATGGACAATGGTTAACCCAAACTTTTAAAATCATTGATACTGGTGGCTTAATGCTAGATGAATTTGATTTTAAAAAACAAGTTGAATTGCAAGTAAATTATGCAATTGATAAAGCAGATGCCATTATTTTTTTAGTTTCGTTTCAAGAAGGAATTAACCAAGATGATTTTTATGTTTCAAAACTATTAAAGAAATATAAATCGAAAAAAGTTTTTATTACCGTTAACAAATCAGAAAACCGGGATCCGATTAATGATAGCGAATTAGAATACTTAAAGTTTGGTTTTCAGTCCCCCTATTTTATTTCCAGTACGCACGGAATTGGAATTGGAGATTTGTTAGATGCGATTGTTAAAACCCCAACAAATGCAAAAGAGAAAGACAATTCCTTTAAATTTTGCATTATTGGCAAACCAAATGTGGGCAAATCAAGTTTGGTGAATGCAATCTTAAATGAGGAAAGAATGATTACCTCAAATATTGCCAATACGACAAGAGATGCGGTGGATTCATATTTTAAAAGGAACCAAAAAGAATACACAATTATTGATACTGCTGGAATTAGACGCAAGGGGAAAATCCAGCAAGGGGTTGATAAGTATTCTTATTTAAGGGTTAATCAATCAATTTCAAGAAGTAATTTAATTGTAGTGTTGTTAGATGGATCAACTGATTTTGATGAACAAGACGAGACAATTGCGGGATTAGCTTATAAAGCTAATATCCCAACAATTATTGCAGTTAACAAATGGGATATAGTAGCTGATAAAGACGAAAAAACAATGAATAAGCTTTTAAAGATTATTAAAATTAAATTTAATTTCTTAAGCTGAGCACCAATTGTATTTCTAAGTGCTAAAGAAAATAAAAGAATTAATACTTTATTTGATCAAATCCAAAATATTAGAGCAATTTTAGAAAAGAAATACAATTCAAAAATATTATCTGAACTTGTGTGAAAATTGCAAATGCTTAACACCCCTCCTTTGTTTAACCGGGGTCGAATTAAAATCAATCACGTCACACAAGTTTATGGTCAAATCCCAACCTTTGTTTTATTTTGTAATAATCCCCAATACTTGCATTTCAGCTATGCAAGGTATTTAGAAAATGAAATGCGTAAAAGCTTGGGATTGACAAACGTCCCGATTACCTTATTTTTCAAATCAAAAACGAGTAATACAAGAAATAATAGTGAAAGTTAAGATATTGTAAATAACTTTTATAATCTTTTTTGTAATAAATTGTTATATAAAAAATTTATTATATATTATAATTTTAAAGTTATTACATTAAGGAAGTATAGCTCAGTTGGTTAGAGCACACCCCTGATAAGGGTGAGGTCGATGGTTCGAGTCCATTTACTTCCACCATTTCGGGGGTATAGCTCAGCTGATAGAGCATTTGACTTGCAATCAAAAGGTCGTGGGTTTGAATCCCATTACCTCCACCATTTAAATTAATAAAAAATAGTTAAATTAAAATTAACTATTTTTTTTTTATTTAATCTAATATCTATTAAATTTTTAATTTGCTTCAATATAGATGGCAAATGTGTCAATTCCAGTGTGGACTGTAATTGCTGATGGGAATAAAGACTGAATTGTTGTAAATTGAATTTTTTGATCAATTTTAGCTTTTATTTCTTTGTTTTTGTTTTCATCAATAAATGTAGTATAAAAGAATGCATTTTTAATTTTGTTTTTTGTGTAATTGATTCTTTTGTCAATTTCAGCTAATGCTTTATCAATTGCTTTATCAATTGATGTTGTTTTGTCAAAAAAATCAAGGGCACCATCAAACGTAATTAAGATATTTAATCCTAATGCTTTTGCAATTGCTGCTTTTAGAGTTGAAACTCTGCCACCTTTTTTTAATTGTGTTAAATCCGAAACTACCAAGATTCCCGCCCTTTTATTAGATCTATCTTCGATTGCTTGTTCAATTTCTGCAATTGATTTGTTTTCTTTTATCATTTTCGAAACTAAATCAATGATTGCTTTATTTCCAAATCCAAAATCTTTTCCATTAAGCACAATAATTTCTTTATCTTCAAAATCTTCTTTAGCCATTAGTCAAGTTTTATAAGTCCCAGATATTCCACTACTTATGGGAAGGACAAAAATTTTGTCATATTGCTCTTTTAGTTGATTTAAAATTTCAATCATTTCCCCAATTGGAGTTTGTGAAGTTTTTAAATCACTTTTAGCTTTAATTTTTTCAATAATTTGCAGGGAATCAATATCCATTAATTCCCGATAATTTTTCTCAACTCCATTAATGTTTTCACTAATCATTAGGGGAACACAATACACATCTTTAATTTCGCCATTTTTAATCCCGGTTGACGAGTCCACAATAATACAATATTTCATATTAACTAAACCTTTGATTTTTTATTAGTGTAATAATTTATAAGTTATTTTTATAAGTCTATATAAATTATTGCTAATTTTTTATTAATCTTTTCATTTTTTTGTTATAAAAAAATTAAATAAGTGTATTTGGAGACTTTGAAATGAATAATGAAAAGAAAAAACTTGTTAATATTGGCTTTGATATTGGGATTACATCAGTTGGTTGAGCAATAGTTGATGAGGACAATAAAATCATTGATCGTGGGGTTAGATTGTTTGAAGAATTGAAAAACCCAAAGGATGGGAAACTAAAAAATCAAGAACGTCGTACAAAAAGACAAGCTAGAAGAATGATTTCTAGAAGAAAAAATCGTAAAGATGATTTTATTAAACTAGTTACTAAGAAATACTTTGATATTTTTAAAATTCATAAAGCTGAATCTTTCGAACTTACAAAGTCTAATTTTTTAAAAATTATTAATGATGAATCTTTGATTCCTGCAAAATTTAAAGATTCAAAAATTCCAGTTCTGTATTTAATAGAAAAAGGTTTAAATTCTGAAATTAAACCTGTTTTGTTACTAAAAATTCTTTACTATTATTTGTCTCATCGTGGCTATTCTTATATGTCTTTTGAACAATACAAAAGTAAAAATGAAAATTTAGAAAAATTTAGCAATGATGCAACTTTAAGAAATTTTGTTAATGAATATGAAGCGTTTTTAAAAAAGGAAAATGTAAAAAATTTTAAGTCTCTATCTGAAGATAAACAAAAAGAGATTGAAACTAAAGTACAAGAATTAGATCATAAAAAATTTGGGTTCAAACAAGCTAAATTTTTTATTAATGCAGCAGAAAAATTCATTAAAGAAAGAGAGTATTATCATAAATCTCCTTCTGAAATTCAAAAAATGGAATTTGAAAAATATAAATATCTTAGAGGCAATACTAAAAATAATGATTTTTCAAAATTTGATTGGGAACAAGAAATTAAAAAATTGTTAAGTAATCAAAAATACCTTTCTTCTACTAATTTTGAAAAGGATTATTTAGAAGGAATTTTTAAACGTGTTCGTGATTTTTCAGAAGGTCCAGGAAGTGAAAAATCACCAAGCAATTATGGCTTATGAAGAAAAGACAAAAATGGAAAAGTAGTTAAGGAAAAACAGAACTTATGGGATTATACAATCGGGAAATGTTCCGTATTTATTGAAGAAGATAGAGCAAATAAAAAATCAAGCTCTGCAGAAGTTTCTAATTTGTTAAACCAATTAAATACCATTGATATATCTGATAATAAGCGAGTTTCTAGTAAACTAGAAAAAGATGAAAAGAAACAAATTATTTTTGAAGCATTAAAAGGAAAAAATATTTTAAAAACAATTTGTAGCATCTGTAAAGCGGATGAAAAATGTGTTTCAAAATATCCAACAAAAGAATCTAAGAAAAGTGCTAAAAACGCAAATGAAAATGCAAATTTTGAAAAACTAGAAAATTCAAAAATATTGTTTAATTTTTTATCTGAATTTAAGCCTATTAAAAGTTATGATGATTTTATTGATAACTATTTAAAATTATTCAATGATATTATTGATGTTTTTGCTAAATACCCTACACAATTTGAAGAAATTGAAACAAACTTAGAAAAATTAAATCTAGACAAAAATATCATTAAACAAATTATTGAGTCTAACAAAATTAATTCTAAATCAACTAGTGGATTATCTTATAAAGCACATAATTTATACATAGAAGAAGAAATTGCAAGTAAGGGAAAAACTTTAAATCAAAAATTTAAAAAATTAATTGATGAAAATGAAAATAAAAAATTTAAATTCGATATTAATAAAAGTGATTTTTCAAAATACATCAATGTTGATTGCTTAGATGACCAAAACTTTATTCTTTCACCAACTACAAAATGTTCATTTAGAGAAGCATTAAAAGTATTTAACAAAATTTTAAAATTATACATTTACAAAGGAAAGTATTGTTTAAACAACATTGTTGTTGAAATGCCTACCGAATGAAACACTGTTGATAAAAGAAAAAAAGAAACAGAGTTCCAAAGATATAATGAGAGTTTAAAAGAACAAGTCAAGTCAAATTATGGCTATGAAGAAAATAACAAAACTATTATTCAAAAACTAGTTTTGTTAAATCAACAAAATAATAAAGACATTTATACTAATGAATCAATTGATCCTAATATGGTAATTAAAGATCCAAATTATGTTGAAATTGACCACATAATTCCTTTTTCTATTTCATATGATAACTCTATCAATAATAGAGTTTTAGTATTAAGAACTACTAATCAAGAAAAAAGACAAAGAACACCTTATGAATATTTACAATCAAAAGGTAAAAATTGATATTTAATCAAAAAGAATTGAGAAGATTTGTTTTTAACTCCTGGAGATAATTACAATAAAAAGAAATTTGAAAATTTAACTTATGAGTCATCTAGTGAAGACTCTCGAAGAGCTTATGGATTTATAGGTAGAAACTTAGCAGATACAAGATATGCTTGTAGAATTTTTAAGCAAGCTTTAACATCTTGATTAAGTATTGAAAAAATTAATAACCTATTGGTTAATAATCAAAATGAAGAAATCAATGTTATTACGATTAATGGAAAACAATCACAAATATTTAGAAGAGAAAAATACTTAAATATTGAAAAAGACCGTGATGATTTTAGACACCATGCAATTGATGCTACAATTTGTGCGATTTATGGAAATAGTAAAACCGAAATTGGTAACTTAGTTTGATTTAGTAATTCTGAAATAAATTATGAAACGGGTGAAATTACTTCTAAATCAAAAAGTAAATTCATAAGAGCAAAAACAAGCAACAATGATGCAATAAAATGGAATGAATTGTCAGATTCTGTTAAAGAATTTCCTGTGAAGTTTTCTTACAAAATTAATAAGAAAAGTAACATTGGATTTTGAGGAGACACTTTAGTTTCCATCGAATTAAAAGATGATGAAAATTTAGAATGAACTAAATTCAATCTATTAGAACCTTTAAAATTTGTTAAAAAAGAAAATAAAAATATTTTCGAGGTTTTGAATGATCAATATAAAAATGGTGATAATTATTCAGATCCTAAACTCTGAAAGGATCTTGTTTTAGCATATGAATGAGGAAAAAAGATATCTGAAAGCAACGAAGAGTATAAAAATAAAAATCCTTTTGAATTATATATGCAAGAATTTTGTAAAACTGAAAATTTAGGCGATTATACAAAATATAATTCTGTAATTCTAAAAAGAAAATCAAATGATGGAAATGATTTTTATTATTCAGTTAAAAGCCTGAAATATAACACCAGAATAAATTCATTTAATTTGTCTAAGAAAGGAATTTATGACAATTCTAAGAAAATTGGTGCATTCACCAATTTAGATTGAAAAGAAATTAGATTATTTAAAGATTCAAAAGGAAAGTATAGAGTTATACCTATGCAAATTACTTTATATTCAGATATTAAAAAAAATAAGATTAATAAAGTTGAATATGATAAAAAGAAACAAGAATATGACATAGATATTAGTAAAGACAAATTCTTTATAATTCATAAAGGATCTTTGATTGTTAATAAAAATGACAATAAGGATATCAGAAAAGTAGTTGGTATAGATAAAAACAAGCTTGATATTAAAGAAATTTATAAACCTTCAGGACAAAATCAAGTCAGTATCAGTACTATTCTTGACCAATTTTACTTTTGCAATGTTGATGAATTAGGAAATGTATCAATAATTAAAGATTTAGGATTAGATTAAGAATAAAAAACTCCCTCATTTAAAGCAGGGAGCAAGTACGGGATAAACCCTTATCTTAAATGGTAGTAAACTGATGCTGTCGTACTATTATCATGAATAGTTACCATTTTTTGTTTAATAGGACAATTCTTAATCTATTAAACATAATTAATATAGCACAAAATATTATTATGGGATGAAGAATTGTTGAAATAAATAAAAATTGCTCAGTTAAATTATTTTTAAATAATTTAATAATTTCTGGTGAATCTAACATCTCAATCCCAATTAATGATATTGATGTAATTTTATTCACTAATTGCAGAATCAATGTTTCTATTAACTTATTAAATGAATTAGCATCAAATAATGTTTGTATTTTCTTTTGTAATGAAAAATATTTACCAACTTCGATGCTTTTCCCAATTATTGGTAACTTGTTAACATTAAAAATATTCAATGATCAAATTAATTGAACAGAAGATTTCAAAGGAACAGTTTGAAAGAAAATTGTAGAACTCAAATGCCATAACCAAATAAAGTATTTAAGATTTTTAAATAAAATTAACACTTCAGAATTTGAATATTTAAGAAGTTTTATTGAAGGGATTGAAAACTTTGATATCACTAATCGTGAAGGACATATAGCAAAAATTTATTGGCATAAATTGTTTGGAGTAGGTTTTAGTAGAGATGATGATTTACTAACGATTAATAAATTATTAAATTATGGTTATACAGTATTAAACGGAATGGTAGCTAGAAGTATTATTAAAAAAGGATTAGATTGCAGGGTAAGTATTTTTCATAAATCTGTACATAATCATTTTGCATTATCAAGTGATTTAATAGAACCTTTTCGAAATGTTGTCGATATTTTAGTAATTGAGTTACTTAACCGAAATATCATTGATTCCAAAACAAATGATTTAACAATTGAAATTAAAGAAGTTTGTTTGAATTTCATTGCTGATTTTAAAATTATGATTAATGGGCTTTATCATCAATTAAATAATGCAATTGATTTGTTTGTAGATTCTCTTGTTAACAAATCAATTTTTGATATTCATATTGAATACACATATAATGTTGAAACAAATAAAAAAGATAATTATTTTGTTGATGAAGAAAAAGATAAAGAGGAATAGAGATTGTTGTATAAGTATATGCGTATTTTAGTAATGTATGATTTGCCAAATAATACTACACAAGAAAACAAACAATATACAAAGTTTAGAAAATTGCTCATTAAGAATGGGTACTCAATGATTCAATTTTCTGTCTATGTAAAATGTTTAAATGTCAAAACTAAATTTAAAAATGAAGTAAAAAAGATTTCTAAATATATTCCACCTCAAGGGAATATAAGAGTATTGGCAGTAACTGAAAAACAATATCAAGACATTATCTTTTTAAGAGGTGAATCAAATATTAATGAAAAAGTTAACGGAGTTCAAAGATATATTTCAATTAAAGATTAATTATGAAAAACTTTTTAAATTTAAAACCATTATCTATTACTAATGAAGAGCAAATTAAAGTTAAAGGAACTGCTGAAATTTCAAAAGCAATTGATTATTTAACTTCAAACAAAAGAATGAGTTTGAAATTTGAATTGAATTATATTTCTTCTGATTTTGCATATCATGGATTGAAAATTATAGTTTGTGAAGATCCAGGGTTAATGGTTAGAGAGTTATTAAATCAAGATGATTCTTATAGCAGAATTAAAATAAATCAAAATTTAATTAGAAATAAAAATGTATATCACTTCCACCATTTCTCAAAAATTTCTGATTTCATTAATAACAAAAATAATAGTATTTTTCACGAATACTTAAAGAAAAAAGACATTTATAAATTAAATCAAGAGTTTCAAGATTTTATTACTGCTAAATACTATGATTTTAATGATGAAAATATTGAAGCTGTAAGTGATATCAATTTTGAAAAAGCTTCATTACTTTCATATATTGATGTTTTTGATGATTATTTATCTGATAGTAATATTGACGGATTATTAAATATTATCAAAGAAGGAAGTGACGATAAACAATTGATTTTAATAAATGATTTTAATATTTTAGATATTTCAAAAATATTGAATAATTATTTAAGTTCTTTTAATTTCTTAATATTCACTAATAATTTAAAGAAGTGAATTACAGACTTTTCATATATTGAATGCATTGTAATTGTAAATGAGTTTGTGAACAAAGAATTTAAAGTGGACGCATTAGAAATTTTGGATAAAACTTCATTAATTGAATATATTGAAAAGAATTTTAAGAACCAAAAAGAAATAAATAAGAAATTATTAAATAGCTTATTATATTAGAATAATTGTGTATAGACTTTGTCTATACTTACTATTTTTAAAAAAGTGTTTTTGAGGATAATTGGCAATATTTGTTTGTGATATTAAACTTTAAAATTTGTATGCTTTGTAGTGGAATAGTGTTGTGATAAAAAAAATCATCAAAGTAAAGGAGAAAAAAAATGAATGATATTAAATTAAAAAACAAAACATTAAAATCATTTACTTTGAAACAAGACACTAAAGACTACTCGGATGATAAGATCTACTATGAATTAATGCAAATTAGTGTGAATTTTGCAGAAATTGATAAGATATGCAGTGATGAATATTTTATCAATCCTCAATTTAAAGGATTTATGAAAGATTATTTCTTCTTACTATGTGAAAGAAGTAAAAATCGGAAAGATTGTGAAAGATTAGCTAAAAAATACAAAGATAAGATTAACCAACAAGTTTTAGAACATTTCAGTATTTGTTTTGAAAAAAATAAAGAAATAGTTTTTAGAATTTTTAATCCTACATTGGTACAAATTACTGGACATTTTACAGCTAATAAATACACAATAATAAATTATTTTGGTTTAAACAATCAAACAATGATTATTCTTTTTAATGAAATGAATCTAGCATATTTTAGATATTGATTTTATTTATCATATCTTTGTTTAGATAAAGCATATAAAAATAGTTTTAATCAATTGTTACTTATAATAATAAATCCCTTTTCTTATAATGAATCTGAAATTGATACTGAATTATTTGAAAAACTTGAGAATTTTAATTAGTTTTAGATATTTACACTTTAAATAAGTAAAAAAGATAGTGTTATAAGGAAAAAAGGTTTTTTTGACAGATTTGAGGTTTTAAATGAGTAGTAAACTGATGCTGTCGTAAAGATTCAATTAATGACACTAGTTTGCTATTTAGTTTTAAATGAGTAGTAAACTGATGCTGTCGTAAAGACTTTAGCAAGTTAAACACACACAACCCTAGAAAAGTAACTAGAAGACAGTTAAACACTTGAAAAAAACAAGGGTATGTCAATGAGAAGAGTATTAAAAACTTCTTTGAAGTACCAATGTCCTATATTAAACAAAAAGCAAGAGAAAAACTTGATAAAAGATTTGGGGTAGATAATTGGGACAAATCTACCCTAAAGAGTGAGATTATCAAAACTTCAAAATCTTACAAACACATAAGTCCCAGCAGAAACCAGCTAATATCAGAATATACAAACCTTATAATGACACCAAACCAGGACTATAGAGAAGTCCACAAACAAGTAACCAAGCAATTTAAAGGACAAAACAAGAAGAATATTAGAAGTGCTATTAGAAACTATAAAGCAAGTCTAAAACCCACATTTACTAATGAAACTACAATTGGATATATTAATGATGTTGTCAGAGCAATGGGGGGGATGAGCAAGATTATGACAAATGATAGTTTATTAAGAAGATTATTAGCTATCTTGGAAGACTATGGAATTGATAAAGATGTCTTTTTTGCTTGGTATGGATATAAATACAATGAGGAGAAAAACAGATATGAATTTACAATTGAGAACAATAAAAAGTAAACCCACAAACAAAAAACAAAGAAAACTAGATAAAAGTGATTTTGCACACTATAGAGTCAATAGAGCTATTGTGATGAATGAATCACAAGATAGTGTCAAAATCTATGGTAGATACAATGATGAAGTATATTTTACTTGACTAAAAAAGAAACAGCCAGGTTGTAATCCTGGCACTCTGGGAGGCTGAGACAGGAAAATCACAAGTTCAAGCACAACATGAACAATTTAGCAAGACCCTATCT
>JABUSB010000002.1:0-81220 GCA_021444005.1 Malacoplasma sp.
AATGAGTATAAGAATGAAATCACACTAAAAATTAAAAACATCAAAATAAAAAAGACAAAGTAGGTCGGTCTGCCAATATGACGAATTGAATTTGGAATTGCGTGATTTACAAAAGTATATAAAAATGGATTTAAATTAGTGATCCAAGAATATATCGACACTCCTGTATTAAAAGGCAAAATAATTAAATAAAGCTCATAAATACAAGGATAAATCAAAGCAATTGAAACAATTTTCCAAATTGGATACTCTTGTTTGTATGTTGATCTTAACAAATAAATGGATAACCCAATAAAGGTTCAAGGTTGTACAACGTGTAACCAAATTGTTGAAGCAATACGTAATCAACCTCTAGAGAAAGTGCTTGTTGTTATAAAATTTGGTAACAATACTAAACACCAAATAAGGGTTACAACACTAATGTATGTTGTAGCTACAATTTGGAAATTATTATTTTTAAAAATTTGTCATCAAGGGAATAACAAAATTAAAGTTAAAAATAAAAACACTAAAAGATTGGCTTGAATTGTAAAATAGGAAATTCGCTCAAATCAAAAATTGTGGGATCAATTATCAAATGAAACTGATGGTCTGTATAAGAAAATACAAGCAATTAATGGTAAATAAAGAATCCACTCAATAAAAATTAAATTTCTTTTTAGTGAAAATAATTTGAACTGACGCTCTAGATATGTTTTTTTACTAAAAAATGCTTTAATCTCATACTTCACAATTAAAGAATCATAGTTTTTAAAAGCATTAAGTGATAAAAACAAAAATGCAATAATGGGAATTATACTAAAAATTAAAAGCCAGCTAAAAAGCTTGCTAACTTTTTTAATTTGAAGGGTAATTGCAATTTTTAATACATAACAATACAAAAATATCGTTCAAGCTAAACTTAAATCAAACACTGCGCGAAGCACTCTTAGATTTGTATCAATTCCAGAAAGATTAGCCCAATTGTATTTGTTATTATCATCTATTAATTGTTGTAATGGATTATTCAAATCATTAATAACAACATCTTGCTGGTAATAACTAAAAAACCCGGTGAAAAAAGTAACTAAACAAATAATTAATAAAATTGAAACCACAAAATTGTTTCTTAAATATGAACTTCTTAGATAATCTGTTTTGTCCCTTTTGTTATAGATACCAATAAAAAAATCTTTGTCCGATTTTAATTGAGACAACTTATCAATTTTTCTAGTTTTAAAATTTTTGGGACTAAATTTTTTATTCATATCTCATTTTTTTATATTATTAATATTCTAAACTAAGACCAATGCTATTAGATTACTAAAATAAAAAAAGTAAGTAATTAAAATTTAATCACTTACTCATATAAATAAATTTAAATTAGCTTAATTATTAATAGTTTTATAATTATTTACTCAATTAATACCGACATCGCTAAAGGCATTATAAGCTCTAATGTCATAAACACTAATTCTAGAATCTTTAACGATTTGGTTAATAAAATCTGATTGGGTTGCAATTGAGGTAACATATTGCACTAATAAGTTACAAATAATCTCATCAGCTTTCTTATAAGAATCAGCATTATTGCTAGTCGCCCCAAGTGCTGTTTGCAATGATGCTAATGAATTAAAACTATCACGGTTTAATTGGTAAGCATATGCTCCGTATTTGTTAACATTATTTTCGTTTTCGGAAAATGCACTAATTGTAGTTGTTGCACTACTACCAGATGCTGTAGTTGTATTAGATACCCCGACATAATCCTTAAATTGTTGGTAATAGTTCGCTGGTAGTTTATTAATCGCAGCAATCAAAATTTCTTTTTTCTGATTTAAAGAGTAATTGGAATTATCAATACTATTAGCAAATCCATAGATAAAGTTAGTTAGATTATCTAAGGTTGATGCAAAAGTTGATAGATTGTCCATATTAACAATGTTGTTTAAATATGAAATTAAATTAGCACTATTTCCATATTGGTACAAACAACCAGTTAAGTTAATATTTGTATTTGCACTATTTACAAATAATGCATTGTTTAGATCAGTTGGTAGTACATTTGTCGATTTTGTTTGCAATCCTAAAAAACCATACATTAAATTATTGTTATTACTGCTATCCCCAGTTGCAGAATAATATTTGTTGTTAACATCAGATTGATACAATGCACCACTATCCAAGTTATAAGTTAAAGGAGTTGTAATTGTATCTGCAGTTGTTGGTTTGTTACCAACATATGCACCATATGTGTTGTTATTAATATTAGCTACAATGCTACCTGTTAATAATGATTGCGATGTTGGTGTGGTATATGTTTGACTTGTAGCATCTGTACCACTACTTGCTGTTTTTGCTAATGCTTGCACATTACTATTTTGTGAGTTTTGCCAAATTACATAGGCATTGTCATTTCCAATATAGTTTTGCATATATTTTAGAAATGAAACTAAATTATCATCTAAAAGGTATTTAATAATTGCAATAGTGGTATATAAGGAGTTGTAATTTGTAAGTTGGGATGCATAGTTTGTCGTGTTATTCATATTCCATAAATCAAAACTATATTTTCTAATATCAGTAATCCCATTAGTTACACTATTTGCATTAACACTACTTGTAGCACCAAAATTAAATAGCATATCAGTTTGTGCACTTAAGCTATTTAAATAAAAGAAATTGTACATTGCATTTTGCAAGTATGTTTGAATGTCAGTAGTTGCTGTAGTATCAGCAGTACTGTTAAATGGATTTTTAGATAAACTAAAACTATTAATTGTAGACCCATTTATTGGAGTGTAAAAACTACCAATATAAGTGCTTAATACTTTATTTTGGGCTAATGATTTTATAAAACTAGAATCAGATAATGTATTTGTTAATGCAGCATTCACAAAGTAATTATTTGAAAAAACATATTGGCTATATTGACTATAATCACCACTTTGGACTTGAAGATTATTTATTACATTTGGAATTGCATTAACTACTGATTGGTACAATGAAGTATTGTTTGCTAATGTTGAATTATTAACATTAACTACACTAATTGTAGTAGTAAAAGGATTGATTCCCGTTGATGCTAATAAAGCGTTTTCAAATAAGTAGTTAGAACTAATGCCATAATACTTTTCAGTATTATTGTCGGAAACGTATTTGTAATCAAAACTAGATGCTAACCCATTTTTATAAACTGTGTATCCATAGTTTTGATTTAATGGTTTTTTGTTTTCATACATTGATTGGGCAGCGCTAGTTGATTTGTCATAATATGCTGCATTTTGCAAATAGTTTGCAATCGAAGTTGCTAAATTAATTGAATTTGCATCCGCAATTGAAGTCGTAGAAAACATTTTATTAGTATAAGTTTCACCATCAATTAAATTAAATGTTGGAGTTTGTGCAAACTCATAAATTAATCAATCGGTATTTGATGAGAAAAATGATGAAAGCTCGTTTGATAAATCAATTGTAAAATCGGTGCTTGTATATTTACCTAATAGATAACGGTACAAAACTACTAATGCAGCATCGGTTTTTTTGTCAGCAACATTAGTTGCTTTACCAATTAATGTTTTACCATCAATTGCCGCTGCACTTACCCCATTATTTGTTCTAAAAAACATAAAATCACTTAATGGACTTGAAGTTGATGCAGATGCTTGACTACCTTGTGTTGCAGAAGTGTTAGAAGAAGAAGTAATTGTACCTGGGACAAAGTTATCAATTGTATAAACTGTTTTTCCAGATAAATCACTTAATTTTACTTTATTAATTACATTATCAATATAAGACCCTGATAACTGAAGCGGTGAAATAGTAGCATTATTATCACTAGTGCTACCACTACCATTAGAAGTATAAAGATTTGAAGTACTAATAAATTGTGCAGTTAAGGGATCTAATCCATTAGTAGTAGTACTTAAATTAATATTGTGGGTAATTTGAGTATTAATATTTGTAAGCTGTGGGTTTTTAGTAGTACCACTACTTGCAGTAAACGGAATAGTACCATAAAGATAAGCAATCGCAGCTGCTGTTGGTACATCTTGGTCAGAAAATAAGGTACTGTTTTTGACTAACTTTAAAGTATTAGTATCATCACTTAAAGTTAATGGAATTTTCCGAATTCCCGTATCTGTATCACTAATATAGTTATTAATGTTAGTACCAGTGACAAAGTTTTCAAATTTTAATAATGTACCACTTGTAGTGTTAGTTGCATTTTCATTACCAAAATATGGGTAATAGTACGTTGCAGCACTTGAAGTGCTTGTAGAACTGCTATCTGAACCGGATGAAGATGACGAATCTCCGCTTGAATCACTTGATGAGTCACCACCACTTGAATTGTCAGTAGATGATGTAGAATCAGTTGAATCAGTAGATGCATCTTGAAGCGATGATTTTGTTTTTAAAATACTTGCATTTTTTGTGAATCTAAAAGAATTGGTAGATGTAGAGCCACTTGTACCACCCGTACTACCACTATCTGTGCTACCACTAGTGCTACTTCCAGAATCGGTGCTTTCAGATCCACTATTGTCTCCTGAATTTGTACTTCCACTGTTTTCTGAATCAGAAGCTGAAGTATTGGCTAAAACATTATAATAATCATTAATGTTATTTGGGGTATTTGGTGTATTGTAATTCCAAGAAGCATAATCAACTATATAAGGGTTTTCATACTCAACATATTTTTGAAAAATATAATCTTGAAATGCTGCAAAATCATTATCAACTTGTGAATCTGGTTTTGCTAATAAATTCATTCTCGAATCGAATTTATAAACTAAATTAGCATCAGACCCCGTAGTAGTTGATGACACTTTTGCAGTATTTTTAAGGGCTGCTAAAATTTGGGAAGCATCAGGGTTATAAACAATGGTTTTGCTTGATTTGTTATAAACTGATAAATATAAAGTACTAAATAATTTATCTGTTAAAGTCGATTTTGCAAAACTATACAATTGGTTATTAATATAGTCTTGTTTGTTACCACCATTTTGGTCTAATACTTCTTGTTGAAATTTAAGTTGCCAGTTATCACCATATTTTTGTTGATAACTTTTTAAATTATCATCATATGAAGTATTAATTTGTTTTTGCTTATTTTCTAATAACTTTGCATAATAACCATCATCTGCATTCGTATTTGCTAAATTTAATAATCAATTGTATGCAATTTTATTAGCAATTTGTTCTAAAAAACCCTTCATTCCAGAATCGGTTTTAAGTGCAGCAGTACTAACATCTGATAGGGAAAGATTACTTGTTAACATCCCATTACTATTGGATGTCAAGTAAGAGTTTTTAATTAATGTTGGGCTTACAGAGCACGATGTTACAATTGTTGGAATTGCCACTAGTGCTGCTAAAGCATTCAACTTAAAAAATCATTTTTTACTTTTTTTCATAACCCACCCCTTAGCTAGTGCTTTTGTCCTTATAATTTAAAACCCAACGTGAACCTAATTGGTTATTAAGTCGCACATCATAAACATTAACTTTATTGTTATTATTTGTTAAATTAGCAATCGCATAATTTTGGATATTAGAATCATTTGCTAATTGAACTACCAAATTCCAATACACTTCACTAGCTTCTTTTGCTGCATTAGAGTTAGTTGTTGTACCAGAAGTTTGTGTTTGTGAATTAGATTTAGAAGGATCATTAGTGTTAAAAACACTTGTTAAATAATTATAAAAAGTCGTTGTAGAAGCTAAATCTGCATCATTTAATTGAATCACATATGCACCATAATTTAATCCATTTACCGAATCGGTATCACTTCCGTATAATTTAGTTCCATTAATATAGCCATTTCGTGGGCTAAATGCATTTGTAGGGATTTTAGAGGTATCATTCACGATTGTAATTAATGCATTTTGCATATCAGTAACAGAAGAGGAATTATAAACTGAAGTGAAGTCAACATTAGGGAATAAAGAAGCCATTGTGTTGGCTAATGTAACAACTTGTGATGAAGAATATGTTTTTATTAAATTTACCAAGTGGTCTTTGGTTGATGCAATTCCATATAGCAATCCGTTTTGGTTGCTTAATTTAGTAGGCTCTGTAAACAATAAATTTTTTAATGCATCACTAATTCCGTTGTTTGATGTATTGGTTTGGATTCCTTGAAATCCTACCATATTCGCAACATGGAAGTAATAATTAGAATTTGTAGCAGAATCAACAAATGTGGAATTGTGATTGTTGTTATCACTTCCAACAGTTGCATAGGCATCATTTGGAATATAAGCAGATGCCTGCGAGTTGTTAACATTAGTTACAACACTAGTCCCATCTTTCCCGTACAACAATTTACTAGCATCAGATAGTGTGGTTGTAGTTGCTGCAGTATTGTTTGTTGCAGCGGCTGTGCTTGTAATAAACTCTTTAGAAATATCGTTGTTTTTATCAACACTATTTTCCCAAACTAAAAATGATAGTTGTGAACTTGAAGTGGATAATTTACTTCTTAATTGTGATAAAAACATTGCCCCATTATCTTGTAAAAGATATTGGATGGTAGCAATTTCGGTTAAAAAATTAATGTAACTATCAGCATTATTAGCAGTTCTATTAATGACATTAGCAGTTCATAATCCCGTTCTGTAGTTATCAAAATCAGAATATGTAACAGTTGGTAAAACACTATAGTTTTTACTTATATAAACATTGCTTGTACCAAAGTCATTTTGGTTCAATTGTGTTCATTTCGAATCTGATCCATCAAATGTTGAATTAAAGAAAGTATTTGATAATGCACTATTTAAATAACTTGCAACATTTGAAGAAGTTCCAGTTGAAGCATCATTAAAAGTGGTTAATTTATAAGAATCATAACCAAAAGATGCAGTATTTACAATTGCAGCATTTTTATTAATTGCATTGGTTAAAACTTCTTGTTTTACCAAATCACTTAACAAATTACCATCACTTCCCACAGCGATGATGGCTTGGTTAACAAAAAAGTCATTGGTTAAAATGTATTGGCTATATTGAAAACCTTTGAAATCTGAAGTTAATGGTGCTAAAGATAAAGAATTAGAATATGTCTTTGCAGCTTGCAAGAAAATACTATAAAGTCCCCCATTAGCATAAGGGTCAACATTGAAGTTAGTAGTGTCATTTACAAATGGATTTGTCACTTGAAGGCTTTCTAATGCTTTAAAATAACCCATTTTGTTATAAGTTAAATTGCCTGTAGTAGCACTTCCCGCTTTCACATAAGCATAAGGATAAGATGCTGCAATTCCATTAGAGTAAGTGTTTACACCATAATTTTTCGAATAATTATATTTTTCACCATACACAGCTGCTTGGTATGTTTGAATTCGTGTGTATCTAGTGCTGACATACAAATAATTGCAAAGGGCATCAAAAAAGTTTTTTGCAGTTTGGTTTGCTGTTACAAAATTTAAATCAAACAATGTTTGGTTTGTATTTTGTTTTGTATACTCATAGATTAATCAATCCTTATTATCTGAATAAAAAGTTGATAGAGTGGATGACAAATCAATGGCAAAACCTTGATTTGAATCATATTTGTTTTGGAGAAAACGGTATAAAACTATGTCACCTGCGCGCTTTTTAGCATCTGCTAAACTAGTAGCCTTTGAGATATAGCTTTGCCCATCCAATACAAGCGCATAAACAGCATCACTCTCACGAGCAAATAAGATATTATTTAAATTTGTATCACTTGGGATAAATGCATCAATTACATACAATCCTTTAGAAGTATCGTATTTAGTTGTTGAATTTGTAGTACCACTTTGTGAAGTTCCACTAGTTGTTGGGTTTAATTGTGAATAACCATTAGTTGATAGTATCTTTTTAACTAAAGCATCATCTAATAAGATATAGTTAACCGATTTAGAATTGTTTCCATTATTTGTAGTTTGCGCACTACTGCCACTTGCACTTAAAGTACTGTTTTTAAATGCATCAGCACTAGTTGCCACAAAATTAGATGTAATTGCATCAAATGGCCCCAAAGCTGAAGTGGATAATGTTTTAGTTAATAAAGATCTATCTGCATAATTAATTCCTGCAGCTGTACTGTTTCCATTACTAGATTGAGTAAAGCTAGTATCAAATAAGAATGAACTTGCTAATCCTAAGTTATTGGTTCAAGTACTATAAGCTGAAGAATTGGTAATTAATTTATAGCTATTTGAAGTATCAGAAGAAAACTTATTTTTATTTAAATTAGTTAAGCCAATTGCAGATGCTTGATCCCCGCTATCTGCATATCCAGATTTAGCAGATGCAATAAAATTATTAAAGTTTTGAATGATACTCAAACTATTATTATCATTCTTCTCACTAAAGTATGGAAACTTGTAACTAGGGGCTATTGTATCACCGGTTACTGTTTGTCCATATGCATCTTTGTTATAAACAGAACTTAATCCATTGATTGGAGCACTATAGCTTCAATCAACATAATTAATAATAAAAGGGTTTTCAGATTGCACCCATTGGTTAAAAATAAAATCTTGAAAAGCTGCGTATTGGGTAGCAACAAAAGAATCAACTGATTTGTTTAAACCTTTACTAGAAAAAGCAAATTTAATTCCATTAGTATTTTGAATTGCATTTTGTAAATTTACAGTCGTTGATGGTAAATAGTTACCATTAGCATCTACCACGCTCAAATACAGATTTGCAAACAAATCAGTTGAGAATGTTGAGCTAGCTCAACTTAATCACTCTTGTTTTTTTCAACTATCTTCAGTACCACCATTAGGGTCTAGGGTGTTTTGTTGAAAAGTTAAAACAGCATTATCTTTGTTATCAGAATCGTTTTTATTTAATGCATCTTTATAATCATTATCAATTTTGGTTTTTTGATTCTCAACAATTCTTTTATAACCGGCCTGGCTGTTTGATTGACTATTATCCCCTGCTAATTTTAAATACCAATTATAAATTGCTTGGTTTTCAACTTGGTCTAATCACTTTTTACTTCCAGTATCAGTTGCTAATGAATAACTTGCTAAATCATTTAAAGTTATATTATTAGTAAGTTTTGTCCCGTCGCCTCGACTAATAAGTTCATCAATTAAACTTTGGTCAATTCCACAAGATGTTAAAATACTGGGAACACAAGACACAATTCCAATCCCACAAACTAAACTTAAAAGCTTTTTTCATTTATTCTTTTTCATATTTATACCCTTTAACTAGAAGTTGATGAACTTGAGCTTGATGATGAATCTGAAGCTGAAGTGCTAGATGAAGAATCTGAATTAGTTATTTTTCAATTAGCTAATCATTCAGCACCAAGGGATGAGAACAATCTAACATCAAAAGCATCAATTTTACCTTGAGTTGCAATAATAAAAGGTAATACATCAGATTGTATAGAGTCACTTGTAGCTTGTTGCATCACTAAGTTTGCAAAAATATCTAATGCATCATTAGTTTTGTCAGTATCACTGCTACCATTATTGCTTGAAAGTGCAGTTAAAAGATTATCAAGTGAAGTTAAATTAGTTCGATTGATTTGAATTGTGTATCCCACAAATTGATCATAAGGATCAGTTTGGGAAAACAATAAACCATTTTTATTAGTTGCAGAATCTGTAACATCTTTGTTAACAATTCCGTTTCGTGGTTGAAAAATACCAGAGGCCAAACTACCAGAAGCACTACTTAAATTGTTAATCGCATTTACTAAATCAGTCTTTTTTTGTGATAGAGAAAGCGAATTATCATCTGCAAATTGTGCTAATTGTGATTGGTTTAATTGTTTTGCTAAATTATTAGCAATATCATTTACTGCACTTAAAGATGTTGTGTTGTTAATAATATCAATTACAGTATTTAATGAAGATCCATATCCGTATAAAATTCCAGTTAGATTTGGATTATCAGTATTTGGATTATTAAATAACAGGTCTGACAATATCGTTGCTAATGAATTGCTAGAGCTTGTTTGCAATCCTAAAAATCCAGTCATATTACTTGCAACCGTGTAATAAGATGCTGTTGTATTCGCGTTTTGGTAACTTGATTTTAATAATAAATTTGGAGTGGTACCAGTAGTGTAGTTTCCACTTAACTTACTAGCATAGTTGATCGTAAATGGAGTGTTTAAAGTAGTACTAGATATGGAATTGATTAAACCATAACCCCCAATGTAAGCAGATGCAAAACTATTGTTCACATTGCGGTTAATCTTAGTAGCATCTAATACTGATTGTGCAGTAACACTTGTGCTTTGTTGTAAGTTAGTATTAATTGAACCTTGTCACGCTACAAATGCAGTTTCACCTAATTTAATTTGGTTCGTAATTGAGGTTAAAAAATAATTTGCATTGTTTTGCAACATATATTTAATGGTTGCAACTACACTATATAGTTTTAAATAATTGCTAAGAGAAGTGCTGTTTAATACTGCATTGTTAGCAATTCATAATTTCTTTTTATAGTTACTCAATAATGCGGCAACTGATGTATTTTGAGTAGTTGTACCAGAAGCAGTAGTTCCATTAATTGCATTATTTCAATTATTGTTATCAGTATTTGATAAATTTAATCACACATTAGCAGATGATGGGTCAAAACCAGAATTAAAGAAGAAATTAGATAATGCAGAATTTAAATATGTACTAATATCGTGTGAAGTGTTTTTGTAAGTTATTGAATATGTGTTAAATTGGAGTTTATCAAAATCAAAAAATGATCCAATATATTTTTTAAGGTATGAAATTTTAGCTAAATCAGCTAAATCAGTACCTTCATTTGAATATGACAATAATGCAGCATTCACAAATGATGAATTACTATAAATGTATTGTGAATATTTAAAGCCATCAAAGTTAACATTACTTAAAGCACTTAGTCCACTAGACAATGTAGTAAGTGTCGAAAACAATGATGTTTTACTCACATAATCTGTACCATCATAGTTTTTAGTGACACTAACATTTGATGCAAAAGGATTATATACAATACTATCAGTTGCAGCTACTTGAAAACTTAAATATGGGTTTGAATCATATTTATTAGCATCAGTTATTGAAAGGGTAGCATATGGTCACAAAGCTGCAAGGCCGTTTTGATAATCATTTACCCCATAGTTACTACTATAAGTTTTTTTAGCATCAATTAATTTATTATCATACTCATCAACTTTTTTATAGTAGTTAACTTCATGTAAAAAGTTATTAATTGAAGTTGCACTATTTTTCTCATTATCACTTAATTTGATATCTGCCAAATTAAATAATGGGTTAGTTGGATTTTGCAATGCATATGAATAAATTAACCAATCAAGGTTGTTTTCATAATATGTTTTTAATTCACTTTGCACATCAACTGCAAATGAATAGTTACTATCTTTTGCATTAATGTTATTGTAAAGTGATCGAAACAAAACTACTTGTCCCGCATTTGTCTTTTTTTCTGCTGGGGTTAAGCTAGTTTTGCTACCACTTGTGTCATTATTAATAAAATTAATCCCATCAATTGAAATGGCGTGGACTCCAGCACTGTTTCGTAACAACATATAATTTGTTAAATTGTTATTGCTCGGATTAAAAGCATCTACTACATACAAATCACCATTTGTTAATCCTTTAAGAGGGCCATTGGAATTAATCACGTGGTTAACATATGATGAATCTAATTTTAATTGGTATTGATTAGCTGCGCTATTGTTAGTAGTACTGCTACCTCCTGTACCTCCTTGAGTTGAAGCGTTGCCAAAAATTTGTGTTTTGCTCACAAACTCTTTAGTGATTGGGTCAAGTCCGGTAGTGGTATCAGAACTAATACTAGCACTAGTTGAAGTTGTAGCCATTGCTTTTGAAATTGCACTATTTTTAGGGATTCCATAATTTTTAGATGCTGTTGTACCTTGCGCAGTTGTTGTATTTGCATCAAAGTTAACATTGTTGTCAGTTATATTTGAATTTAATCAAAACAAATAACTACTAGCAGCTGCAAACTCAGTATACAAATCATTATAGATTGTACTATTTTTAGCCAAGATATAAGTTGAGCTATCATCTGTATAATCATTAGGAATATTTAATAATCCAAAACCTTTTGAATCATATGATGAATCAAAAGGAATCGTAACACTAGTAGTAGTAGAGCCTGTGCCATTAAAATTAACATTTTTTGCAGTTGTAGATGCTGCTGCTTTGACAAAACTAATGTATTTAGTTAAAGTCCCTGTAGTACTGTTTGGTCCATCATTGCCAAAGTAAGGATAAATATAACTTGCAGCAGTTGCCGTCGTTGAAAAGCTTGAACTGCTTCCATCCCCACTACCACTAGAATCTGAGGAAGTTGTATCTGTATCTGCATTTAATGCTGATTTACTTTTAAATAATTTTAAAGAATTAGTGGTTGTACTCCCATCAGTGTTTGTACTACTATCACCACTACCACTTCCACTCGAATCTGAAGAGGATGTAGTAGTGCTTGAAGCATTAGTATATAAATTTTGTAACCCTTGAGAAGGGGTACCATACTTTCATAACACCATATCAACCACATATGGGTTTTCAGTTTGCACATATTGTTGTCACACATAGTTAACAAAATTAGCATATGCATTATCAATTGCATCACTTGTTAGTCTTGCACCAGTTGAAGTGTTATCAATTGTTGAATTTGAAGGGAATGCAAATAATAAGCTTTTAGAAGCAAGGGCATTATATAAATCGGCAACACTGCTCGAATTTAGAATTGAAGGATTAACAATTGCACCACTTGCATTTTTATAAGTTAAATAGTTTTTATTAAATAAATAAGTTTCAAATTGTGATTTGGCCCAACTATTCCACTTTGCTTGCTTATAAGTTTCTTCTGTCGCCCCATTAAGATCTAAAACTTCTTGTTGAAATTTTAGTGCTCAATCATCTCCATATTTTGATTTATAAGAATTTACTAAATTTTTATAGTCATCATCAATTGTGGTACTTTGGTTAACTCAAGAATTGGAAAAGTTAACATTACTAGTTTTAGAAAGTTTATTTAACCAGTTAACAATCATTGAATTAACAATGTTGTCCAAATAACCTTTCATTCCCGTATCTGATTCTAAAGCTGCTTGTGCATAAGTTTGCAAGCTTGTATTTGAATCTAGCATTGACCCATCGTTTTTCGATACCGTTCTTTCTACAAAGTTAGTCGAACACGATGTTAAAAGTATGGGCATTATTGATACTGCAAAGATTCCCAAAAAACTTGATAAAGCTCTTTTTTTAGTGAATTTTTTCACAATTAATCCTTTTTATAAATCAAATAATCTCTTTAATTTGTTAATAATTATACAAAAAATTAACATTATGTGAATCTAACCTAATTTCATTCCTTGTAACAAAGATATTAAAAATTACAATAATATATTATATGACTATATACAAGGATTTTAAAAAAATGAAGAAATCAGATTTTAAGGCCTGATTATCTTCATTTTTTATAATAATGAATCAATAATTAAATTCTTAGAAAATTACTTCGCCATCTAATACTGTGTCAGATGAATCTTTTGTTCAATTAATCTTAACAACTGGTTTAATGAAGTTTTCTGGTTTGTTTTTCATCATTCCAACAGCAGTTTCTAAGTTTCTAAATCCTTCTAAAGGATGTGTAATAATTGGTTTTACATTTAATTTCTTAGTTTGTAAAAGTTTTGCAAGTTTTTCCATTCGGTATCTTCCACCTGGTGTTAATCCACCTTTTACTGTTTTGTGTCCCATACCAACGTTTCAAGCAACTCTGTTTAAAGGAATCGATTCACCAGTACCTAGATAATCGACGTTACTTACAATTCCACCATTTTTTAAACAAGCTAATGAATCACCAATTCCGTATAATCCACCACCTGCAATTAAAACTTTATCAACCCCAACACCATTAGTAAGTTCTAAAATTTGTTGAGCAAATGGTACTTCTTTAAAGTTTACAAAATGTGTTGCACCATAGTTTTCGTGTGCTACTTTGTATCTGAAATCAACGCAGTCAACTGCATAAATTTCACTAGCACCCATTAGGTTAGCACCAGCACATGCCATTAAACCAACTGGTCCTAAACCTAAAACGGCAACTGTTTCACCAGGCATAATTTTAGCATTTTCAGCACAGTGAAAACCTGTTGTTACCATATCACAAAGCATTACAGCATCAGTTGGTTCTACACCTGCTGGTACGTGTGCTAAGTTAGCATCAGCTTCATTAACGTGGAATCTAGTTGCGAATACTCCATCTTTGAAGTTAGAGAACTTTCAACCAGCAAGTGCATCACTAACTTTTTCCCCACTGTGTTGTGAAAAACCACGTTGAGCATTGATAGTAGCTCAATTAGGAGTAATAGCAGGTGCAATTACAATATCGCCTACTTTAAAATCTTTTACCATTTTACCAACTTCTACAATTTGTCCCACAGCTTCGTGTCCCAAAAACATATTGTAACGTTCACCAATTCCACCTTCATAACATGTGTGAAGATCAGAAGTACAAGGTGCAACAGCAATCGGTCTACAAATTGCATCAAGCGGCCCACAAGGAGTTTCTAGATTTGATTTTTCAATTCATCCAGCTTCTCCAATTTTAAGCATCGCATAGCCTTTAACACTCATATTTTCTCCTATAATAAAAAAGATATTTATGTATAAAAAGTCACAACAAAGAAAATTAACTTTACTAGTGTGACAATTAAAATTAAATAACAAAAAATTAAGGTTTGAGATAAAAATTTAAAAAAGTTTGCAACAATTTATAAAAATTATAAGCAAGCAAAAATGAACTAAAAAATTTAATAAATTTAAAAATAAAATTTATTACACTATACAGCAGTTGTAGCAGCATTATCAACTGCATTTACATAAAACATTGTATAATGAATTGAATTAACTAAAGTTTTTGAAGTTGTATCATATACCTTAACTGGTGAATAAAAATTAAATTCGAACTCAGAAATGCGAATGTTCAGATCTGTATTCACATTATATTCACTTTGTTTAATTTTTAAAGGTAAATTAAAGTTAGCTGTTGGAATAATAGATAATGCAAAATTTAGATTATTATTTTTATCACTATTATATGTATTGTTATTGTATGCAATAAATTGATTAGCAAGAGTGTTTTTTAAATCTGTTGATAAAACTGGTTTAATCCCCAATAATGAAGAAGCACCAATTCCGTCTTTCCAATTATACAACCCTCCAACAGAGCTGAATGCACTACTAACATTTACATAATTGTTAGTGTCAGATGGTAAAAATTTATTTGCTAAATCTGCTGCATTTATTTTTGAATAATTATCTGTTACCACAAAATTAGATTCATATAAATCCGGGCTATATGTATCAATTGTTGCAATTGTTTTATCGGGATTAACAACATCCGAATTAAAAACACTAAAGAAATCATAATCTCTTAAAAATACATTTTTAATAATTGCTGATCAAAAATTGGCATAATAAAAATCAATTGAAACCTTTAGTGCATTTAAAACATTTACAACTTCAACAGAATTAGTTAATGCATTGTAATTTTTAGTAATTGAATTAATAAATGCAGGGTCATCAAATTTAATGTTAGTGTTGTATGCAAAACTATATCCTAGTTTGTAATCATTTGCAACTGCAATTGGGTTTAGTCAAATTGGAGAATTATTTGCACTATAAGTTATTGTTAAACTATTTTGTTTATAGTATTGCTCATTTGAATTTGCACCAATTGCTAAATTATTAGGAATTAAGTCTAGAATTGCTTGAACTACATTAGCTTCAATGTTTTTACCAATTATTGGGATGCTTCCCAATATTGCTTGTAAATCAGTATTAGTAAATTGTTTAATAATAGCTGAAATTGCATCTGTACTCATTAATTTTTTAAAAGAAGCAATAAAACTTGATAAATCCACTTTTTTGCTTAAAGTAAATGAAATTTGGTAACTGAATGAAATAGTTTGGTTGGTTTTATTAATGGTAGGATTTACTAAAAACTTATTAGTGAAAGTAATGTTTTTATAAGCATTGGGAGCATAAAAGCTTTGATAATCTGTATTTCTGCCAAAGATATTATCAATTACAGCTGATAAATTACCAACAAAACTAGTCATATTTGCAGTTGTAAAATTTTGGTTATTAGCTGTAATTAAAGAAATGATATTGTAAAGTTGTGAATTTGCACTTCCCAAAATAGCGGCAATATCATTATAAAAATTGGTTTTATCTTCACTTGATAAGATATCAAAAAAGGTTTGATTTTTAGTGGCATCAGTATTTTTTGAAAAAATAATATTTAATAAATCCATTACCGGCTGATCTGCAGGATTTGTACCATTTGTTGCTGCTACTTTAGCAGATGCAGTAGTGATTGCATTAACAACATCATATATTATGTCAACTAATGTTTTTGAATTACCTTCAACCCCTAGCAAATCATTAAATAAAATGTTGTTTACTCCATCATCATTAACTTGCAGTTTTTGTAACAAAGATAATAAAGATTTGTAATCATTGCTATCTTTTGTGATTCCAGGTTTTAGCATATCTAAATAGATTTCAATCACAGAAGAAGCAGTTCCCAACATTGATTGCAAAAATTGCTTAATATCATCTTTATATTTAATAATGATATCAATTAGTGGGGTTTGTTCATTACCAGTTTTGAAAGCCTCATCAATCATTGGTTGCAAGTATGATGGTAAAATCTTTGCAGAAATTAAAATTCTTGCAACAGAGGGCATAATTCCAGAAATTAAATCTTGTACAGTAGGATTTGTTTTTAATATTTTAAAAATATTGTTAAATTGTTCAACATAATCTAATACTGTTTGGTAATCACTACAAATTTTGTTACTGATTTGTGTTTGCAAATCAGTATTAGAAATTGACAAAATATCATTTTGATATTGTTGATACATTTGCAAATAATCTTGCTTAGTTGTTAAGTCATTAATTTTGTAATGAAACGCAAATGAGAAACTATTAATAGTTGGTGCAAAATAAGAATTAAAAGTAGAATTATCAAAACTAAAACTTGCAGCATCAACTTTTCAGCCTAAGAAGAATAGATCTGACATTGGGTTTACAATTGGTTTAATAACTTGGTTATCAACACTAATTTTTAAGTTGTATGTTTGATTATCTAATAAATTGAAATCTTTGCCAAAAATTGAGATACTAGTATCTTGAATTGTAGAAATTGTAATTTCTAAAATGAAAGAAACTGTGGTTTTGTTAAATTGTAATAGAAAATCAGGGTCAAGTGATGCAACACTATAGTTTGCAATATTGACACTTTCAATATTAAAGGCTTTTGAATTTTGAGTTCACAATAAATATGCATAATAGTTAATGTCATTTTTTAATTGTGATTCGTCTCCTCGATATTGTGTAAAATCAGTATTATCTTGATAATTTTGGTAATTTTGTTTTAGTGAATACTGGTTTGCGTCAATATATGTAAAATCTGCATTATACGAGTTGTTTAATTGCGCAATTGATGTGGGAATACTACCAGATTGGGAATTGTTAAATGTTGGATAAATTTGGGTAGTATCAGTAGTTTGGGTTGCAGTACTTAAATCCCCATACTCAGAGCAAGATGTCAATGCAAAAGATGTGGGGATTACAAAAACAGTAAAAGTTAAAAACTTTAATAATAGTTTTCTTTTTTTCATACTATATAACCAAATAGATAAGTATCTTAAATACTTATCCATCCAAAATTTCTATTAATCTTTAATTATGCATAGTTTAAGACAATAAAAAAAGATGTAAATATAAATATAAAAATTTTCCTAATTTTTAAATTTTTTCAATTAAGTTAGTTTTTATATATAATTTTTGCAAATGAATTTAGACAACCTAATTGATCTTTTAAAACAAAAATTTGTAAGTATAGATATAGCAAAAGTAAAAGCTGACATTTTAATTTACAAAAACTTTTTACAACAAGAAAACCAAAAGTTTAATTTAACTAACCTTTGTGATGAAAAAGATGTTTATCAAAAATATTTTTACGAATCGGTAATTAATTACCATTCTTCTGATTTTGAAAAACAAAATCTAAATCTTTTGGATATTGGCAGCGGCTCTGGAATTCCAGGAGTCTTGCTTAAAATTTTATTTCCTGACATTAATTTATATATTGTGGAGCCCAACAATAAAAAAACACAATTTTTAACACAATTAATTAAATTATTAAATTTTAAAAATTGTTTTATTGAAAACAAACGGTGTGAAACATATATTAAAGATAAAGTTGAATTTTTTGATATTGTCACTTGTCGAGCTGTTGCCGAATTAAGAATCTTATTGGAATTAAGTTATAGTGGTTTAAAAATTGGGGGCAAAGCAATCTTTTTAAAATCACATAATTTTAAAAACGAAATTAATAATGCTTTCCAAATTTGTAATTTACTACAAATTGAGAATAAACCAGATGTTGAAAAAGTTGTTTATGAAAACAAAACTTTTGTAAGACTAACATATCCAAAAAATAAATCAGTATCAAATAAATTCCCACGCAATTGGAAACAAATTTTAGATAATGATAAAAACTAGATTGCATTAGTAACAATCTAGTTTTGTATTGCAATAAGGTTTGTTTTAAATGCTAAGCTAACCTTTAATAAGCTCTTGCAAAATAAACTAATCTTGCATTTGGTTTATTAGTGAAAAAACATTTTTTATTAGGATCACTTGGAATTTTCCAATCATAACAACGCGGTACTACACTTGTTAAATTTTTGAGTTTATTTTCATCTTCTTTATCTCCATTCCAATAAGCTGTAACAACTTTTCTATCTTTAATAGCTTTGTTAAAATCGTTTAAATTATCAACATAAACTATTGAATTTTGAATTCTTTGCAAAGAATTGTTAAATAAATTATCACAATAGTTATTAATCATTTTTTGGATTTGTTTTGTATTAAAGTCAGCAATATTTAAAAATGATTTTTGTCTAATATCCCTTTGATAAATTGTGACTTGGTTTAATTCCATTTCTTTTTTACCCAAAATAATTTGGAATGGAATTCCCTTAATTTCATTTTTTTGAATTTGCATTCCAAATGATTTTTCAATTGGTTGCAATTCAATCCGAAAATCTTTTAAAGTTGCTTTAATTTGTTGTAATTGCTTATCGTTAATGTCAATTTCACTAGGATATAAAATTGCAAATTGAACTGGTGCAATTTTAAAAGGTAATACAAGTCCAAAATTATCCGAATGGCTCATAATGATCGCCCCAATAATTCTAGTTGACAATCCTGCAGAAGTTTGGAATGCAAATTCATAATTATTATTTTGGTTAGCAAATTTAATACTAAAAGGTTTAGCAAAATTTTGACCTAAATAGTGTGAAGTTGCTGACTGTAATACTTGTCCATCTGGCATCAAAGCTTCAATTGTGAAAGTATTAATTGCTCCTGCAAATCTTTCACCTACAGTTTTTTCACCCATTAAAACTGCAATTGATAAAAAGTCATTCACAAATTTTTGATAAACATTAACCATCTTAATCGCAAAATCATAAGCTTGTTTTTCAGAAGCAAAAACAGCGTGTTGTTCTTGTCAAAAAAACTCAGAAGTTCTTAAAAAAGGACGGGTGTTTTTTTCAACTCGAAAAACATTACACCATTGGTTTAAAATCAATGGTAAATCATTGTATGAATTAACATTTTTTTTGAAATAATGACAAAACAAGATTTCAGAAGTTGGTCTAATTACTAATTCATCTTCAATCTTTTTATTCCCTAAATAACTCACCTTAAAAAGCTCAGGATCAAATCCTTCAACGTGATCTTTTTCTTTAGTAAATTCAGAATATGGAATAAGTAATGGTAAACAGCATTCTTGGGTATTTAAAGAAGCCAAAATCTTAGTAAATTCATCAACAATGTTTTTTCAAATTGCCCAACCATATGGTTTAAAAACAATTGTCCCTTTTACTAATCCATAATCTACCAATTGTGCATTTTCAATAATTGATGTATATCACTTTGCAAAATCAACTTCTTTAGCAATAATTTTACTCATCTTCTAACACCTCCCCAAAATTAGTAATAACCCATTGAATGTCTTCATCATCATTACATTGGTCTAAAAATCTTTCTAGTTTTGTATAATCTTCTTTATTTAGATTTACAAAATCATGTGAGATATATTTAATTTCACTTTCTAGAATTTCGACCCCTGATTCTTTTAGTAAATCACGCAATTTATAGAAATACTTTGGTAACAAAATGATTTGAAAACAATCTTCTAATTCATTTATCTCAGTAATGGGTTCTTCATTTTGTGATACTTCAATTTTTTCTAAAGATACCAAAATTTTTTCCATTAAATCATTCAATGTTAAATTATTTTTACTGGAAATGATTTCACCTGAATAAAAAAAGGAATTTTTAACACTATTTTTCTTTGTAATTTCACCATTTAATTTTGAAAAATAACCGCGTAATGCTCCTAGTGCTCGGTTGTTATTATCAGTTAAAGTTTTGACAATAATTTTTAATCCATTAGGCCCAAACCCTTCATATTCTGCATCAATTAAAGTATTTGGATCTTTATTAGAACCTTTGATATTTTTTTCAATTGATTCTTTGGATAAATTATTTTGCAATGCCTTATCAATTGCTGCTTTTAAACGGGGATTGGCATCAGGGTTAGGTCCCCCAACTTTAACAGCAGCTTTGATTTCTTTTGCTAATTTATTGCCAATTTTAGCTTGAAGTTGTTGTTTTTTATTAATTCCACTAGCGATTAAGTGTTTTCGAGGCATTTTAATTTAACTCCTTTTTCATTCTTTGCTTTTTAGCACTTTCAATTTTATATTTTTTAATGCGTTGCTCGTTAACTAATTGTTCAATTCTTTGTCTTTTGGCTTTTCTTTTAATTTCTTTAATTTCTAACTTAATTTTCTTTTTATAATTTGGTTTTACTTTTTTATCAGCAAGACTGATTGCTTTTTGAATTTGTCTATCAACCTCGGTTTCTTTCTTTTGTTTTTTTCGAATTTTAAATTGGTAAACAACTAAATTGTTTTTTGAGTATTTTAAGTGATTTCAAACAATTCCTTTTCTTTCCAGTCTTGCAATTTGATAAATTGAATTTGCATCATTAAATACATATGATTTTCCAAAATAGTTTTTTCTTCCAGATCTTCCAGCACGATGGACATACCACAAATCCTCTTTTGGCAAATCATATGAAATTATGTGGCTCACACCATCAATGTCAATCCCCCTTGAAAGCAAATCAGTTGCAATTAATCAGTTAATGTTTTTATTTTTAATTTCACTAAAAATATTTTTTCTTTCCCTATCAGTTAATCCCCCGTGTAATTTCAAAATCTTAAAATTTTTTTGGTATAAGTCTGTGTAAAGATCATCAACCGTTTTTTTGGTATTACAAAAAATAATTCCAAAATAAGGGTTCAATAACTCCATTGTTTTTTTTAAAACTTCTTTTTTGTCTTCATTTAAGCTGTAGTGAATTACAAAATGGTCTACTTTTTTGTTTTCTCAAATCGATTTGTTTTTGTTAAAAATTACACAATTTTTAAAAAACTTCGCAATTTGAATTGATAAGGTTTCATAAAGAGTTGCAGAGGTTGCAATTTTTTTGATTGAGTTAAGATTTTTAATTTTATTAAAACCACTATTAATGTATTTAAAAAACCCTAAATCTAGTGTCATATCCGCTTCATCAATAACAATGTATTTTAATTTGGTAACTAGGTTTTTAAATTTAACAATTTCTTCAAATTTTTCAGGTAAACAAACAATAATTTGGTATTTATTGTTTTTTGCTAGTTGCAAAAGATCTACATCACTAGATTTGCTTGTGATTGCTAAATAGTTTAGAGCAGAATTGTGTTTTTTAAATGCTGCTAAAATTTTGTTAATTTGCATTAACAATTCTTTAGTAGCAACTACTATTAGACATTGCAAATCATTATTAAGTAAATCAACTTGATTTAAAATTGGTAACAAATAACAAAAGGTTTTACCTGTTCCTGTTGGGGAGCACAATATTAAACTACTATCCTTGTACACCAATGGAATGAATTCCTTTTGCAAATCATTCAATTCACTAATCTCAAATTCATTGTTTAAGGTTTCTACAATGAAATCTTTTAACTCGTTCATAGCACAATTCTACTTATAAATGAAATTATAAATAAAATTAAAGAAACATTATTATGCTTTGTATAATTTTAATTACTAAATTTTTGTAAGAACCATAAAAGATTAACTAAATTATGCAATTTTATTTAGATAGTTTTGAAATTGAGATGTTAAAAAAAGCAATTCAATTTTTAGATGCACGTGATTTAAAATTAGAAAACTATCAATTTAAATTATTAGAATCTAAAAATCTTGTAAACCGTTTAGATAAACAATTTATTGAAAATACAATATGTTTAAACATTATTGATAAAGAAAATGGAGCAAAACAGAATTGGTGAATTCTAAAAATTGAATTATTCTACACATATAATGGTGAGCGCCATATTGAAATTAAAATTCAACCATTTAATAGTGAAGATGATGTCTACTCATTCATATATAAATTTGATACATATGAGCATTATGCTAAAAATATTATTAAACAAATATCTAATTTAAAATTTGATTTTAATCTTGAAAACTACTATTTTAATTTAGAAAAGAATTGGAAACAAAATCTTTATGACTATTTAGCAGATATTATTTGCAAATGTAAGTTGCAAGTTAATAAATTTATTTTGCAACCAGTTGGTGAAAACGAAAATGCTTTATATTTAGATAATTTATTGGAAAAGCAAAAATTTATAATAACTTTTGCGAGAAAAAACCACTTTTTTTCGCTAACAAATCTCAACAACAAGCAAGTTGTTTTAAACCGTTGTTCATTTGGCCAAATCAAAGAAATCATTAAGACAATTGTTAAAAATAGCTTCTTATCCTCAAATTGCAATTAAAAATAAGAATTTAAATTTGATTACATATTTCAAAAAATAAATAGCATTATTGTGTTATTTAAAGACAAGAAGAAAAAAATTAGTTAAAATACATAAGTATCTAATAGAAATAAGAAATATAAAATGAAATCTAGAAAAGAAATAGAAAATCTTTTTGCTTCAATCAAGGATGAAAATTATGGAATTATTGAAATTCACTTTGATCAAAAATTCCATTCATATTCATTAAGAATTTACAATATCTCAAATTCTGATGAAAAAGAATTGGGTTGTGATGCTTTTGATGAAGAAATTGTTAAAAAATTTAAGTTTAAAAAATTACTACCTTTTTTTGATCGAAATACACAATTAAATGAATCAAAAATTTTAAATATTATTTTAGAAAACAAACTATATGAATCAATTGAAATGATTGATTTTATTGTTGATGAATCAATTGCATCATACACTAGTGAAAGCTGTAATCAAAAACTAAAAGATTATGAAGACCTTTGCAAAGTAATAGATGATTTACAACAAGATGCAAAGTTTAAAAGCTAAATTTATTTCTAATTAAATTATCCAACATCATTAAATTCATAAGTGAATTTATTTTTGCTGTGTAATTTAACCAAATTTAATTTAATATTTTTAAAAAATAACCATTTCATTTATATAATTAAATTAATGAAAAATAACAATGTATTAATTTAGTTTGTGAACTAAATTTTAGCTTGCAATTATATAAAATTTAGCAACATTTATTACTAAATAATTAGGTTTATTTTTATTTGATTAATTTTAAAAACAACTATAAATTAAATAGTTTTTGGAGACACAAATGAGTAAAATAACATTTTTTCCGCTTGGTGGAATGGATGAAAATGAAAAAGCTTGCTATGTACTTGAAATCGATGGTAAATATTACCTGATAAATTTGGGAATCTCAGTACCAGTATATAAAACCCTTGGAATTAAAAAAGTAATTCCTTATATGGAATGAGTTAAAAAAAATGAAAAACTGATTGAGGGGATTTTTATTGGGAATGCAAGTTACCGTAATATCGGTGCTATTCAATACTGTTACAACTACATTAAAAACATCCCAATTTATACTTCAAAGTTAGGAGCAACAATTTTAAAAGCACACTTTAATAAAAAAAGTATGCAAAAGCATCCTGATTTTAAAAATTTAAAAATTGAAGTTTTAGAACCTTTAAAACCATTTAACCTTGGTAAAATTAAAATCACTCCTTTTAGAGTGACAACTAGCTTACCAGATTCTTTTGGTTTCATCATTTCAGCAAATAATGAAAACATTATTTATATTGATGAATTTGTTGTAAGCAGTGGTAAAAATTCAGCATTCTTAAGTGATATTGATAAATTACCAATGTTAACATATAAGCAAAATAATTTATTGTTAATTAACAATGTTGGTAATGCAGATAAGAATTCTGGGTTTACAGCACCAAATTACCAAACTAAAGATTTTTACAATGATATCATCACAACCGGTAATGACAAACGTTTAATAGTAGCGTGCTACTACCATGATATTCACACTTTTTTAACACTTGCTCAAATTGCTAAAGAAAGACAAATTCCATTTATTGTTTACAACCCAATTTTTATCAACGTCTTTAATGAAATTGTGTCTAACAAATATTTTGATAGTTCTAATTTATTAATGCTACCAATTAATAAAATTAATGAAATTGAAAAAGGAATTGTTGTAGTTTCATCCACTCCTGATAGATTGTTTAGTAAACTACTATCAATTAGTAATGATCAAGATGATATTTTAGCTTTAAAAAAATCAGATACAGTAGTTTTAGGATTTAAAGTTGAATCAGGGTTTGAAAAAGCACACGCTGAAATTTTAGATGCTTATGCCCAAATTCATATCGATATCAGATCGCTTCCAAAAACGATTTTGAGCATTGAAGCTTCGCAAGAAGACCACAAATTTTTAACATATTTAGTAAAACCAAAATACATTATTCCCACGTTAGCTCAATATTATCAAATGGTTAAATACCGAAATTGTTTAACCCAAATTGGTTTCCACCCTGATAATGTGATAACGATGTATAATGGTGAAATTGCAACCTTTAATAATGGAACTTATGTACCATCTAAAAAAAGAGTTGATATTCACGAAATGTATGTAGGATCTCAAGGAATACTAACAGAGGGTGCTAATATTTTTCAAGAAAGAAGAATAATGTCCGAAAGTGGAATTGTATTTTGTGCAATCAAGTATGATGAAAAAAACAAAACAATTGATAAAAACAATTTTGAGATTCTTCCATACGCTGTTTTACCAGAAGAAAAAGAAACTAAAGCATTTTTTGAAAACTTGAAAGAAGAAGCATATACTTGTGCTACAAATGCAATTAAGAAAATGAATAACAATGATTTTAAAGAACTAAAATCAATTGTTAAAAAATTCATTAGTAAACAAATTGATAAAACATATGAAAAAAGTCCAATTGTTATTGTTTCAATTTGTTAATTTCTTCTAAAATCCCTTTTGCTTTCTTATAATCAATATTTAACATATTGAGTCTTTTAAATAATTGCTTATGATTACAATAAGATATTTTTAAAGCATTACAAAAATTTAATCTAATATTTTTGGTTACTAAATCTAACAAAATATATTCTTCTCATGAAATTGAATTAATTGATTTATCAAATTTAGTGATGTTTTTAAAAGCTGAAATGATAGCTTCTTTATCAGCTTCTGCCACACCGATCTTTTTGCTATCTTTTATATCTTCTTTTTTAATGAAACAGTGTTTGGCAGATGGCAAAAACTCCATAATTTTTTTTCTAATTTTTTCACCAGGACCATCAGGATCTAAAAAAAGAATAATCTCTTGTGTTTTTGAAATCATTAAAATTTCAGCAATTTTTTTCTTGCTTAAATTAAATCCACTAGTTTCAATTGTATTTACATTAAAAATACTTTTTAACTTATTCGAATCTGATTTCCCTTCAACAATAACGACTTCTTTGATGTATGGTTTAGAATCTATTTTGGACATACAAAGTTTCAATACTTCTTATAGATATCAGAAACTGAATTGTGACCAATTTGAGCCAAAATAATTTCACTATAAAATGTTGACAAATCAACTACAAAAATTTTAGGATGTTTTATAGTAGCATTTTTTTCAATAGTATCTGAAATATATAATTCTTTAATATCACCTTTGTCTAGTGCATATTTAAATTTTTCAATTGCATTGTTAGAAAAAACACCGTGTGTCGCCATTACATAAATATCTTTACAATTATGTTTTTTCAATAATTCAATATTTTGTAAAATGGTTTCACCAGTGTCAATCATATCATCAATTAGTAAACAGTTTTTGTTATTAACATCTCCTAAAACATCAGAGATTTCAACAACATTTGGTTTTGGACGTCTTTTATCTACAATTGCTAAATTAGCATTTAACATTTCAGATATTTTACGAACTTTTTTAACAGCACCATAGTCTGGTGCTACCATTGTTAAATTATTAACTAATGAGGGTTCTTTTTTAATTAGTTCTTTAAGCAATACACAAGATACTGTTAACGTATCTACTGGGATATCAAAAAACCCTTGCGATTGTTCAGAATGAACATCAATTAATATTACTTTAGTAGCCCCTGCAGTTTCTAAAAAATTTGCCACTAATTTACAAGTAATCGGTTCTCTTCCTTTTGCTTTTCGATCTTGTCTTGCATATCCAAAATAAGGTACAAAAATTGTAATTGAATTTGCAGATGCCCTTTTTAAAGAATCAATTGCAATTAATAGCTCCATTAAATTATCATTTACTGGATATGAAGTTGATTGGAATAAGAATATATCTTTTCCACGTACTGTAGTTTCAGATTTTACTAAAATTTCACCATCTGCAAACTTGCTGGTTTTAATATATCCAAATTCAATCCCAGTCAGTTTTGCAACCTTTTGTGCTGTTATATTACTATTTGTTAATCCAAAAATTATTGAGTTGTTGAAATTATCATTGAAGTTCATAAAAATTGTGCCAATACCAAACTATAATCACTTTGATTTTAATAACTTATTTGTTTTGTTAAACATATTTTTAAAAAAACTTTATAAACCAAAGTCAAAATATTTAGTATCAACACAAAATTAAGATTTTTTAGTTGATCCCAACCGCTTTTTTAGCTAATTGGTCAACTAAATTATTGTATTTAACATTAGTGTGTGCTTTAACTTTTTGAAAGAATAATTTGAGATTATGTGTTTTTATTAGGTTATCAATTTCACATTTATACATCATTGAAATTGGCTTATTGGTCTTTCAAACCCCAATTGCCCATTTTTCAATTCCTTCATAATCATAATAAATGCGCATTTTTAAAATCTTTTTGCTAACACAATTCTTAATTGCTTTTAAAACTCCAAAAATTTCACCAGCAATATTTAAAGACTCTTTGTATTCAGCAAATTCTATAGCATTTAATTTTTCAAAAAATTCCCAAGTCTTATCAGGGTTCAAACTTAAGATTACAATAACCCCGAAACCAATTTGGTTATTTTTTTTATTGTGTGATCCATCCACAAAAACGGGAGTAATTCCATTCTTTAAATCACTTTCAATGAGTGAATTCAAAAATTGGTCATCCTCAATTTTTGGTTTCACATCTTGGTGTGTTTTATAAAACGCTTGTGCTTCTTTTTCATTTACAAAACTTTTATAAATTGCACCCTTAAAACCCTTAATTTGCTTCTCACACTCTTTTCAAGAATGATAAATTCCTTTGTTTCTACCAACGATTACTACATAAAACTTTTGTTGCATAAAAAATTAATTACTAACACGGTTTTTAAATAATTTACTTCTATTAAAACCAATTCAAGAATAATAGAACATTGCAAATGATGCTGGGAAGAAAATTAATCACATTCCCAAAATTACAGGTAATGCAACTGGTAATTTATCTTTTAAATTCGTGAAGTTACCATAAACTGCATAAGTCCCGATCGGTTGTCCTTGATTATCCACCATTCCAGATGTATTCATCACAAAGGGAATAAACATAATATAAACAACATAAAAAGAGGGATAAACCATTTGCTTTAACATACTTTTTCAATAGCTTTGAGGTTGTTTATCTTTGTACAAATAAAAAAATAAAAACCCAAAAATAAAATAGGTAATAGGAGAAATCACGTGATACCACACGCTAGAAAATGCGTCATAAGGATCTGGTCCATATTGGTATCCTGCAAACCCAACTAAGATTACATTGTAACCAATAAAGGTAAAGAAAATATATGTTAGATTAGAAAGCAATCACTGGTTATTTTTTAAAAAGGAATGCTTTTTAAAAAATATAGAAAATAGCATATAAAACCACAATAAGATATTACTTTGGTCTGTAAATTTATCAATTGTAGTTCAAGCGTAATACCCCCCATAAGGTTTTAACAATGCTGTTATCAAATCATATATAAAAAATGCAACACTTAAAGAGTAGACAAAAAATAAAGTAAATGCATATCAATCAAACCAGTTGTATTCTTTAAAAGAATACCACTTTTTTTGATTCTCATAATTTTGAACGTTATTTGCCATCACTAACCTTTCTTATTAAAATATGCTTCACATAGTAGCATAGAAATAAGACAACAAGGAAAAAATAAACGCTATTCTTTATTTTTTCCAAAAACTGCATTAAAATAAAGAAACTTTAAAAAGAATAGAAAAGAATTAATAATTATGAAATTTAAGAAATACAATTTTTTGCTATCTATTTCTGCACTTGCAACAATAGTTAGTATCCCGATTGTCTCGACATCTATTAATCGTGGTGATCAAAATAATTTAGTTACAAAAAATAACCAAACAACACAAGCATCAAATGATGCAACTACTAGTGCTAATAACACTACTGCACCTGGTAAACTAACAATTAATGATGACTTATTAAATACATTAGCACCAAAAATTAGTGACAACTATAATGATTATTCATTTTCATCAGGTTATATCATCATATCTGATACTGGTAACAATACTAAAATTAACTTTTATAACTGATTTAAACAAAACATATGAACCTTTGATTTTGCAAAAAATGCAGCATCTTTATTTGGCAGTAACAAAACAGTAAGTACTGTAAAAGTAAAAGGTGGATTAAATGCAGATGGCACTTTTGATAACAAAAGACTATTTGTTTATGGTAATTTTGCAAACAATCAAGGGGCATATTTATTTTTATTAGATATGACAAACGGATCTTTAATCAAACTTAGTGCATCCAGCAATGCATTGGTTTCTAGTCCTGTACCAAACCAATCACAAATCCAAGATAGTTTGATTAACCCTAGTGGGGCTAACCGTAAACCACAAGGAGTAAAAGAAAGCAATGCTGCAAATGCACAATATACACAAACTTCACAATTGGTAAACCAAACAGTTGATAATACTTTAGTAACCGATGCAAATTTATTAACAGTAGTAGATGCAAATACTTTAATTCTTACTGAAAAGAATGCGACTGCACAAACTAATATTACAAACATTACTACATATAACCCTTGTACATTCAGTTTTAGTATTATTAATTTAAATGCTAGCAATAATGCATCAATTGAATCTCACAAATATGTATATTTAGGCAATACTAGTGATCCAAATGTATTGTCCTATGGTGAATTAATTGGGGCAATGTACCAAAACAACAAGTTTATCTTTTCTTTCAAAGCCCTTTTTAGAAATAATAATAATAACGGTAGCTCTTCTAATACTTATAGTTTAAATATATACAACTATTATTTTGTAAAAGACCCTACAAGCAATGTTGTTAAAGTAACCCCTTACACTCCAACTCACTCAGTAACACAAAGTTCATCAAATACCGCATTTGATTTTTTAACTTTTAATAATTCCATATCTGCTACTCAAATTAAATCAAGTGGTAGTGTAACACCATCTGATATGGTGGATTTTTTAAATAATAAAACATCATTCTCAGTTAAAAACTTAACTGATAAAAATACTGGTAATAGTGAAATGCTAATTAGTATGGATTGAGATAAAACTGGATTAACTACAAATGCAGCAACTGATGGGGGATTAAAGAAAATTCTAGTTTCACAATTGAGTAATACTGCAAATGTGGGCCCAACCGATGCAACATATACATTACCAACTACTAATGCATCTGGACTTAGTTGAAATAGTAGTAGTAGTGTGGATTCAAATGTATTGGGAATTAGTAATATCATTTATTCAAGAGTAAAAGATGTTGCACCATATGCTGTTGTAATGGGAAAAGGTACAGTAAATAGTGCAGAAAAAATTTGATTCTCTTTGGTACCATTAGATAAAAAATTAGATACAAGCAATGTAAATACAAATTTGGATCCATTCAATGTTTGAGTCCCATTTGATGATTACAATGATAGTAATATTAGAAAAGACTGAAAAATTGATTTCATTCCTGGTAATGGTATTAAAAATAGTGATAATTCAACAACATATTATGGTTATTTGCAAACTGATACTGCAGATAGTGATGGAACTAAAATTCAATCAAGTAACACAACTTACTTTAGTGTTTCAAGTACCAATAAAAACAGTAACTTTGGTTTTACAAAAATGCAAAATGTTTTTGAATTTGGAATTACTGATAGCCAATTACAAGCTAAGTACCAAAAAAATGATAACGATTTATCTAATTTAAATAGTTGAATTACAGATGATACTAAAACTAATCTGCAAAATGATTTATTGCAAGCAGTAGAGGTTGATTTATCAAATACTTCAAGCCCGGTTTATAAAACTGAAAACAATTTAATTGATACAAACAGCGTTAAAAACAATTTAGTAATTGATGAAAATGCAGCAACAGTAAGTGGTAGCATTTCATATAATGTTAAAAATTGGTGAAATTCAGAAAGTACTAATATTGTTAAAAATGTAAATATTGCTTTTAATAATCCAAAGCAATTTGCCTTCAATTTAACAGGTGCAGCTGATAAACAAAATTATCGTACAAGATTTATAGAATACAAATATAACATTAATGATTTTGATATCACAGCGTTTTTAAATGATGCCATTGATGATAGTACATTGGGTTCTGAACTTAAAACAATCTTATTAAATAGTATTAATGGACAAAACCAATCAACTACTAACAATAGTGTAAAATTACAAGATTCAACAAGCACTACTACAAACCCAACAACATCAGATGCAGATACAAGTAATACTAATACTGATACAGCAACTACTGATACAAACACAAATACAAATAATAATAACGATAATATAAGTTCAAAATATTTAACACTAACAAAAGACATTCCAAAAAACACTGTAACTGTTAATTATGACATTACAAGTTTAAAAATTCCTGACTTTATAATCTCAACATCTCAACAAAAAGGTAGTATTCAATATAGTGGGTTTGCAGATACCACTAAAAAAGATTTAACTTTTGCACAATGAGCTGATATGAATAATTTACTGATTCCAGGAGTTAATGATCACCAAAACAATCAAAACAATACACCATCTTCAAATGTTGCATTAATTGTTGGAATTGCAGTTGCTGTAATTGTTGTTATCGCCATCGTTATAATGGTCGGTTTTATTCTTAAAAAGTATAAGAAAAACATTCAATAATCTTTAATAGATAATAAAAAATAACTCACTTGAATGTGAGTTATTTTTTATGTTTATAAACTAACTATTAAAATTAAGATTCTTTTTGAGTTTCAGATTCATTAGATTTGTCTTCAGCAGGATCAGATTTTGAATTTTTTGCAGCTTCGCTAAATTGCGACATCATTGCTTCGAATTGGGAAATTTTTGTTTTCAATTCATCCCATTTTTCTTCTTTTAACAATGTTTCAAATTCATCAATCATTTTTTGTGCTTCAGCTTTTTGAGCATCATCTACCTTTTTGCCTTCTTCACTTTCTAATGATTTTTTAAACATATTAATTAAAGACTCAGCTTTATATCTTGTTTCTTGTTGATCTTTAATTTTTTCGTCATTTTCTTTATTTTCTTCAGCTTCTTTCATCATTCGATCAATTTCATCTTGTGATAAGCCACTAGAATCTTTAATCGTAATGTTAGCTTCCTTATTAGTTTTTTTATCAACTGCTTTTACATTTAAGATACCGTTAACATCAATGTTAAATGTAATTTCAATTTGTGGCACACCACGCGGTGCTGGTTCGATTCCGTCTAACACAAATCTACCCAATGATTTGTTACCAGATGCTAATTGTCTTTCACCTTGTAGAACGTGGACATCAACTGCTGGTTGGTTATCAGCTGCAGTTGAGAAAATTTGACTCTTTGAAATTGGAATAGTTGAATTTCTTTTAATCAATGGTGTTGCAACACCACCTAGTGTTTCAATACTTAAAGTTAAAGGAGTTACATCTAATAATAAGATGTCTTTTACATCTCCCATTAATACCCCACCTTGAATTGCAGCCCCAGCTGCAACTACTTCGTCTGGGTTGATTGATTTATCTGGGCTTTTACCAAGTTTAGATTTAACCAATTCTTCCACAGCTGGCATTCTAGTAGAACCCCCTACTAGCAATACCTTGTGAATGTCGTTTGCAGTTAAGTTTGCTTCTTTTAATGCATCTTCTACTGGTTTAATTGTTCTATCTAATAAATCTTTTGTTAAACTTTCAAATTTAGCACGCGTTAGTTTTAAATCAACATTAATTGGACCACTGTCTGTCATTGAAATAAAAGGTAAATTGATATCAACTTCTTTCAATCCTGATAAATCGATTTTAGCTTTTTCTGCAGCATCTTTTAATCTTTGCATTGCCATTTTATCATTTGATAAATCTATTTTATCTTTAGCTTTTACTTCACTTACAATCCAATCAATGATTTTTTGGTCTCAGTCATCCCCTCCTAAGTGGTTGTCACCAGAAGTTGATAAAACCTCAAATGTACCATCTGCGATTTCTAAAATTGAAACATCAAATGTACCACCCCCTAAGTCATATACTAAGACTTTGTGCTCTGTTTTAGCTTTTTCAATTCCATAAGCTAAAGCAGCAGCTGTTGGTTCATTAATAATTCTTTCAACTTCAAGTCCTGCAATTTTACCTGCATTTTTAGTTGCATTTCTTTGAGCATCATTAAAGTATGCGGGTACTGTAATTACAGCTTTGCTAATTTTTTGTCCTAATTTATCTTCAGCACATTTTTTGATGTAACTTAAAATTTGTGCAGAGATTTCTTCAGGTTTATATTTTTTATTATTAACATCAACAACTTGGTCAGTCCCCATAATTCTTTTAATTGAAGCTACAGTATTTTTGTTAGTGATCATTTGTCTTTTAGCAACTTCACCAACAATAATTTCATTATCTTTAAAAGCTACAACTGAAGGGATTGTTCTTTTACCTTCGGGAGTTTCTAAAATTTTAGGTTTGCCATTTTCCATTACAGCAACACACGAATTTGTAGTACCTAAGTCAATTCCTATAATGATATTACTTGCCATAAATTCTCCTTAAATATTTTTAATTAATAACTTTTGTCTAAAAAGTCACAAATATATAATATCATACTTTTAGCACTCTACAACTCTTTTTGCTAATTTTGTATAAAATTTATTTTTAAAGAAAATTATGATTTATTTGTATATTAAAAAAAACTAAAAAATCTTTTGATTTTTTAGTTATAAAAATGGAATAATAAATATCTTTGCTTTGATTCAGATATAATTATAGGGACATCATAACATTAGTGGCGAATCGTGTCAGGATAGAAATATAGCAGCACTAAGCTTTAACTATTGTGTATGGTGTCTTTTTTTATCTTTATCTTTTTCATTTTTATTTTAGAACTAGGTTTTTTTAAATATAGATACCAAAGTGTGTAACCAAATGTGATTAATCCTGCAAGAAAACTTATAATAATTGGTGCATAGATGTAAATATCAATACTATTAGCACTTACAGCAATTGCAGAAATAATATATAAAAGCGGAACTCCTAAAATAATTCCATAAAGGATTGATGTAAATAACGCATTATAGTTTTTAGCAACTGATTGGAAATACAACATTCCCGAAATTATAAATGCATAGAAAAGCAATTGCGACATATTAATGTTTAATAATCTCACAGCATCCCAGTAATTTGCATTACCAGGGAAAATGTTAAATAAAGCTAACATTCCTCCATTCGCATAACTTCCACTAGTTAACAATGGACCACCAATTACAAAAAAGATTAATCCATATCCAAAAGACATAATGGTTGAAATTCAAAAAGCTTTATAAATGTTTTTAGTAAGACCACGTCCATGGTTGTAACTAATTACTGTTCTTGCACCTCTTAAGATCCCAATCATTGCACTAAAAAACAAATTATAAATTGGGGTAACCGCCCCCATAATACTTGTAAAATAAGTTGCTGGATAATGGGTTAGAGTGTAGGTAATGCTAGCAAAGATTGATAATTGGACAATTGAATAAATTGCAGTTGATGCATTTCTAAAAAAACTTGCGACCCCAGTTCCGTTGATATATAAAATCATTTTTAAATTTAATTTCTCATTTTTTAAAAACAAATTTTTATAAATCATAAAGGTTTGATTTTTAAAATTTTTATACGATAAATATCCAGTAAATAAAATTACTGAAAATACATAACTAATAATTGTCGCAACTGCAGACCCATAAATTCCTAGTACTCCAGAATATCTTAACAATACTCAGTCTAATAAAATGTTTACTCCATTTGAAATTAGAACTACAATTGTGGGGATAATGTTTTTACCTTCACTATTAAGTAATGAAACATAATAAATTGTGTAGTTATTAAAAAGATTGAAAATAACAATAATTAAACAATATCCAATTGCATATTCCCTTGCTTTGTTTTGTAATCTTACTATAAAATCAGACACTACTTGACTACTATTAGGGTCTCCTTTATTAGAAATTTCTGCTGGAATAATAGCATAAATCAACCCCAATACAATTAGTGTGGAAATAATTGAGAAAAACAAACAATTATAAAAGCTATTTTTCCAAATATCACGAATTTGTTTTTCATCTTTAAACCCTAATGCTTTTGAATATACAATAGCAGATCCTAATCCAGTAAGCAATGAAATAGCAGTACAAAAAACAGTAATGGGACTATTGCCAGCATTAACTAACCTTGTAATTTCATTAATTACTCCATTATTGGTGCCATATATATCTTTAATGTTCTGGGCACTATTTTGAATTTCAGTTTGTAATCCATCATTAAAATAACCAATGCTGTTTAATGTATTGTTAACATAATCTGTATTTAATGGTAATACTTTTTGCATTAACACTTGGTCTGCAAAAACATATAATCCAGAGCAAAAAGAAACAATTACAGCTAAAAAAACAACTCTTAGTAGTGCTTTAAAAATTGATGTATTTTCAAACAATTTTACAGCACTATCCAATTGGGAGTTGTTAAGTTTTTTTTGTGGCTTTAAAACATTTTGATTAGATTGGTTCATAAATTAACTTCATTTCTTATCATAATCATTTATTTTAGAAAAAATGCAATTATTTAGATTTAGCACGAGGAACTTTAGGAAGTCCTGGCATTAAAAACATTTTTGAATATAAGGGAATTATAAATCTAGCAGCATAGTTGATTTCAATATCTTCTACAAAAACATCTTGTAAATTAGTATCAACAAATTCAACTGCAGTGCTAGCAGAGTATTGTGTTTTTGCACCACATACATAAAAATTATTGATATAAGGTTGTGCTTCTTTAATTTTTTGAATTGCTTTTTCACTATAGCTAACTTGTTTAGCTAAATATCCTTTTTTAGATAAATCCTCAATTTTTTGAAACACAGAATCACTTAATTTATATGTGAAATTAATTTTTTCAATTTGTTTTACCGAATTTAAAATTAGATCACAAACATCTCTTGATTCATTATTAACCCCATTATCCCAAATTTTAGAAATTACTGAATTACACAATTGTTTTGATTTAAACAATAAGTATTGCAAATCAGCTTCATTATCATTGCTAAATTTATTAATCACAATACAAACTGGTAGTCCATATTGTTTTAATAAATTAAAGTGATGCAAAACATTACTAAATCCAATATCGATTAATTGCTTTGTTAAAAGGGTTTCATCTTTAGAAATTTGTTTACCATGATAAATTGTCGCTTTTAGAGTAATGGTTAATACAACAAGATTTGGAATTAAATTTGTTTCACGACATAAAATATCCAAAAACTTTTCAGCCCCCAAATCGCTTCCAAACCCAGCTTCAGTAAATACATAATCTGCTTTGCTAAGTCCATAATTTAATGCAATTAAACTATTACAACCATGCGCGATATTCGCAAAAGGTCCACCATGAATAATTACAGGATTGTTAGATTTAGAAAATGCTAAATTCGGTTTTAAAGCATTTTCTAATATTTGCATAATTGCATTAGTAATTGATAATTGCTTAATATAAACTGGGTTATCATTGTAATCAAAAGCAATTATTGTGTCATTTAATTTTTGTTCAAAATCCTTTTTGCTTTTTGCTAAACAAAATAGTGCCATTAAAAAACTAGCTGCAGTAATGGTAAAACTAGAATTTACATTGATATCTTTTTTAATTTGGTAACTAATATCACGAAGGGAGCGATCATTAACATCAATACATCTTTTTCACATTATTTTTTGGGGATTGATGTTTAGTGATGAATTAAAATAAATTTCATTTTCAATAATTGCCATTATCAAATTGTTGGCAGCTTCAATTTCATAAAAATCACCTGTGAATCCACAGTTGATTTTGTCAGGCAACAAAAGCTCGCACATTCCACTTCCAGTTGCCCCTCCTTTAATCCCAAAATATGGTCCCATTGAAGGTTGGCGTAGACAAGCAATTGAATTTAATCCAAAATAATTTAAACAATCATTAAGACCAATTAATGTTGTGGTTTTCCCCTCTCCTGCAGGGGTTGGTGTAATTGAGGTTACTAGTATTAAATTCTTCTTTTTTAAATCAAAATCAAATTCAGTTTTATTTAATTTATAAAAAGGTCCAAATTGTTCAATCTCATCTTTTTCAAAATATTTAAAAACTTTTGCTTCCATATATATCCAAACTCCCAATTTCTTAGTTTAATAATAAATAAAATTTAAAGAATATTTTTTAAAATTTTATTAGGAATATAATGATTTAAGAACTAAGAAAGGAATTACAATGGGGAAAAAAATAAGAATAAAAATAAAAGATGGTAACAATCTTGAATTTGAACTTTGTGAAGATGCTAATAAAGGTGATTGGTTTAATCTTAATGATGTTAATGACATTGATTTCTCAGGTTTGCAAGAACAAATTAGAAATAAACAAAATCAATTTGTTAACGAGCAAATCAAAAAAGAGGAAGATAATTGATTATATAAATATAAAGCTAGTCAAGAACATCAAAATTTAATTAATGAACTGAATAATTTAAGAAATGACAAAAAGAATTTTGAAAGCTTTAGAGAAAAAGACAAACAAATAGCTTTTAAAGAAGCAGAAAACAGATACAATAGTGAGATAACAACACTTAACAATAAAATCAAATCTCTTGAAGAAAAAAAGCAATTGGAACTTGATAACAAAATTCAAGAATATGAAGGTAGATTAGCACTTGAAAAAGAAAGATACCAAAACCAATTATTAAATCAAAAACAAGATTTTCAAAATCAAATTGAATTAATAAAAAGTGCAAAATCAAGAAATATGAAAGATGTTGGCGAAGATTTAGAAAAATATATTTTCGATCGATTTAGCAATACATTAGGTTTTATTGATGATTGCTCTCTTGAAAAAGCAAACAAACCAATAGGTGGTACTAAACCAGATTTTATTTTTAAAGTTATTGATAAAGATACAAGAATGGAATTAATTAAAGTAGTAATTGAAGCCAAATCAAAATATGCAGAAAGCGAAGGAAGAAAGAATAGAGAATTTTTTGAGAAATTAAAAAAAGATCAAGAAAATAATAATGGTGACTATAGTTTATTAATTACTGAATTAGAAGATAAAGAAGATTTTTTAATTCGGAAAGTTAGCGATGAACAATATTCAAATATGTTTATGGTACGACCTGAATACTTTACAATTTTTTTATCAATAATTAGATTTATTTCACTTAAACGAAAAGAAATTATAAATGCTGAAATTAAATTTGAAAGTAAACAAAAAATTTTGAGTGAATTTGAATCGCTAAAAGATGAAATTCTAAAAAATAGTGTTAAGAATATTGATGACAACATAGCAGATATCTTAAAAGAAGCAGACAAAATAAGTAATTGTGCAATCAATATTAAAAGTAAAGCAGCAGTTATTACTTCTCGTCACCTTAACACAATCAAAAATAAAATTGAAGGTTTTAAAATTAGAAAAATCCTTAATGATATTAAAAAAACAGAAGACTCTGAATTTAACTAATTAGTGAAATAATAAAAACAAAAAGAGATGTAATTATTACATCTCTTTTTTTATGAAATCAAATTAATAAATTTATAGCAAAAACTAACGTTTTGTAAATTGAGGTGCTCTTCTTGCTCCCAAAAGACCATATTTTTTACGTTCTTTAACACGAGCATCACGAGTTAATAGTTTAGCAGTTTTTAGAGTTTTACGAAAATCTTGATTAGCTACTAATAATGCACGAGCAATTCCTAAACGAATCGCACCTGCTTGCCCAGTGAATCCCCCACCGTTTACTTTAACAAAAACATCATAACTTTTTCTAGTTTCTGTTAACACTAAGGGTTGTTCCATATCTTGAATTACAAGTGAATTGGGAAAATATTTACTAGGCACTACATTATTGATTAAAATTTTACCAGTGCCTGGTATTAGTTTAACTTTAGCAACTGAAGATTTTCTTCTTCCTAAACCTTTATATTCTATACTCATATTTAATTGATCCTGTTAGCTTAATTTTTAATTTTTAATTCAATTGGTTTTTGTGCTTTTTGTTGGTGATTAGCATCTTTGTAAACAAAAAGCTTTTTAATAATATATCTTGAAAGGGTGTTTTTTGGCAACATTCCTTTGATTGCATCATATACTAACTTGTTAGAATATTTAGCAAGCATTTCTTTACCAGATTTTGCCTTTAATCCACCAATATATCCAGAGTGTGTATATCAAATTTCTTTCTCTGCTTTGTCAGAAGTTAATGCAACTTTATCAGAGTTAATGATGACTAAATAATCACCACAATCAACATTTGGCGTGAAATCAACTTTGTTTTTACCACGTAATAAATTTGCTGCACTAACAGCTAATTTTCCTAAAACTAAATCTGTCGCATCAATCAAATACCACTTACGGTTATTTAATGCAGTTTCTTTTTTAACAAATGTTGTTTTTTGCATAATCTTCTCCTTTAAAAACAGACTTTATAATTATATACAATTTTTATTAATATTAGTAACAAATTGTGGTATGCATTAATCATTAATACTCAAGGTCAAACATTTGTTTTCCCTCTTCCACAATTTCCTCACTTGTTTTTTTACCAGTACCGCAAGGAATTAAATTTCCAAAAATAACGTTTTCTTTTAAACCATTCAATGTGTCAATTTGTCCTTTTACACAAGCATCGGTCAAGATTTTTTTAGTATCTTGGAAACTTGCAGCTGCTAAAAATGATCCCGTTTTACTAGGTGCTTCATCTAACCCAAACACTAAATTAACAGCAGTTGCAGGTACTGCATTTGGTGTTTTTAAAAGCAATTCAGTTTCTTTTCTAAAAGTGTTGATATCCAAAATTTGACCAATGAAAAACTTTGAATCCCCAGCATCTTGGACTTGTACTTTGTTTGTCAGTTGACGGATGATAACTTCAATATATTTATCAGCAATCTCAATCCCTTGCAAACGGTAAACTTTTTGCACTTCTTTAATAATGTATTTTCTAACCGTTTCAATTCCAGAAACTTTTAGTAATTCTTTAATATCAATTGATCCATCTGTTATCTTGCTACCAGGATAAACTTTATCTCCCTCTGCTACAATAATTTGTGCTTCAAAGCTAACTTTGTAATTAATTGTTTCTTTAGCATTTTTAATAGCAACCACAATTGTATCGTGATCATTTGGGTCTGGGTTAATACTAATAACCTTACCCTCAATTTCGCTAATTGTTGCTTTTTCTCAAGATTTTGGCGGGATGATATCAAACAATTGTTTCAATCTTTCAAACCCTTGAGCAATGTTGCTTCCCGAACTTACCCCACCAGTATGGAAGGTACGCATAGTTAATTGGGTACCGGGTTCTCCAATTGATTGAGCAGCAATTACCCCAATTGCCGTATATTTTTCAATTAACTTGTTAGTTGTTAAATCGGTACCAAAACACTTTTGACAAATTCCGTTAACTTCTTTACAGTGTAATACACTTCGCACTTCGACTTGTTTAATACCAGCATTTACAATTGCTTGTGCTGTGTGTTTGTCGATAATTTCATCTTTTGGTGCGATTACTTTTTTAGTTTTTGGATTTACTACATCAAAAATAGGGCAACGGTTAATTAAACGGTCGTGTAAACTTTCAATCATTGAATCAGTTTTTGTATCTTTGATTTCATCCAAAATTGTTCCTCTAGTTGTGTGGCAATCTTCACTATTAACAATTACATCTTGGGTTGCATCAACTAGTTTTCTTGTCATATAACCAGATTTTGAGGTTTTCATTGCCGTATCAGTCATCCCTTTACGAGCCCCATAACTTGAGTTGAAGTATTCACTAACTGTTAATCCATCAATGAATGAATTTTTAATTGGAATTTCAATTGTATCTTTAATAACTTTTGATTTTTGTTTTTGGTCATAGTTATAAGACTTACTCATCAACCCACGCATTCCAGATAATTGTGTAAAGTTTGAGATGTTACCACGAGCTCCAGAGTTAGCCATTACAACAATTGAGTTTTCTTCAAACTCAGGTTTTTGAATTAGTTTTTCAATGTCTTTTGAAACTTTTTCAGTAACTGCGGTTCATTCTTGAACGACTTTTTTATAACGTTCGTCATTTGTTAACAATCCCTTTTGGAAGGATTTTTTCATATTTTCCACTTTTTCATCAGTTTCAGCAAAATACTTTTCTTTTTCAGTATATTCTGGCACATCAAAAGTGGAAATTGTAGTTGAAGATTTTGTAGAATACTCAAACCCAATGTCTTTTATTTTGTCCATAGTGGAAGGGACAATCTCAATTGAAGAAAATGAATATTTTTTATGTAAGATGTTAACAATTTCAGATAATGTTTTTTTAGTAAAAGCTTTATATAGTTTTTTGTTTGCAATGAATTTATGATAGTCTTTACCAAATTCAACAATATCATTATCTCCCAATTCTTCCAAATTATCAGGGTTGTTAAGGTATGGCATATCAGGTGGTAATACATCATTTAAGAAAACTTTACCAACTGTCGTAATTAAAATCCCTTGTTTAGTAAATGGTTTATTTGGGAATACAGATGTTGGAATTCCAATAATTGAATGTAAGTGCACTTTTTTTAGTTGGTGAACTTTTCTTAATTCATCAACACTACTAAACAATAATCCTTCACCTTGTAAACCTAATTTTTCGATTGTTAAATAGTAGTTTCCAAGGACCATATCTTGGGTTGGCGTAATAATCGGTTTCCCGTCCTTTGGTCCCAAAATGTGCCATGAAGCTAAAATAATAGATCTAGCTTCTGCTACTGCTTCAGGAGATAAAGGAACGTGAACTGCCATTTGGTCCCCATCAAAGTCAGCATTAAATGCAGTTGTTACTAAGGGGTGCAAACGAATTGCTTTCCCTTCAATTAAAATTGGTTCAAATGCTTGAATCCCTAAACGGTGTAATGTTGGTGCACGGTTTAACAATACGGGTCGTTCTTTAATAACTTTGTTTACAATTGGTCAAATTGAATCATCTTGTGTCAACAACAATTTTTCAGCAAATTTAATGTTTGACACAATCGGGTCTTTCGGATTTCCTTGATCATCAGTTTTACGAATTAATTCGTGAATGATAAATGGTTTGAATAAAATTAGAATCATTGAAACTGGAATTCCAACTTGATACATCTTCAATTCAGGTCCAATTACAATTACACTTCTTCCTGAATAATCAACTCTTTTACCAAGTAGGTTTTGACGGAATAACCCTTGTTTCCCTTTTAATCTTTCAGAAAGCGATTTTAGCGGTCTTTTGTCTTTTCCAAGTAAAGGTTTTTTTCTTGAAGCATTGTCAAATAAAGCATCAACCGCTTCTTGTAAAAGTCTTTTTTCATTATTCAAAATAATTGATGGCGCATTGTTTTGAATAACTCTTTTTAAACGTTCATTACGGATAATAATCTTACGGTAAAAACTATTGATATCACTAGTTGTGAATTTTCCACCTTCTAGTTGAATGATCGGACGCGTATCTGGTGGGGTCACCACAATGTTTTTTAAAATCATCCATTCTGGTTTATTGTTAGAATCTTTTAATCACTTAATTGCTTCTAATCTTCGAACTAACTTTTTAGCTTTAACATCATTTGTGTTTTCGCTCTTTTTAAGTTTGTCATAGATATCAAGATATTCTTTATTTAAATCAATGTTTTCTAGTAATTCTAAGATTGCTTCAGCCCCGATTCCAAAACGCATTCCAGTATAACTACCAATGAATTTAAAAACCTCTTCAATACTAAAAGGCATATTTGATTCTGCTAATGTTTCATAAAAAGTTCTTGCAACTTTATATTTAACTGCATTTTCTGGTGATTTTTTAGTATCAATTGATTCATAAATTTCACGAAGAGTTTTACGCAATTTAGTCCGAGTGTCTTTTGAGCTTTTTTGACTTGATAAATCAATTACTTCTTTAAAACTAAAATTCTTACAGATTTTACCATTTGGTAATTTGCCATGCCCTTCATCTAAAACAATGTAGTTTACAAAGTATACAACTTGTTCAATTTCTTTATATGAAATATCTAATACTAATGAAATCTTTGAAGGACAAGGTAATTCTTTTGTCATTCAAATATGTGCAATTGGTGCAGCTAATTCAATGTGGCCCACTCTTTCACGACGCACAATTGATTCTGTGATTTCCACCCCACATTTTTCACAAATTTTACCTTTGTATTTGATTTTCTTGTACTTACCACAAGCACATTCGTAGTCTTTAACAGGTCCAAAAATAGCTTCATCAAATAAACCATTTTTTTCAGGTTTTAAAGATTTGTAATTAATTGTTTCTGATTTTGTAACTTCACCATTAGACCATTCTCTAATTTTTTCAGGTGATGCTAATCCGATTTGAATACTTGTAATTCTAGAAACTTTTTGCTTCATCTTGTTTACCCCTTGTTTTACAATCCATTGTTGTTAAAATCAATTTCTTCTTTTTCTTCAAAATTTGAGGTTTGACTATTTTTAGAAATGTGTTCATTAATATCAATAAAAATTGGTTGCCCACTTTTTGTAGTTTCCCCGTCTTTTGAAATATTAACTTGTAACCCTAACCCTTGAAGTTGTTTAGTTAATAATTTAAATGATTCTGGTACCCCAGAGTCTGGAATTGGTTTTCCTTTAATAATGGCATTGTAAGTGTCATTTCTTCCTTTAACATCATCTGATTTAATTGTTAACAATTCCTTTAAATTGTGTGCTGCTCCATAAGCTTCTAATGCTCAAACTTCCATTTCCCCAAATCTTTGACCACCGTTTTGTGATTTACCACCTAATGGTTGTTGGGTAATCTTGGAATAAGGCCCTACAGCACGAGCGTGAATCTTGTCATCAACCATATGGTCAAGTTTAAGCATATACATAACCCCGACTGCAATATCACCATCAAAATAATCACCCGTTCTTCCATCAATTAATTTGAATTTACCTTTGTATCCCATTCCAGGTGCATTTTTAACTGGGTCAATTCCAGCTTCAGCCATTACTTCTTTTAAATCGTTTCGGTTGATTCCTTCAAACACAGGAGTTGCAACTTTGTAAATAATTTGTTCTCGTGGAATTCCACTTCTTGATAACACAATTGAAAAATCAAAGTCAGTGAAGCGCTTTTTAGCATCAGCTAGGTTTTTAATTTGTTTTTCATTAATTACTTTTGCAACATTTTTAATTAAAACTTCTGCTAATTCATTTTGAATTCCAAATCATAATGAATAGTCTTCTGCTTTTTTGTTATCAAAATATAATTCTAACAATTTTGTTAATGCTAATCTTTGCATTGCAATACCTAAGTGCAACTCAAAAATTTGCCCAATATTCATCCGGCTTGGTACCCCTAATGGGTTAAGCATAATATCGATTACGGTACCATCTTTCATATGTGGCATATCTTCAACTGGGACAATTTTTGAAATAATTCCTTTATTTCCGTGACGTCCAGCCATCTTGTCACCAATTTGGATCTTCCGTTTTTGAACAACATAAACTTTGATTTGTTCAATCACATCAGCATTTAATTCATAATCATCTTCTGCTTTAAAACGCTTCACCATTGCAACTGTACCTTCACCACCATGTGGTACTTTTAAAGAAGTTTCTTTGTGGTTTCTTGATTTATCACCAAAAATAGCTTGTAAAAGTTTTTCTTCAGAAGTTAATTCAACTTGTCCTTTTGGTGATATTTTTCCAACTAGTACATCCCCTTCTTTAACATCTGCTCCAACAATAATGATTCCCTCTTCATCAAGGTTTTGGGTAGCAGATTCAGAAACATTGGGAATATCACGTGTGATTTCTTCATCACCGTTTTTTGTTTTTAAACATTCAACAGAATATTCAACAATGTGAATTGATGTAAATATATCTTCAACAAATAAACGGTTTGACAAAATAATCGCATCTTCGTAGTTGTATCCACCCCAAGTTGTAAATGCTACTAAAACATTTTGACCTAATGCCAATTCCCCTTTAGAAATTGCAGGCCCATCTGCGATTGTTTGTCCTTTTTGAATCTTTTCACCTAAAGATACGATTGGCACTTGGTTGTTACATGTGTTTTGGTTTGATTTTGCAAATTTTGTTAATTCATAAACTTTTTCATTTTGACCATATTTTATTTTGATCAAACTACCATCAACATAACTTACAGTTCCTTCTTTGTCTTCGTTATAAACTAAAGCCATTCCAGAGTCATGGGCGATTTTGTATTCGCTATCAGTTCCCACTATTGGTGCAATTGGTGCAATTAAAGGTGTTGCTTGACGTTGCATATTAGCACCCATTAGTGCCCGGTTAGCATCATCATTTTCAAGAAATGGAATCGAAGATGCTGCAATCGAAACTACTTGTTTTGGAGAAATGTCAATAAAATCAATTTCTTCGGGTTTAAAAAACTCTCAAGAAGAACGGAAACGACACAATACTTTTTCTTCTTGGAACTTGTTATTTTCAACTTTTAAGTTACTACAAGCAATGATGTATTCATCCTCTACAAGTGCTGTTAACCACTTAATTTCATTAGTAATCACACCATTTTTAACAACACGGTAAGGCGTTACTAAAAAACCATTTTCATCAGTATTTGCAAAAGTAGCTAATGACATAATTAGCCCAATATTCATCCCTTCAGGAGTCTCGATCGGACAGATTTTTCCATAATGTGAGTGGTGCACGTCCCGAATATCAAGGTTTGGGTCTTCTCTTGAAATTCCCCCAGGCCCCATTGCTGAAATTCTTCTTTTATTTGTTAATTCCGCTAACGGATTTTGTTGGTCTAAAAATTGAGTTAATTGGTGTAAGTTAAAAAATTCTTTAAAACTAATTTGAAATGGTTTTGTGTTAATAATTGATTTTACCGTCATTGGTTTCTTTTCAGCTTCTTGCTCAATTTCTGGTGATTTGTTAGCACCATCAGCAATCGCTAGTTTATCATTAATAAACTTTTCAATTCTTGCCAATCCGGCTTGTGCTCTAGTTTTTAGTAATTCATCAATTAGTTTTAGTCTTTTGTTTCCTAAATGATCAATATCGTCAAAGAAACCAATGTCATAATTTAAATCAATTACATAAGATGTAATTGCTAAAATATCTGAAATATTTAAAGTTGGTTCATTAAAAAAGATGTTGCTACCGATAATAGGAATCGTTTCTTTTTGTGAATCATTATCTTGGTATACCAAGATTTTTTCATATTTTACATTGCCCGCAATCTTAGCAATTTTTTGATTTAATTCAACAGTATGAGAATAATTTAAGTTATTTTCTTTTGCAGAAAGGGATTTAATTAAATCAATTTCTTGCTTTTGTAATAATTCACCTTTTTTAATAACAACTTTACCATTGCTATCAGTCAAATCTTGGGCTAACACTCTTTGGTATAAACGTTCAGTTAAACGCAGCTTTCGATTCATTTTGTATCGTCCAGCATTTAATAGATCAAAGTTTTTAACAGAGAAAAAGTGTTTGTAAATTATTGTTTGGTAAGTTATGTCTTTGCCACTCATTTTGTAGCGAGAATCAATACTTTTAGTGGAAATCGAAAGGTTTACAACTAAATCTTTTGCAGCTTTTTCTGAAATTATATCATTTGTAATTTGTTCTAATTTTGCTTCTCTTTCCTTATTGCTGCCTTTATCTTCAATTTCATTTTTAAGTTCAGAATAAGCTTTATACAAATCACGTAGTTTTGTATCAACTCCATAAGATCTGTTAAAATCAGATGAATTGATTGATTTTCTAAAATTTAGTAACTCTTCACAATCAAAAATATCCTTACTATTATAGATTTCATTTGCAAGAGATTTTTTAATTAAATCATTGTTACCAAAGATAGTTAAAATTTCTTTTTCATTCATTCCAAGTGCTTTTAAAAAAGCAGTCACTGAAACTGTGTGAGTTGATTCACCAATTGCATCACGAAACATCACTTGTACAAAATCTTTATTTTCAGAAATAAAGATAAAAAATAAAGTACCTTTAGACGGCAAAATTTCACAAATATAACCTTCTTGAATTCTTTTTCGAGAATTACTAAGCTTAATTTGTGATTTAGTTAATATATATGCTCCTGGGCTTCTAACAATTTGTGAAATTACAAATTTTTCAATTCCATTTACAATAAAAGTACCTTTTTCGGTAATCATTGGGATGTTAGCAAAAAAGATACCATCTGAATTAGAAAAGTGCTTCTTTGATTTTGAAGAGCTTTTTTTAATTTCTCCAGATTCGTGATCAATAATTGCTAAATCCACATAAAGTGGGCGGTCATAAGTTTTCCCTTCGTTTCTAGCCTCTCTTTCTGTTCTTTTGGGCTCATCCAATTTCATTCCTAAATATTCTAAAGAGTAACGGCCTCCAATGGATTTAATTGGGAAAATTGATTTAATTGTATTTTCTAAATCAACTTCAATAAAATGATTAAATGCTTTTTTTTGCAAATTTAATAAATTGGGTTCATCAAAATTTTTTTCAATTTTTGAGTAGTCTCGACGCAAAACATATTTTGATACTTTTTTATCATTAAATTTCTTTTTACTCATTATAAGAAAACTCCTAACACTGCTCTTTCATTTAGTTACCAAATCTTGTATAACAAATCTTAATTATACAATAGCAACCAAAAAATATAACAAAAAAATTAATTATGTTAAAATAATGATTTTTTAATAATGTGATAACTATCTTTCGATGTAATCATTAATTATAGTGACAGTTTTTTTAACATCTGGAAGTGTTTTGTTAATTTCATTAATTATTTGGGCGCGATTGGCAATTGCTTGGTCAACATTGTCAACAACTTTTACAAAAACCCCATAATTTAATCCAAATTGAGTAGCATATTCTTTTTTGTCAGTCACAAAAAAGATTGGTGCAGCACAGCGAATGTTTGAAAGTGCTTTAACTAACCAAACATTGTTAGTAAACACAACGATTGAGCTGTATTGAAACCCGTGGTTGTCAACAACTCTTTTAGGAGCAACCAATTGGGCAATTTTAATTGCCAAATTCCCTTCTTTTTCACCATAGAATGGAGTTTGTTTAAAATAAACATCAATAGCACGATCATAATCAAAAAAGTTTTCAGAAGAGATGTTAATGTTTTTCATTACATTAACAGCATTTTCAGGTTCAATCCCATTTGCTGTTTCACCAGACAACATTGTACAATCTGTCCCTCTTTCAACTGCAAAAAAGACATCAGTCACTTCAGCTCTAGTAGGTTGTAATTTAGATTCTAATGAATCTAGCATTTGGGTTGCAACAATTACGGTTTTACCTTTGTGACGACAAGATTTAATCATATATTTTTCATATCTTGGTACATCATAATATGGAACTTCTAACCCCAAATCACCTCGTGCTACCATTATTGAATCTGATTCTTCTAAAATATCTTCAAAATTATTAACCCCAGCCATTGTTTCAATCTTAGAAATGATTTGAATGTGGCTTGCATTATTTTCAGATAAGATTTTTTTAATTTCACGAACATTACTTGCGCTGTTTACAAATGAAGCTGCAATATAATCAAATTTATTTTGAATCGCAAACAAAATATCTTGTTGGTCTTTTTGTGACATAAAAGGCATTGAGTATTCTGAATTTGGTAAGTTAATTCGTTTGTTTTCTTTAACACTTCAAGTGTTGTTAGCAATTGTGTCAATGATTCCTTTTTCTTTATCAACAGCAGTTACTGTTAAATCAAGTTTTCCATCATCCACAAATACAGTGTCACCCACTTTTACATCAGATGCCATATTATAAGTTCCAGTAGAATCAGTTACTGAAAATTGTGTTGCATTCCCAATTTTCTTTTCTAATGAATAAATTCTTATAGCACTTCCTTCTTTAATTTCAACTTCTTTTGCTTCCATTTCACATACTCTAATTTCAGGACCTTTAGTATCTAAAATGGTTGAAACATAAATTCCCATCTCCTTTGCAACTTCACGAACAAGTTGTAGTCTTATGGTTTGTTCTTCATAACTTCCGTGAGAAAAATTTAAGCGGATCACATTAACTCCAGCTTTAAAGATTTTGCGAAGATTTTGCTTAGCAGTATTAACTAATTCAAAATTTTGAGGGTCATTAAAATCAGCAAGAGTGAAAATTTTTCCAGTAATTGCTGGTCCTAATGTTGCTATGATTTTTGTTTTTTTAATTATTTTCATAATTCTCCCAAATATTGACGTTTTTATTGACATTACTAATTATAGTTATTTTTAAAACATTAAATAAAATAGAATGCTAAATAATTGCATTCTATTTTATTAGTAATTAATTTTGATTAACTTTTTTTCAATCAATTGAATTATAAATTTCTTCAGCAATGTCTTCTGGTGTTAGTTTTAATTTCTTACAAATACTTTCAAAACTTCCTGAATACCCATAACGGTTAACCCCAATTCGAATTGCTGCATAGCGACTCCAAGGAAGTGAAGATCCAAATTCTATTGAAATTGTTCTTTTATATCCAATATTTGGATTTAAAACACTGTTTTCATATGACTGAATTTGGTGTGAGAACATTTCTACACAAGGGATTGAAACAATATTTGCTTTCACATTGTGTTTTGCATCCAATATTGCACTAACATTATATGCTAAATTAACCTCACTACCAGTGGCTAAGATATTAATTTGTGCTTGTCGATCTGATTTAATAACATAAGCACCACGAGAGACTTTAGCATCATTACCAACTGGTAATTCAAATTCTTGACGACTAGTAATTATTGAATATGAAGCTTTATTGTATGGAGCTTTGTTGCTATTTAATGCAATTTCAAAAGCTTTTATAGTTTCGTCTAAATTACAAGGACGAATTAAAAAGTGGTTAGGAATTAATCTTAATCCCCACATTTGTTCAACCGCTTCATGAGTTGGTCCATCTTCTCCAACCGCAATTGAATCGTGACTGAATACAAAAACAGCAGGGTGATGTGAAATTGCAGAAAGACGAATTGCATTTTTGCAATAATCTGAAAATGGTAAAAAAGTAGATCCGATTGCTTTTAATCCAGTAGATGCAATACCATTAATAATTGCACCCATTGCGAATTCTCTAACCCCAATGTTTAAATTCATTCCAAGTTGGTTTTCATCACTATAAACTCCACCGTTTGGATAGCAAACTTTAGTAGATGAAGAAATATCAGGTGACAAAAAAGACATTAAAGGGTTGATTGCAGCAATTTTAGATAATACATAATGAGATAAATTTCTTGTAGAATCTTTTGTTTTTGTATAATCTGAAAATGCTTTTTTATCAAATTCGATCACACCATCTAAAACATTTTCTAATACTTTATATTTTTGTGCATCTTCTTTCTTAATTTTTAAAACTTTTTCAGCAAATGAGTTTGCAGCTTTTTCACCCCGTTTTTTTAATGTTTCAAAATCATAATAAGCATTTTTAGAAATCTCAAAATTATCATTATGATAGTTTAATTTATCTTTTAATAATTCTAATTCTTGTACACTCAATGCTGCACCGTGTGCTTTGTGTGAATCTTCATGTACCGAACCATACCCTAGTTTAGTTTTGATTTCAATAACAGTTGGTTTTGATTCTGATTTCTTAGCCTCTGCGATTGCATTAGAAATGGCTTCTGGATCATTACCATCACTTACTTTTATATAATTTATACCAAGTGACTTAAAATATTTTTCTTTATCAGTGATTGTACTATCACTGACTCTTCCCTCTAATTGCACATCATTTGAATCATATAAGAAGATTAGTTTATTAAGTTTTAGTTTTGCAGCAATTGAAAATGCTTCATAGCTAATTCCTTCTTCAAAACAACCATCACCAAATAAACAATAGGTGTAGTAATCCACTAAATTATATTTTTTAAAATATTTATTTAATTTAGTTTCAGCGATTGCCATCCCTACAGCAACCCCAACCCCTTGGCCTAAAGGTCCTGTAGTTGCATCAACTCCTGGAATCAATGTACTTTCTGGGTGGCCAGCAGTCTTAGAATTAATTTTTCTAAAGTTTTTTAGATCTGTTAATGAAATTGGGTAACCACATAAGTGCATTGTAGCATACAAAATTGCACTTCCGTGTCCTGCACTTAATACAAAACGGTCTCGATTTAAAAAAGGTTTGTTAACATCAGCTACAAAGTGGTTTTTAAATAATGCATAAAAAATTGGAGCAGCACTTAATGCAATTCCAGGATGTCCAGATTTAGCTTCTGTTATCATTGCACAGCTTAAAACTCGAAGTGTGTTAATTGTTAAATGAGCATTTGATGCTGTTTGTTTTGTTGTTGTTTTTTTAGTTTTGTTCATATCTTTAAATTATTCAATTACTCTTACCGAGCAAACTCCTTTAACTTCGTTTTTTAAAATAGTTTCTAATCCATCTTTATATGTGACATCAATTAATGCACAACCAACACATTGGCCTAATAATTTAATAACAACTTCACCATTATCAGGATTGAATTCAACAAATTCTAAGTCTCCTCCATCTTGGTTAATGTAAAATCGCATTGCATCAATGACATCTTTAATTTCTGTAACTATTTTATTTATTTCATTTTTTTCCATAATTAAATATAATCATATTATTAATTTGTACAATATTATGTTAAAAAAAAGAAAAATAGTTTCTTGTAAAGTTGTTGAGATTAAAGAAAACTTTATTGTTGTCAAATACAAAAACAAACTTTTCAATTGTCCAAGTAACCAAATTTCAGATTTTAAAGTTGACTTATTTGAATTTTTTCAACTTGATAAATATTACAAATTTTATTTTATTGACCCTAAACACATATCTTATAAATTCATCCGCCCCAAATTAATCAAAAACAAACGCCACCCAATTCCTACAGCAAGTGGTGCAACTAATTTGGAAGCACATTTAAAGAAGTTAATTTCAATGCAAAAGCAAAAAGATTGTGAAAATCAAGACAATTAAATAAATAAGTAATCTAGTAAAAAGGTTTATAGCAATGGACGGAAATGAAATAATTACATTAGCTTCTTGCATTATTTTTGTAGCTGTATTACTTTTTTATTTGTTTTACAAATTTGTAATCAAAAAGCGCAAAATAAGTAAGGAAAATAATTTAAATAGCAATGATTTAAATTATGCAAGAGATGATAATTTTTATGTTTTAGAAACTTTAAAAAATCAGGAAAATAGGATTTTGCAATTAAAAGATGATTTTTTAAAAGATGTTGATCATATTAATGAAGCTAAAAGTGAAACTAAATACAACCAATTAATTGAAAACATTATTAATTTTTATAATATTGATTTAGTACTACTTGAGCTTTATTTTGAAAATAAATATAACCAGAAAATAATTTCATTAGAAAAAAGAATTGTTAATGCATTGTTATTTCTTAAAAAATATCACAATCCTAATAAAAATAATGAAATAAAAGTTTGTCAGTTTGTAAGCGAAAACAAAACATATCATTTAATTTATTTAAAAACTAATATTGAAAATAAGAATGATTATTTTTTAATTTTTATTGATAAAAACAAAGAACTAATTGATAAAGTTTTAGAGTTTTTAAACAAATTTATCACAATGCAAAAAACAATCACTATCGATTTGCAAACAATTTCCATTTTAGCATTCAACTTTATTAACCAATTGGACAAAAGCTTTATATACAAAACAAAGTTTGAAAAACAAACAAATAGTAGGAAAAAATCAAATCAAAAAATTAATCACAATCTTTTAACTAGAGATAGTAAAAATTATTATGAAATATTAGGGGTTGAAAAAACTGCAACACTTGCTGAAATTAAAAAAGCCTATCGCACAAAAGCAAAACAGTTACACCCTGATATGAATAAAAATAAAAATGCTGATAAAGAATTTAAAAAGATTAATGAAGCATATGAAGTTTTATCAAATGAACAAAAAAGAAAAAACTATGATTTATTAAACTAAATTTAGTAATTTAAACCATAAAATAATTTAATTAAGTTTTCTTTTGCTTTTGGTAATATTTTTAAACTCTTAAATTTTTCTTCAAACTCTAATTTACAGTTTTTAAAATTTAGTAAATAGTCTACAAAAACAGTAATTTGATTCAAGTTTATTGGTTGATTTAATTGGTTATCTTCCTTCAATAAAAACTTGTGTAATTTATTGAATTCCAAACGGTATAAATTAGTTTTGAAATTATAAATAATATGGTTATGTGAAACTGTATTCCTTATTTTTAAAAGAACATTTAAGCTTTTGTGAAAACAATCTTTTAATTCATTAGGGACTCGAAATTCCAATAAAATTTCAGTCTTTACTTCATTTGATAAAACCCTAAAGAAATTGATAGTGGTTGCTAATGTTCAAGAATATGATAAATCAGTTATTGGGATATCTTCTAAACTATTGTATTCTTGTAAAAAATCAGAATTTGAAACGTGTTCAAACAAAGAATAACGAAAACGATTAACATCTAAATTATTATCTTCAATATTTGGGAAAATATTTAAAAAATCAGATTCTTTAAATAAATACAATTTATCTGTTGGTAAATCAATAGTTTCTACTAGTTTTTGAATTACAACCTTTTTGAATTTAACTTCAAAAATTAGCAATCACTTCAATATATTAGTACTTATTTCTTTATCAAAAATAATTAGGTTAATAATGTCGTTATCAGTCGTATTATCATAAAACCGATCTGTATTTTTGTCTAAAAAAATATAAAAATAATCCTTGATGATTCTGTCAAATGGATAGATACTTAAAAAACTTGAAAATTTTGGCCAATTTTCAAGTTTTAAACCCAATTTTTCAAGAAATATTCTTATTTCTTTTTCTGACATCTGAACCATAGCAATGAATGAAGAATTGTAGTATTTAACTTTAAGTGATTGAATAACTATATATTAAATTTTAAAAAATATATTTTTTTTTTCAATAATGGCACTAAATCACAAACAATTTAAAACCATTAATATAATTAGATTAGATAACTTCCAAGATTTTTTTTGTAATTGAATCAATGTCAATTCCAATTTTTTTATCAATACTTTTTTTGTCCCCAAACCCAATTTCAAAAGTTGCAATATTTATTTTTTGAATTTTACAATTTAGTTTATTATCGAATGCGATTTTTATAAGATCATCTCCTAAACAATTGCTATCAAAGACTTTTTCAACAACAAAAACGTTTTTATATAAACTCAAAATTCTTGTTACAAACTCCACATTGTAATATGTTATAAAAATTGCATTTATCAAATCAATTCTAAGATTGGACAATATGGGATTTAATTCATTAATCATATTGCCATATGATATTACACAGGTTTTAGCTTCAATGTTTTTTAAGACATAAACTCAGCTGCCAAAACCAAATTCTTTTTTTTGTACAACATCAACACATTCATCTTTTGCATATCTGATAAAAAATGGGTTGTGCTTATTCTCATAAGCTAAACTAATTAATTTTTGAACTTCATATTTATTAGAAGGTGCTGTAATGATAGTATTTGGAATTGATTTTAAAAAACCAATATCATAAATTCCGTGATGGGTGTCACCATCTCCGTATGACAAATCACAACTTTCTAGCAAAAAGACAACTGGTAATCTAAGTCTGGCAACATCGTGTAATATGTTGTCATAAGCTCTTTGTAAAAAAGTCGAGTAAATATTTACAAAAACTTTTCTATTAGTAATTGCAATTCCAGCTGCTTTGCTAACAGCGTGTTCTTCAGCAATTCCTACATCTTCAAAATTGAATTCATTTCTTTCACTAAATTCCAAAAACCCAGAAGCATATGTCATTGCAGGGTTGATAATTTTGATTGAATTGTCAATCTGTAGCAACTTATCTAAAAAGTTAACAACAACATTGTTAAATAGATTTTGCGGTTTTTTACAATCAATTTTTTTAGTATCAGAAAAAGATTGTTTTCTATCTTGGTTTAGTGTTGTTTCTAAATTTTTAATTTGAAGGGAATGATATTTACCAATCACATCATTTTCAGCATCTTCAAAACCAAAACCCTTAATGGTATTAATGTGTAAAATGGTAGGCATTTGGTTTGAATATTCTTTTACTTTATTTAAAGTTTGTAATACTTTTTTCAAATTATTACCTTGTTTTAAATAGAAGTATTTAAAACCCATTCATTCAAAAAAATTTTTTGAACTTAAAAGATTATTTGTAAAATTTAATGTTTGGTTAGAACTTGATAGTTGGTTTAAGATATTATGGATTGCTCCCACATTTTTAGAGATTGACATTTGGTTGTCATTAATAACAATTAATATTGGTGTTTGATTGTATCCAATATTATTTAATGCTTCAAAACAAACTCCATTTGAAATTGCTGCATCTCCAATAACTACTATTGTGTTGTTTGAAGGGTTATTTCGGTTTTCACTATATCCTTGAGCAATTGATAATATGCTCCCAGAATGCCCAGAAGATATTAGATCATGAATTGATTCTTTATGACTTTGAAAACCAGATAAACCATTATAATCACGAATCGAATCCATTTTATGTGCTCGGTTTGTTAGCATCTTATGCACATATGATTGGTGTCCCGTATCGTATAAAATAACATCCTTTGGTGAATCATATTCATATAATAATCCCATAGAAAGCTCAACAATTCCTAAATTGCTAGATAAATGAATTTTCTTGTGTTTAGAAAGTTTAATTAATTCATTTCGAATTAATTTCGATAGAGAATAAAGTTGCTCATAATTTAGCTTCTTAAAATCTAAGTAACTGGGAATGTTATAAATATGATTTCTATCTTTCATTTTCAAAACCTAAGATAAATACATTAATTTTAAATAAATTAAATTGAAAGAAATCGGATTTGAAAGTTTAATGAAATTTAAAATAAATTTCATATTTTGATTCAATATTATAAAATTTTGAACATCACTTTCTTCAATTTGAAATTTCTTTAATTTTTTATGATTTGAATATTTTAGTAAATAAGATTTAGAAAAAAAAGAACATAAATTTTCATAAAATTCAGTTATATTTAATTCTTCTTTAAAATATTCATTATTTATTTCTTTGTTTTCACAAATTAAATTTAAAAAAGCAATTAAATGATCACAAGAATATAGTGCACCATCAAATTTATGAAACTTTTTATAAAATTGCTTAAATTCAAAAGTAGTTATTTTTTTGAATTTCTTATTTGTTTTTAAAAATAAAAAAAGGAGTGCAAAAATAAGCATTGTTTTCGCTTGCGCACTAATTTGGTTTTTTTTAAAAACAAACAATCATCTTTTATTTCTTAAAAATCTTTTGAAAGTTAAAAAACTAACTTTCTTAATTTTATTTGAGTCCTTTTTCAAATTCATTTTTAATAAAATCCAAAAGCCCTTTAATTTTTGAATAATCCAATCTTGTTGGACCAACCATTACAAGTTTAGTTTTATTTTCATCATTAATTTCAATATCAGTTTGGGCAAACACAATATCATCATGACTTACTTCATCCCCAAAAGTTATTAGTGTATGGGATCCGGTTTGGCTTTGCTTGTAAGCAATTTGTTCTCAAATACTTGTGCTTTCTAAAATTTGCAAAACCTCTTTTAATTTTTCTTTATCCTGAAACTCAGGCACAGTTAACAAAGTTGATTGACCCATTACTGTTTTTTTCATTTTTGTTTTGATGTGAAAAATTCTTTCAATCAATTCTTGGACAATATACTCATACTTCTGTACTTTTTGTTTAATAATTGATTTCATTGATTCAATCTTTGCAGGAATATCTTTGATTGGACAATCAATCAAACGGTCATTAAAAATTCTGATACAAATTGAAACATCTTTCAAAATTACCTCATCTTGAATTTGGATAATGTTTTTGGAAAGATTGCCATCAGATGTGATCACAATTATCATTGCTGAGTGTTTATTTATTTCAACTAAGTCAACTCGTTTTAAAAGAATTTCTTTATTCTCATCAATTCGAATCATTGGTAGTTGTGTACTTTCAGAAATGATTTTACAACTCTCTTCAATAACAACATCAATCGAATTTGCTCGATTTAAAAAAACTTTTCGTAATTTAATCTTTAAATTTTCATCATCAATAAATGGTTTTGAAAATTCTTTTTCATAGTATTTGTATCCCAAAACAGATGGGATTCTTCCGCTTGAAGTGTGGTTTTTTTCAAGATAGCCCAATTTCTCTAAAGCTGCCATATCATTTCTCACAGTAGCTGCAGAAATGTCTCTCATATATTTTTCAATAATGACTTTACTCCCCACAGGGTTAGCAGTTAAAACATATTGCTCTACAATATGTTTTAATAATTCTTTTTGACGATTTGTAATATTAGCCATCTTAAAATACTTCAAAAACTTAAATATATTTTAAAACAAAAATCAATAAATAAACTAAGCTAAAAATATTTGTAAATTTTAGTGTTTTGAAAACAAGATATCGTTTGCAACGTTTGTAGCGATTTGTTTGTTAAGCAGTTTTTCAACTACAAATAGAGCAAATTCAAAAGTGTAAAATGGAGCTCTAACTGTTACAAAGTTTTTATCATACACAACATTTTTATCGACAAAGTTTTTACCAACATATTCTTCATCTCCTGGATAACAAGTAACTTTTTTATCACCCAATAAATTTAGATCTTTTAATAAAAGGACAGACTGTGAAGAAGCAAAAATTCATTTTTTTTCTTCATTCATTGCAAATTTAGAAATGTTAGTAATCGCTTTTTCATTATCTTTTGATTCTAACAACCTTTTAGCACCTTTACCGCCTGGTAAATAAAATGCATTATATTGTGATAGATTAACATCAAGAATTAAGTTTGTACAAGATATTTTGGTTCCGCTTTGGAGAAAGATTGATTTATTTTTTTCATTCGAAATAGTTTCAACAATTATCCCAGCACGCTTTCAAATATCAAATGGGATAATTACATCCATATCTTCTGAATCTGTTCAACATAAAATTGCGATTCTTATATTATAAATTTTTTTGTTCATATGTTTTTAACCTTTTAATGTCACTATTAGATTAAGAAAATAGCAAACATTGTTGCCTTCCGCTTATAATTTTATAACAATTAAAGGTTAGCGAAAAACTTTAAAACAAAAATTGATTGCTTTGTTTTTCTAAAGCAATCAATTAAAGTCAAAAAATAAACAATAAAATTAATTATTATCTTCAAGTTTTTTGATTTTTTCAATTCTTTTATTGTGTCGATCTCCCTCAAAAGTTGAACCAAAAAAAGCCTTAATAATCTCGACGTTTTGAGCAAGTGAAACAAATCTGCCCGATAGTGCAAGAGTGTTAACGTTATTGTGCTCTTTAGCTAATTTTGCTTCATTAACACTATCCACCTTAGCAGCATATATTCCTTTTATTTTATTTAATGAAATACTGATTCCAATTCCAGTACCACAAATCCCAATCCCATAAGATCCAGGGTTAGCGTTAACCATTTCCCCAATTTTTTTTGCATAATCTGGGTAATCTACCGAATTTGGTGAATATGTACCAACATCGTGAAAATCAATGAAAGTGTTTAATTCTTTATTACACAAAAGTTGCTCTTTCATCTCATAACCACCATGATCACATCCAATGTATACAATGATTTTATTTCCCACAAAATTGTTGAAGTTGCTCATCTTTAATTTCTCCTTTTCTTAATGTCTTTTGGTTATCGATATCAAAAATAGTTGATGCTATTCCACTATTAGTATAATCACTATCAATAAAAATAATTTCTTTTTCAAAATCACTAAAGTATTTTATAGCATCATTTATGTTTTGGATCGGGTCTAGTCCACTAATATTAGCACTTGAAGAATACAAAGGACCTGTTTTTTTAACTAATTCCAAAATAAATAAATCATTTGGCATTCGATAAGATTCTTGTTGGAAAACTAATGTTAGTTTTCCAGGTCAAAAAGCTTTTGCTAAATTTTTAAACAATGCGTTTGCGTTATTAATTTGGTTAATATCACATACAAATTTAATTAATTTCTTATTTAAATCACGAGCTTTAATTTGGTAAATTAAATCTTTGTTTAAACTTAAAATTCCAGCAACTGTATCAGTATTTACAATTAATGCTTTATTATTTTTAAGTTCTCTTGCGATGATGTCAACAAATGATAAATCTTTTTTGTAAACTTTGTAAAAACCGTTTTTATTTTGCGGATCCATTTGTTTTCTCCATAAATAAGATTCGATAATTTTGGTTCATATCTTTTAAAAAACTATAATTTCTAAAATTATTTTTGTTTAAAAAAGTTTCAAGCATTTCTTTTTGATTAAACCCAATTTCAAAGACAATTTTTACACCATCACTTAAAATTGGATAAATTTCAACTAAAAACCGTTCATAAAATTCAGTGCCTTTAACCCCGCTATATAATGCATTTTTGGGTTCTTTTTTTGTTGAATCATCAACAAATTTATCACCATATGCAATATAGGGAGGGTTACAGATGATAAAATCACATTTTTGATAATGAGTTTTATTCAATTTAAACATATCGCAATGAATGAATTTAGTTTTTAATTGCAATCTTTTTTGGTTTTTTTTAGCAACCAAATATGGTTTTAAATATTTTTCAACACCAATCACAGCTACATCTTTTTTTTGTTTAATATAAGCGATTGTATTAGCTAAAACACCACTACCACTACATAAATCCAAAATGTATTTTTTATCTTGTAAATGTTTTTGATTTAAGACTCAATCTAAAATAAATTCAGTTTCTTGACGCGGTATAAATACACCTTTATTAATATAAAAATCTAATCCAAAAAATGAATAAGAATGGGTAATATAAGCTACGGGAATGTTTTTAATTAAAACCTTGTTTAATTGCTTATTAATTTTTTGGTAATCAAAATCAATTTCTGAGTCTTTTTCAAAAAAAATGTCACTACTGTTTTTAATGATTTTTGAATTAAATAAAATTAATTCTTTTAAAACTCCTTTAGTATATCCATCATTTAGTGGATTTAAGGTTTTTAACAATTTTTCAAAAGTCATTAATTAAAATTTACTTTCTTGCATTTTTAACGCTTCATCATTTGAGATTAAAGCATCAATAATCTCACCTAAATTACCAAGCATTATTGAATCTAATTTATTTAAAGTTAAATTAATACGGTGATCTGTAACCCGGTTTTGGGGGTAATTATAAGTTCTTATTTTTTCAGCACGTTCCCCTGTTCCAACTTGTCCTTTACGCATATTAGAGATATTTTTTTGTTGTTCTTCTTGTTTAATTTCCCAAAGTTTTGAACGTAACATTTTCATTGCAGTTTCCCGGTTTTCAATTTGCGATTTACCTTCTTGACAAGCTACAAAAATCCCTGTCGGGATGTGGGTAATCCTTACAGCAGATTCAGTTTTATTAATGTGTTGACCTCCAGCACCTGAAGCTCGGTAAGTATCAATTTTTAAATCACTATTATTAATTACTAACTCAATATCTTCAATCTCAGGTAATACAGCAACAGTAATTGTCGAAGTGTGTACTCTTCCTTTAGTTTCAGTAGCTGGGACTCTTTGCACCCGGTGCACCCCAGATTCGAACTTTAATTTCGCATACACATTTTCACCCTCTACCATAAATGAGATAAATCCATAACCTACAGTAGATTCTTGCAAATCTAAAATCTTAATTCTTCAGTTCATTGCATCACAATATCTTTTATAGGCTGAAAAAAGATTTGCAACAAAAATAGTTGATTCATCCCCCCCAGCAGCTGGTCGCATTTCAATAATTACATTTTTCTTATCATTTTCATCTTTTGGTAACAACAAGATTTTTAATTCGTGCTCAAAAACAGGAATTAGTGATTTTTTATCATCTAATTCCATTTGTGCCAACTCAATTAATGCTTCATCTTTTTCAGTACTTAAAATTTTTTCAGCAGCTGCAATGTTTTTAAGCTCAAAATCATAAACTTTAAATTTATCTACAATTGGTTGGATGTCCTTTAATAATTTATTAATTTCAGCCGCTTTTTTAAAATCATCACCAATTTCACTTAATTGGTTATTTAATTCTTCATACTTTACTACAATTGCGTTTACTGCATCATACAAATTTTTATCATAGACCATAGTTTTTTCCTTATCACTATTGTTGTTTAATAGAATAAAAAAAAAAAAATAACACAGCTTAAAAATTGAAGTGTGTTATTTTCATAAAATTAAAAATTTATAAACTGTTTAAAGAATGAATAACTTTTTTGTTATCTTTTTTATCATTTGTTTTAGTTGTTTTTGTTTTTTCTTGGCTTACATTAATTTTCTTATTGAATTTTTCTGCTCTTCCTTTTGCTTGTTGCCCAATTGATGCACCAATATAGAAAGGATGACAAGAACTGCAAACATCAATTGACATTTCCTTGCTTTTTAAAGTTGATTTAATTTTAAAAGAAGAGTTACATGCTGCACAGTTGAAAGCAACATCATGCATTTCCATATGTCCTGTTTTTTTCATAATATCTCCTAACAAAATAGTTAATTTAGTAATTTAGATACTAATCTATTATATATCACAAGTTAATAAAGTCTAAATAAGATAAAAAAATCAAACTTTACCATTTTATATTTAAGTGTTAAAAAAGTCTAAAAATAGTGACAAAATTTAAATTTTTAGTGTGAAGCAAGCACTAAAGAATCAAAAATTTAAATTATAAAACTCTATTTTCTTGCCAATTAAGCTTTGATCCCAATTGTGTGAATTGATTATAAATTTTAGATTAAATATAATTTAATTATGGGTTTAAATCATGGCATATAACAAAATTTTTTATAAAATTAACAGCGAAGACATCAAAAAATTTCCACTAAATGATGCTAAAGGATTTGAAAACTTCTTCATAATTAGTGATTTATCAAAAATTAATATTAGTGAAATAATTAACTTACTAAACAATAATCGTAAAGTTGTAATTGATGATAATGCAATTGTTAGTTTTGAAAAAATCGTAATCATTTTTAAAAATTTAGCTTCAATTGAAAATCAAAAATACTTATTCATTTCAAAAGAAGCATATCTTAAAATGTGATTTCATCAAGAGTATTCAAAACTTTTGAATACACTAGAAATCATTGGTGAAAACAATTCAAATTGAGTTGTAGAATCAGACATTCCACTACAAACTGGAATTAAATTTAAATACTTTGAAAAACAAGAATATTTATTAAAAATTTTAGAAAATTCTTTATACACAAAAAACACTTTTTCTAAAATTTTTGATGGTATCGAATTTAATGTCCAACAAGAATATCAAAAAATGCTTAAGTTTTATAAACTAATCAAAAACAACTTAATTCCTTCATCCTCTATTTTTATTGAGCACATTGCTAAAAAATTTAATGTTGTTTGTAATGTTCTTAATTCTAAAAATGATTTTCATCCAGAAATCAAAAATATGAAAAGAAACGGAATTGTTTCTTGTATTGACACCGACAACAATTTAATAGCAAATTTAAGTAATCAAGAAAAAAAGCTACTTCCCCAATATGTTTTGCAAAACCATAGCAATTTTGGATGACTTGATCTTGTTAAAACAAAGACAAAAATTAAGAGTCAAAACATTAGTGAAATCTTTTTGGAAAACATTGAGTGATTAAGTCATTTTGAAGAAATTAAAGTATGTAGTGAATATGGTTTTAACTTTATGAGAACAAAATCAATCCCAAATATTTCTCAAGTTGATAAAGTATTACCTTTATATACTAAATTTGATGGATGAAATAAACCAGTTGCAAAATTAAATAATGAAAACGATGTACCGATTGAAATGATGTACTTTATTCACGAGCTTAAACATATTTTGGAAGTTAGTCGCATTGTAGTGCGGTTAAGGTATTTAAAAATTGAAGTATAAGTAATAATTCAAATAATAAGGTGTGAACTAAAAAACAGATCTCTATCAGATCTGTTTTTTATTGCTTACTTCTTTTTCTCAAGTTCAACAATTTTTTTAACTAACATTTTATCAAACTTGAATTCCCAATTATTAGAATTCTTCTTGTTTAAAATATCAATTGTTTTATTTCTTTCATCATTTAGTTTTTCTCATTCTTCTGCTTTATTTTCGATGCAAAAACCAACTAGAAAATTTAATTCACAATTAGCTACTACAAAAGCCCCTTCATCGACAATAAAAGAATGGCATTCATTGTTATAATCAAGTACTTCAACAATACATCTTTCAATTTTACCGATCAAAGGTGCGTGATGGTTTAAAATTACAACATCACCAAAATTATCAGTAAATGAAACTTGTTTAACATAATCACTATAAAACATCTTTTTAGGTGTTACAATATTGAATTTTAAATTAGTGTTAGTGTTCATAAATTAAAATATTAGAATTGCTTTTCTATTGTGTTAATACAGTTTTATTTTGAGAATCAGAATTATTAGTTTGAGTATTAACTGCTTTTTGTTGCTCTAATTCCACTTGGTTTGCAGATCCACGGTAGTTTTTGTAAACTTCATCAATTGTCCCAACATATAAGAAGTATTGTTCTGGAATTTCATCACATTTACCTTCAATGATTTCAGAAAACCCTTTAATGGTATCTGATGTTGAAACATATTTTCCGTCTTTCCCCGAGAACTTTTCCGCAACAAAGAAAGGTTGTGATAAAAAGTTCCGAATTTTTCTCGCCCTAGAAACAATTAATTTATCTTCTTCTGATAATTCATCAATTCCTAAAATTGCAATAATATCTTGTAACTCTTCAAATTTTTGTAACACTGATTGCACACTTCTAGCAACTTTGTAGTGTTCAATTCCCACAATTGAAGGGTCTAGCATTCTTGAATTTGATTCAAGTGGGTTAATTGCCGGATAAATTCCAAGTGATGCAATTTTACGGTCCAATACTGTTTTTGCATCCAAGTGAGCAAAAGTAGTAGATGGGGCTGGGTCAGTTAAGTCATCAGCTGGTACATATACTGCTTGTACAGATGTAATTGACCCACTTTTAGTAGAGGTAATTCTTTCTTGCAATTGTCCCATTTCATAAGCTAATGTAGGTTGGTATCCCACAGCTGATGGGATTCTACCTAATAATGCAGAAACTTCAGATCCTGCTTGTGAAAATCGGAAGATGTTATCAATAAAGACAAGCACATCTTGGTTATTAGTATCACGGAAATATTCAGCCATTGAAAGTGCAGTTAGTGCAACTCGCATTCTAGCCCCTGGTGGTTCGTTCATTTGACCAAATACTAATGCTGTTTGGTTAATAACCCCACCTTCTACCATTTCATAATATAAATCATTTCCTTCACGGGTTCTTTCGCCCACACCTGCAAAAATTGACAACCCACCATGCCCTGTTGCAATATTGTGAATTAATTCTTGAACAAGTACGGTTTTACCAACCCCTGCACCACCAAATAATCCAATCTTACCCCCTTTTACATATGGGACTAACAAATCGATTACTTTGATTCCAGTTTCAAAAATTTCAGTTTTATTAGATTGCTCATCAAATGAAGGTGGTGCGCGGTGAATTGGTAAATAAGAAATATCTTCTGGCATTGGTTTATTGTCAATTGGTTCTCCAATTACATTAAACATTCTCCCTAATATTCCTTTACCAACTGGTGCCATAATTGGTTTATTAGTATTAATAACTTCAAGCCCTCGATACAACCCTTCAGTAGACCCCATTGCAATACATCTTGCAACATCATCTCCCTCTAATAACGCAACTTCTAAAACAATTTTTTTATTGCCGTTTTTAACAATTAAACAATCATTAATATTGGGCATATTGTTTTCCGGGAATTTAACATCCACTACTGGTCCAAAAATTTGGTAAATTGAACCTTTTTCAGAATCACTTAAATGACTTATTTTTTTTAAATCTTCTCTTTCTTCTTCAACATCAATTTTGTTAGATTCAGTTAAGATTGTTTTTTCCAATACTGGATTTGTTACAACATTTTGTTGTTGTGGAGTTTCTTCATCTTGAAAAGGAATAACCGGTTCTACAGCAGATTTTATTAAACCAATTGAAGAACTTTTATCACTGTTAAAAAATGATATTTCATCATCTAAATCATCAGTTTCAGTTTCAACTTCTAATGCATTTAATACATTTTTAATTTTTGCTGCACTATTTTTTTGTTTATCTTCTTTTTGCATATTAGCATCTTCTTCTTCTTTGGAATTTAGTTTGAAGTTTTGACTAAATTTATCATTAATTGCATCTAATGCAGAATTATCAAATAAAGTATTTGTGTCATCTTCAATTTCTGCTTCAATTGATGAATCATCTACTTCGTTTACTTCATCAACATTATCATCTACAAATACTTCAAAAGGATCAAAATCACCATTATTATCTTCTAGTGTTTTATCATCAATTAAACCAATATCATTATCCCCATAATAAACTTGTGTTTCATTTTCAAATTCATCAAAGTCAAAATCAGTTAAATTTTGTTTATCACTTGGTTTTACAATTACATTTTTTAAATTGCTATCTTCCAATTGGTTTAGTAATTCAAATTCATCAAACTCTAAAAGTTTATCATCTTTTGCTGGTTTAACTTCTTCTGCTTCGGGCTTTGGTTTTTTTCAATTTTGGTATTTGTTAAATAATGATTGTTTAAAATCAGGTGCCAAAAATTGGTTTGTATATTCTGGAAGGTGGTCAACAAAATCAGTAAAAGGTTCTTTATCATCTGCTTCTTCTATTTTTTTATTTTTAATTAACAATGGTTCAATATCAAAGCTTTTTGCATCATTTTTAAACAATTGGTTTTTATCAATTGTTTCTTGATTAACTTTAACTTGTCCACTGGGTTTTATATTAATCAACCTTGCTCGGTTTAAAAATTTTTCAAGTTTCTTATTGAAATCACTTTTAGCTTGTTTGATTTCAATTTCTTTTGCAGACGGATTATTTTTAATGTCATTCATTTTACTCACCTCCTAGATTAGATCCAGAAACAATTTCTGTAATTTGTTGGGTAATATCAGCTTGCCGTTTCCGGTTATACTCTAATTTATAATTACTAATTAATGTATTTGCGTTTTTAGTTGCTGAATCCATTGCATTTCTGCGTGATGCGTTTTCGCAAACCTTGGATTCAACAATTGCTCCGTGCAAAGAAGTTGCTAAATATTCGACCATTAAACTGTTATATAAAACTTCTGCATTGGGTTCAAACATATAATCAGTTTGCTTTTGAATATCACTTAATTCCCGGTTTTTTAATTGATTGTCAATTGGTAAAAAATTAAATACTTGGGGTTCAAAGTTTAGTGAATTAATAAACTTAGTGTAGATGATATTAATTTCTTTAACATCACTTTGCTCTAAATAAATTTTATAAAGTTTTTCAGCTAGAAATTGGCACAGAAAAAAGTTAATTTCTTTATCTTCTACATCTAATGAAAAAGTAATTTCATTATTAACATTCTTTGATTTTAGAAGTGATGCTCCACGTCTTCCAAATAACCAAAGTTCATCCTTTTCATTCTTAATTTCACTAATTAATTTTTTAACAAGATTTAAATTGAAACTACCACATAAACCAAGGGTGGAAAAAATGATAAACCAAATTGTTTTTCCATTAGCATCTTTATTAAGTTGTGAATTCGCAAATTCACATTTTTTATTAATTAAAGTAAAAAGATCATAAAATTTTTGCACATATATAGATTGATTAGCAAAGAAATTCTTTTGTTGCTTCAACTTACTAGTTGCAACTAATTTCATTGCATTGGTAATTTTAGAAGTTACCTCTACTGTTTTAATTCTTTTTTTAATTTCATTTAAAGATGCCATATCTTTTTACCTATAAACCTTTAAATTCCAAATTGTAATTTGGAATTGTTTTTATAAATTCAGCAATTAAATCATTAAAAATATTTTTGATTTTGCTCATTAATTCATCAGAAATATCTTTAGTTTCATTAATTTCATTTAAGATTGTTTTTTCATCATTGAATTTTTTAAGCATTCGCATTTTAAAAACTTCAATGTTTTCGCTTGGAATTCATTTAATGTATTTTTCTTTAATAGCTAATAAAATAATTGCTTCTTCTGGTTGTGAAAGTGGTGAGTTTTTATCTTGCTTAATTAAAATCATCACTTTTCTACCGTGATCCAAAACTTCTTTAGTCTCTTTATCCAAGTCGCTTCCAAATTGGGAGAAAGCATCTAATTCACGATATTGCGCTAACTCCAATTTTAAAGATCCTGATGTTTTTTTAATTGCTTTAATTTGGGCAGCACTTCCAACCCGTGAAACACTTAGCCCCGCATCAATTGCTGGTCTTTGACCAGAATTGAAAAGATTGGTCAACATAAATAGTTGTCCGTCAGTTATCGAAATTACATTTGTTGGAATATAAGCCGAAATGTCTCCTGCTTCTGTTTCAATAATTGGAAGTGCAGTAATTGAACCGCCCCCATTTTCTTTATTAACCTTACCACTTCTTTCTAGCAATCTTGAGTGTAAATAAAATATATCTCCAGGATATGCTTCTCTACCAGGTGGTCGTCTTAATAAAAGTGATAAAGTACGATAAGCAATCGCGTGCTTTGATAAATCATCATACACAATTAAAACATTTTCACCTTTAGCCATTCACTCTTCGGCAATTGTAATTCCAGTAAATGGTGCTAAATAACTCAAAGCTGGTAAATCAGATGCACCAGAAGACACAATAGTTGTGTATTCCATTGCCCCATATTCTTCAAGGGTTTTTAAAAATTGGACAATTGTTGAATTTTTTTGACCAATAAAAACATAAACACATTTAACATTTTTACCTTTTTGGTTAATAATTGCATCAATTGCAACTGTAGTTTTCCCAGTTTGTTTATCCCCAATAATTAATTCTCTTTGTCCTTTACCAATAGGAAACATTGCATCAACTGCTAATGTACCAGTCTCTAGTGCTTCATTAACAGTTGCTCGATCCATTACACCAGGTGCAATTTTTTCAACTGGCATTCTTTTATCAGCTTTGATCTCGCCTTCACCATCCACTGGGCTTCCAAGCGCGTCAACAACACGTCCTAATAATCCATCCCCTACAGGAACACTAACTACATTCTTAGTTCTTTTAACAATACTACCTTCTTTAATATCGTCAAACTTTCCAAGCATTACAATCCCACAAGTTGAAGCTTCTAAGTTAAATGCCATCCCAAATGAACCATTTTCAAATAAAACTAGCTCATTAAGCATAACATTTGATAATCCACTAGCTTGGACAATTCCGTCCCCCACATTAATAACCTTACCAATTTCAGAATATAAGGCTTTGTTTTGGTACTCTTTAATTTGGTTTTTAATTACATTTGAAAATTTATCTAAATTGATTGCCATAACCTAATGCTCCTTTTGATATAAACGGTCAAAATTTTCAATATTTCATTTAATTTGGTTGATTTTACCCTTAATTGAATAATCATATACTTCATTTCCAAAAGCAATTTTCATTCCACCAATTAGATTGCGGTCAATGATGTTTTCATAGCGAATTTTTTTACCAGTTTTAATTACAAAAAAACCCTCAATTTTTTTTAAGATCTCTTTGTCAATTTCAAAAGGTGAATAAATTCTTAAGAATGTAAAGTTTTGGAAGTCATCTAACTTTTCAAAAAAACAAATAATGATTTCTAAAATTTTGGCGAAAAAATCATTATCAATCAAAACAAACAAAAAATTATAAAGATAAATTTGGGGAAGATTTTTTTTATTTAAATTCATTTCACCAAAAGAACTTTGAATTAAAGTTTTCTTTTCTTTTTTAGTTAAAATGTTAGAAGAAATAATTGAGATGTATGCAAAGTTGTTTTTAATCGAAAAATAAACTTCTTTAATTCAATTAGTGAATTGAATTTTATTTTGTTCATCAAATTCATTTCAAATTGAAAACAAAGCTTTAGCATAATGATCAATATTATTTTTTTCTTCCATAATTGCACCATTTTATAAATTATTGTTGTGGTTTATTTTTTTCAAATTTCTTTGTTAAATCAGCAACAATGTCATCAATGATTTTTTTATTTTCTTCATCATCAATTTTTTTTAATAAAAAAGTTTCTGCAGTTTCTAAAGCTAATTTAGAAACTTCTAAGTTTTTTCTTGATTCTAGTTCCAACTCTTGTTTACGAATTTTAGCAAAACTTTCTTTTTCAATAATGTTGGCTTTATTTTGCGCCTCTTGAACAATCTTTTTCTTTTTATTCTCAGCATCGAGTTCCGCGGTTTCGATGATTTTGGCCGCTGTAAGTTTTGAATCCATTAGTTTTGCATTAGCTAACTGCAAACTTTTCTCACTCTCTTGTGCTTTTAATTCAGCTTCCTTCACCATTTTTTGAATTTCTTCAGTACGGTTTCGCAAATAAGCTTCGGTTGGTTTTCAAGCTAAACGAAATAATAGTAAGAAAACTAAAAATAAAGAAATGATGTGTGAAATAAAAACATAAAGGTTTGGAAAAATTTGGTTAACAACACTGGATTCACTTGGAACTAAAGTTCCATCATTAAAAATTATCTGTAAGTGTTCCATAAACAATTACTCCTAATAAATTTTATTAACCAACAAAAATTAATAAAAAGGCAACTAATAAACAATATAATGCCCCAGTTTCAGTAATTGCAGCAGACAAAATAAATTGACTTCTAATTTTAGAAACTGCTTCTGGGTTTCTCCCAATTGCTTCCACTGCTTTAGCAGCATTTATCCCTTGCCCAATTCCAATTCCGAATACAGCAAACATTGCTAAACCTGCAGCTAATAATTGAAATGCTTTATCAGTTATCATAATTTCTCCTTAATGAAATTTGAATGAATTTAAATAAAATGTTTTTAAATCCATTTAATATTAATACTTTTTTTATTTTTTAATATTTATTTAATTTTTATTTATTCTAAATTCCCAACATTAACCAAATCAACACTTGAATTTGATGAAATCAAATTGGCTTTTTTTAATGCTTTTAATTCTTTTTTTCGTTTCAATTTTTCAGCATAATATTCATCTTCAATTTCAGTTGCTGTATTTCAATAACACATTGTTAGAATCACAAATACAAAACTTTGAATAAAACCAACTAACCAATCTAAAAACAAATGGAGTGGAATTGCAAAAAACGAAAACAAAATAATTTCAGGCCCTGGTGTGTTATAAACTGGGTTGTCACTAAACAAAGCCATTGGGATTGAATAAAACAATCCAAGAATTATTGACCCTGCTGTTATATTAGCTCACAAACGCAATGATATTGAAATCCATGGCGTGATGATATCAACTACCCCCATCGGATTAAAACAATATGGAATAATATATCTTTTCTTAGTCTTTTTATTATGGATATAAAACTTAAAAACAAAACGGTTTAAATAACTCCATTTCTGGTATTTTATTCCCAAAATTACAGATCCAATTACCGTGTTTAAACCCAATTCAAAAGTAACTGTAGTTAATTGCGTTGGATTGGCGAACCCAATAACTGAAATAATGTTTGATAAAAATATGTAAATAAATAAAGTTAGAAAGTAAGGGGTTAGTTTTACAAACTCTTTCCCCATTACATCAATCGTGAGTGATTTAAAAGTTGATATAAATAAAAAGATTAAAAACGCAAAACCTTTTGGTGGCTCTTTCGGGTTAAGTTTTTTAATCGCAGAATGGTAATAAATTGCAATCCCAGCAATAATGAGAGTAATTAAAACAATAGATGTAATTTCACTAGTATATTGCAACGGATTCCAAGCTGCAAAAGCACTTGCAGCTAAATTATTAGTTCTAGTAACTAAAAAATCAGCATTATGTAGCAACTTCATCATTTACCTCTCTTTCTATATTTTTGCTAGAAAGTCTTAATAAACTAAGACGGAATATTTCAGAAGCTAGTAAAAATATAACCATAATTATAGCACTATATATTAAACCATATGTATTTATGTATCACATTTTTTGGGTAGTTAAAACCATTGTACAAATTAACAATAACAGAACTGGTAAATACTTTATTTTCCACAAAAAAATAAGATAACTCTTTTTGAGAAATAACTCTTGTTTTTCTTCTAAAAAATGGTTAACAATCTTGTTTTCACAAATGGTGATAATCAATACCATCAAGATAATAAATCCCGAATTTATTAAATAAGAGTATAGAAAACTAATTTGATAATTGAATCCCACAATGATTGCAATTAAAAAAGATAATAAAAGAAAACTTATGCAAAAAACAACAATTAATCTCTTAAGATTTTTTTTATTTAAAACCATAATTCAATTAATTAAAACCTTCCGCTCAAGTCTTTTAAAAACTCTTTTCAATTAAATCCAGCATTTTTAAAAATGATATGTAAGCAATAAAGTGCAAATTGAATCGTTTGCACACTAGAGCGTCCTGTAATAAATTTATGAGATCAAAACAAATTAGTATTTTGGTCTTTAATTCTTTTTTGATTATTGCTTAAACAATTAGCTCAAGAAATATATTGATAATCATCTTTTAATAGATTTGATTCATCAATTGCATTGGGTGCATCGCAAATTGCTAGCACTCATTTATTAAAATCAAAAAAATGTTTAATTGTCTGAATTCCAATATTATTAGATCTTAAAATTGTCGCACCTTTACCACCTGGTACATAAATTGCATCATATTGTGATAAATCAATTTTTGTTTCACACTCAATGGTAGCAATTTGAAATTGTCCACAAACCTTGTTTAAATTTTGTGGTGAATAAAATGTGATGTTATTAAACATATTACTTTTTTTAAAAATAGATGTAACACCAACTATTTCTAAGTCTTGGAAATCTTGCATTACTAAAACTAAAAGGTTCATATATAAATAATTTTATTAATTAAATTTCTAGAAGTTGCTTAACCAATTCTACTCCTTTTGAAGTTCCAATTCGATTAGCACCTAACTCCACCATTTTAATTAAATCAGAAGCAGTTTTGATTCCCCCAGCAGCCTTTATTAGTTTTTTATCCCCAACTACTTCTTTAAAAATTTGAATATCTTCAAAAGTAGCGCCTGCAGTGGAGAAACCAGTTGATGTTTTAATAAAATCAGCATTTGAATTTAATACAATTTTTGCAGCTAATTTTTTTTCAAAAGTTGATAGTAAACAAGTTTCTACAATTACTTTTAAAATATTTTGCCCACAAACCGCTTTAATTGCATTAATTTCTTGTACACAATATTGGATTTCTTGTTTTTGTAATTGGGCAATATTAATTACCATATCAATTTCATTTGCACCATTTAATATACATTGGTGAGCTTCATAAACTTTAGTTTCAATTGTGTTTTGCCCAAGTGGGAATCCAATTACAGCACATACTTTTACATTAGTGTTTTTAAGTGTTTGTACAGCATAATCTACATAAAAAGGATTAACACAAACTGAATAAAAATTGTTATCAATTGCTTCTTGACATAATTTTTCAATATCAACAAATGTTGCATTAGCACTTAATTTTGTATGGTCAAATAGCTGACAATATTTTAATATTTCATTTTTTTCCATATTAATTCCTTAGATTTAATAAATAACCCATTAATTTTAAAACTTTTTAATATTATAAAAACCAAAAAAATAAAAATGGATTTAAAAACTTAAATCCATTTTGTTTTTAACTATTTAAAAAATTTATTCTGCTTCAGTAAACGGAATTAATGCCACAATTCTGGCACGTTTAATAGCATTAGAAACTCGAATTTGGTGTTTCAAGCAAGAACTTGTAACCTTACGAGATGCAATTTTGTAATTGTATGTTAAATACTTCTTTAGTAAATCAACATCTTTGTAGTCAACGTGTTCAATTCCCTTAGCACAAAGCTTGCAAAATCTTTTTCTTTTACCGTACTTGTTTGGGAATCCTTTGTTAAATCTTGCAAATGTACGTTGTTCGCCATTGGCATTAGTATATCTGTTTTCTCTAAAAAATCTTTTAGGTTTGTTATCAGCTTCAGTAGTTGCAACAGTAGTTGTTTCTTTGCTTTCAAGAACTTCAGCTTTAGGTTTAGCAGTGCTTTTAACAACTGCTTTAGTTTCTACTAGTTTTGGTTTTTCATCAACTTTTTTAGTTGTAACCTTAGTTTTAGTAGCAGAAGTCGTTGTTGTTTTCTTAGTTTCAGTTTCTTTTTTAGCTTTTGTCTCTACTGGTTTTGTTGCAGTTTTAACAACTGCTTTTTTAACTTCAGTTTTCTTAACTTCTTTTTTAACAGTAGTTTTTGCTTTAGCATCTTTTACAGCAGCTTTTTTAGCAACTGATGTAGTTGTAGCGGCTTTTGCTTTACTAGTTGTTGCAACTTTTTTGCTAGCAGCTGTTTCTTTTTTAGCTGCAGTAGTAGTTTTTTTAGTTTCCTTTTTTTTAGCTGTGCTTGTTTCAGCTTTTGCTTTAGTAACAGTTTTTTTGGTTGCTGTTGTTTTTTTAGCAGCAGTTACTTTTTTACTTTTTGTTTTTTCCATATATTATTTCTTTCATTACTCTATTTATTATTCTTTAAATTCATTAAATCATTCTAAATCAACTAAATTACCATCATTTTTATCATTACTATCAAAAGCAAATGGGTCATCATTAAAACTATCATTATCTAGATTAACAAAGTTTTGATCATCAACATTTGGTTTTGTTTCAGATAAATTTTCTTTTTTCTGGAATTGGTTATCTAAAGATTCTTGATTGCTATAATTTGTTGAAACATTAGTTTTATAAGCATTATAGTCTTTATCAATTGATGAAGACATATCGATTCGGTTTTCGTTTCTAGAAGCGAAAGAAGATAAAGGTTTAATTGATTCTATTACAACTTCAATCACATAAACTGTTTTTCCCTCTTTTGAAATATAACTTCTTCGGATCAGTTTACCATCAACTGCAACTAAATCCCCTTTATGCAAATATGTGTTAATAAAATCTGCAGTTGTTTGTCATGCAACACAAGGGAAGAAATAAGTTTCTTTGCGATTCCAGTTATCACTAGATGCAATAGAAATTCGAGATTGCTTAATCCCATTTTGTGTAACAAATTGTTGTGGATCCTGAGCTAATCTACCAACCATAAATACTTTATTCATAAATTACCCTTTTAATTTTAAATATCTGTTAATTTAACAGGAGTTGTATCTTTTTCTCTTTCTTTTCTAATACGTTCTTGCTCTGCTAAAGTTTGTTCCTTAATTCTCTTGTATCTTTCGCTTCTAAAGTTAGATTTCATCACTTTTTTAGGATTAACTTTGGCTTTGTAACCATAATCTTTTTCAAGATTAATAATCAAGTGTCTTAAAACTTGGTTTTTTAATAAAACAACACGTCTAAATTCTTTAATTGATTCTGTATTTTCTGTATAAAAATTTAAAATAAAATAATATGCTTTATTTTTCTTTTTGATAGGATATGCTAAGTCAATTAAACCATCTTTTGAGATTTTTAAATTTTCTTTATCTTTGGCTTCTTTTGTTTTTACTAAACCTCAATTATCAACTTTAAAGTCTTTTGCATCTTTCAAAATAGTTTTAAAATCATTAACAATTTTAGAAGCATCACTCTCTTTAATGGTCCCATCAACTACCATCATAATTTCATATTTTGGCATATTTTTAAATACTCCTCTTCATGGATTAAAGCCTATTACAGATAGGCAAAGAGTGCATTTGGTGAAAATGCACAAATCAATTATATCAATTAATTACATTAATTATTTATTAAGTAATAGAAATGTGAAAATAAAAAATATGCAATCGAAATTGCATATTAATTTACTTTATCAAACCCTTTTAAGAAAGGGGTCTAAATACCAAAATTTGGTTAAAGATAAATGAAGAGAAAGGGATTATAAATATGATTAGAAGAAGTGAAATTGCCAAAATGGTAATTAAAGCAATAATAAATGTTTTACTCCGATGCACGTTATTAACCCCAATAAACCAAGCTGATAATAAGAATATGTAAGGCAATGGAATTAAGCAAATCACAAATCCCGAAAAGATAATTGAAGTTTTTGTAAGTCCTGCATATATCGTAACTGCTGGAATTCAATTTGTTGTATTACTAGCATCACTAAAATGTGGTCCTAAAAATGCTTCTACAACACAAACATAAGCTAGCATTAGTACAGTAACGATTGCTGCAATTATTCAGAAATTTTTAAAGTAAGTGTCATCCCTTAATTTACTTTCAAAACTCAAGACACGTGCCCGGGCTGATAGCATTTTTTTAGCTTCACCTTTTTCACGCCGTTTTTCTTTGATAAAATCTTTTTTTGATTTTTCAAACTTCTCGAAAAAGATTTCGTTTGGATCTTTTTTAGCAGATGCAGGATTATTTATTTCATTAGTTGGTGCAATATCAGTTTTTGAAGCTTCAATATTTTTATAATCATCGCTTTCAAAAACAGAAGTAGCTGGTGCTAAATCTTGTTCGTTTTTTGCTTTTTTGTTTTTCTTATTTTTAAACATAATTATTCACTTCCTCTAATTTGATCAAGTAGTGCATCAATTTCATCAAATCGATCAATTGTTTCATCATTGAAAAAAACAACAGCTGGTGCTTTTCTTAAATCTAAATTTTTAGCTAGTATTGTTCGAAAAAATCCTGCAGCACCATTGATCTTTTTAAGGATTTTATTAATCATTGTTTTATCATAACAACTTATATATACTTTTGCAATACTTTTGTCTTTGGTCAAAGTAACATAGTGTACTGTTGCTAACTGAATTAATGGATCATAAATTTCTTTTGTAATTGCATTAGAAATTAAATCAGCAATTAGAGATTCATAGCGCTTTAATTTAATATCATTACCCATTGTTTTCCTCCACAATTTCATAAACTTCAATGATGTCTTTTTCTTTTAAATCATTAAAGTTTTCTAATGTGAAACCACATTCTTTACCAGCGTTTGCAGAGGTAATCGTTTCTTTTCCGTGTCTTAAAGAACTGATTTTTAATTCACTAGCAATTTCTTTATTATCACGTTTAATTCTTACAAATGCATTTCTTTTAATTTCGCCTGAAATTACACGAGATCCAGCAATTGTCCCAACTGAAGAGTGTTGTCATAACTGTCTTACTTCGACAACCCCAATTTCTTTTTTAATATATACTGGGTCCAAAATTCCCTTTAATAATTTTTCAATTTCTTCTTTCATATGATAAATTATTTCAAAGTTTTTAATTTTGACACCCATGCTGATAGCATAATCTAAAACTTTATTCGATGTTTTTAAATTAAAAGAATAAATAAGTGATTTTGATGCTCTGGCCAAATCAACTTCAGATTCGTTAATATTCCCAACAGCAGCTCTTATTAAATTAAGTTTTGCCCCGGTTACATTAATTGAACCCAACACAACTTTTAATGCTTCTAAAGATCCGTTTTTATCAGCTTTTAAAACAATATTAACTTCTTTGAATTCTTTATCATTTAGTGCTGATTTATCGGCAAAGTTATATAAAAGTTTTTGTTTGGTACTTAACTGTCTTTTAGTACTTAATTCTTTTAATAACTTTTCGTCTTTTGTCACAATTCATTTATCACCAGATTTTGGAATTCCGTTTAATCCACTAATTCTTACAGGGGTAGAAGGTAATGCAACTTTAATATTTTTACGGTTGTAGTCAACCATTTTTTTAACCTTTCCGTAATGGTCCCCAACTAGGATGTAATCGTTTACTGCAAGCGTTCCACTTTGTACTAATAAATCAGCTACTGGCCCTTCAAACTTATCTTTACTAGCTTCGATTGTAATTCCATTAGCTAATCGATCCGGGTTAGCTTTTAATTCTAACATTTCTGTTAATAATAGAATTGCTTCTAATAATTTATCAATTCCTTCATTTTTAATCGCAGACCCTTTGACCATCATAGTTTTGCCACCTCACTCTTCACAAACAATGTTTTTATCAGAAAGTTGTGATTTTAATTTGTCCAAGTTTCCTGAAAACTTGTCCATCTTGTTGACAAAGACAATAATGGGTACATTAGCATATAATGCGTGGTCAATTGCTTCTTCGGTTTGGGGTTTTAATCCATCATCTGCTGCAATAACTAATATGATAATATCGGTTAAATCAGCACCAACTGCTCGCATTTTAGAAAATGCTTCATGTCCTGGAGTATCAATAAAAGTAATTAAATTCTTTTTTCACTCAACTTGATAAGCCCCAATACTTTGAGTAATGTTACCAGCTTCAGTATTAGCTACATTTGATTTTCGAATTGTATCTAAAAGGGTTGTTTTACCATGATCAACATGTCCCATAATCGTTACAATTGGTGGTCTTTTTTTCAAAAACTTAGTTTCTTCTTTAAAATCAAAATTATCTAAGAAGTTTTGTTCATTAATTTGAATTTCTTTTTTAAAGTCATACCCAAATTCTAAACAAAGTTCTCCCATTTGGTCTTCGTTTAAAAGGGTATTAACATTGCAATTAATCCCTTTTAAAAATAGATACTTAATAATTTCAGTACTACTTTTGTTTATCTTGCTAGCAAATTCACTAATTGTTAAGTTACTGGTAAAAATAAAAACACCATTTTTAATTCCCGTTTCAACTTTTTTAAATTGGGACTTGATATCAATATTTTGTCGGTAATCAACAGGTTTTGAATTCTTTTTAATATTCTTTTGGTTTTGTTTTTTCATAATTACCATCCTTAGTGAATTAATTAACTGAAATTAGTTTTAGTATTTCTAACTTTTCTAATTCGCTTAAATTAAATTTTAATTTTCTTTTTATTGTATTGAAAAGTTTATTTTGATTAGTGGCATTAGCAGCATCTAATAAAAAATAAACTGATCGGCCTTTTGCATTAAAATTATTGAATATTAATGAATCATTGACTTTTGTGATTCTAATCATTTTTTCTTTTTCAATTACTTGATTAGACAAACAACAAAGTCGTTTTCCAACTTTGTTGTTTTTTTTATTCATCTTCTAACTCAAGATTATCTAAATTAGAAGTATCGATACTATCTTCTACATTTAGATCATCAGTTTCATCTAATAGTTGTGCTAAAACATTTTCTTTAACTTTCTTTTCTTTCTTTACTGGAGTTGTAGAAAGTTTATTAATTTTGTTTGTGTTTGATTTTTTATCTTTTTTATTGGCAAAGTAAGGAGAATCACTTCCAACATCATCAATGTTAATGTTTGTTTTTTTAGGAGTATATAAAGATTGTTTTTGCTCTTCAATTTCAGCTTTTGAAAAGATTTGGTTACTTTCAGAAACAGATTCTGCTTCAGTTTGATTTGCAGCGTCAGCTAATGATTCATAATTTGAAACTGAATCATTTTCATCTTCATTTAATTCTTGGTCTTGATTTTGTTGTTTTTCTAAAACTTTTTTGCCAGCACCATCAACAAAAACAACTTCTTCCTCATCATTGAATTCCTTTTTGTTTCTCTTAGATGCGGATTTGTTAGAATTTGTTAATAAATTTTCAACATCATCATCTGTGATGTTTTCTAAATCAGCACAATATTGTTCATAATTGAATGGCGAATCAATTATGTCATCCATTGCAAAGTTATTATAAAAATTGTTGTTGTTGTTTTGGTTAGCAGAATTTAAGTGACCGCTATATCTGTTTTGATTAGCAAAGCTTTTTCTTGGTTGTCTTTTTTTGCTAGAAACTAAGTGGGAAATGTTTTCGTATTTAATTTCATCTTCTTGTGCTGTAGCTTCGTTAACAACATCAATACTTCATCCAGTTAGTTTATTTAATAATCTAAGATTTGAAAGTTTATTAATCCGGTGGTAATTTTTTTCGTCACAAATCAGGGTAACAAATTTGTTATCCTTTTTCTCTTCATCATCAGAAATTTCAATTCCTAAAACTGAATCTGGAAAACAAGCATTAACAATGAATTGCTTAGGGTCTTCGTCATATAGAATGACATCAATTTTTTCATTATTTAGCATTTCTGAAATTTTTTTAATTCTTTGCCCTTTAGGACCAACAGCAATCGCAACTGCATCTACACCATATCTAGTTGATGCGATTGCAACTTTAGTTTTATACCCTACTAATCGTGATATTTTTTTAATCTCAATTGTTTTATCAGCAATTTCTGTAATCTCAGATTCTAATAAGTATCGAAAGATTCTTTCATCAGAACGTGAAAGAATTATTGGTCATCCCTTAGTTTGTTGCTTAACTTCTTTAATTAAAAACAAATATTTTTGACCAGGAATTAATTGTTCTCCAGGAAGTGTTTCTTTATGCAACAAAACACCTTTAGTGTTGCCTAAATTAACTTCAATTATTTTGTCCACTTTTTCAACTTCGGCACGAATAATAAAACCAACTTTGTCTTTTCAAGCTTCATAAACTTTAAGGTTAGAAATTTCGCTCAAATTATGGTTTAAAATTTGACCAAAATGGTGCGCAATTCTTCTTTCAAAATCTTCAACTTTAATTTCTTCTTTAACAATATCATCCAACTTGTAAGATTTCTTAATTGTTTGAGCATCTTTTAAATTTATTTCTTTATCATCATCGATTTCATCTTCACTTTTATCAACAACTACTTTTTTACCAAAAAGACGAATTGTTTCTTTTTCAAGATTAACATCAGCTTCAATTACTTCATCTGGATGGTCTTTTAAATAACTTTTTTCAAGTGCCATTTTTAATATATTGATAATGTTTTCTCTTGAAGTTTCCTTTTCAAAAGCAATTCTATCTAATTTATCTGAAAGTGCTTTAATTCTCATTTTAGCTCCATATAACAAACAAGTTGAGCGGGGTCGCCGCTCAACTTTGTAATTTTGACATTTACTATTATAGTATAAAAACTAAATAATATTTTAAAATCTATTCTTATTCAATTGTAAGTGTCTTTGTTTTCTTTTTTCTCTATCTTGTTCTTCTTGAAGACGCACTGATAGTCGATTTGCAATTGCTCTTCTATCCTTTCTGTTTTGGATATAACCATATAGAAATACTGGAAGTAATAATACAACAAATGGTACTACAATTGCAGCTGCAACTATTCCCCAATTAGTTCCTTTTGAAGTATCTTTAGTAACTACAAATCCAGAATAAGATTGGTTAGCAGTTGCAAGCTGTGTATTTGAAGTTGGGTCTGTTACAGAAACAGTAACATCTAATGTGCCTTTGTAATCGTCATAATTTAGTGCAATTGAAGTTAAGTAATTATCTGATGAATTGCTAATAGTAAACAATTGTAATAAATCACTATTATTAATTGAAATTTGTGAAGGACTCATTTCACGTAGGTTTGTCAGCGCAACACTATTTGAAGTGTCAGTGACATTAAATGCAATTGTTGGTTCTAGTGAAGGAGACGTTTTAAGTCCAGTGATGGTATCAGAGTATACAGTTGATACTCCACTTTGGTTAATCACAGCACTTAAAGTTAGTGTCCCTTTGTCATCATCTGGTAGCATTGTGAAGTTGGTTACCGAATTTGGGTTTGAGGTCAATGCTGCATCAAAATCAGATGAAAGGTTTGCAAAATATTTTAATCTTGCTAAATTGACACTATTTGCATTACTTGCAGTATTTGCATATTCTCCCGAAGTTGCGTTATTCACTAAAGTTGATGGTAATTGGTTAGTTAACGATTGTGATGCATTAGTTTTTCAAACAATCATATTTGTTGATTGACTCGTTTTCGCAAATCCACCAATGTTGATTGAAAAAGTTTTAAGTGGAGTGATGTTAGTGCCATCAACGTAGTTTTTAAGGGTTACATCAACTTTTAGTACACCTGTTAAGTTTGATGGTGTTAAATTAATGGTAGCTAATCCGCTTTGCACTCAAGTTGTAAGGTTTGTATTGGCTTTTAGTAAATCAGAACCTAATAAATCGGTTTGTGTGACAGAGCTTGGTGATACATTTGAATCTGCTGAATATGTACCAAATTTGAAGTTTGATGTTTGACTAACAGTTTTAACATTGTAGTTAGAAGTACCATTCTTTTTAAACCCAGTGAAGGTCATATTCAAATCATTAGCATTAATTCCTGGGATACTAATATTGTTAGCTGGGGCTAAACTAATATTTAAAAATCCTTGTGAATCATCATATGATGCACTCACTTTTATTTTGTTTTGCACAATCATATTCGCATAGTAATCTGAAAAGACTGCAAAGTTATTAAGCATTGCTAGAATATTGTTTTTTGTTGTATTGTTTGCAGCTAAAGTGGATGCAATATTGCTAGCCAATAGTGATGAAATTTGCGTATTACTATCATCAGCAATTGTAGTTACATTTGACTTCCAAGCAAAATAAACACTTTGTGAAGCAGTAGA
>JABUSB010000002.1:81348-139885 GCA_021444005.1 Malacoplasma sp.
CTATCTGTTGTAGGTAATACAATTTCACCATTATTTAAATATGACTGATTTGTAAATGCGCTTCCCAATTCTAAGAAATCGTTGTAATATTGCTCTTTGCTAACTTGACTTGGTAGCATTGTGGCATACTTATTTTTCAAGTTTGAAATAATGTTTGCATTTGCAGCATCACTTGCAAAACTATCATCAACTGGTGTCACTGATGCGTTTGAAGTATTAGACCCCGTGCCACTATACCCAAAAGGGTTATAGTTGAAAAATGGAGAAGAAGCAGTTCCAAACGTAAATACCCAAGTTGCGTTTTGAGTCACACTACCACTATTATTTGACCAAATATAAGGTACGGAAACATTTATAGTTAACACACCATTAGTGTTGTTTCCAGACAAACTAATGTTGGGGTTGTAAATGTTTTCCATATTTAAAAAATAGTTCACAAAACTATTTAGATTTGCGTTCTTTGTATCAGTTTGTGATACTTGGTTAGCAATATCTGTTGGATACATATTAAGCACATATGCAGGGATTGTCATCTTAGTGCTATTTCTAAAATTGTCATAGCTGCTATATGTAATTGATTGTGGGCTGTTGTTATTAATCTTACCATCCCCATAATAGAATGTGTAAGTTGCGGATCCAATGATAACTGACTGTTGCTTTGATGCATCAATGCTACCAGAAGCACTAATTTGTCTTAAGTTTTGTGTGAAAACTAAAGTAATGGTATTTGTTTGATTAGGTTTTAATAATGGGTTAGTTGAATTGAAATAATAGCTATTATTTTGTGTGTCTCCATTTTTATAATTGTAAATACTCACAGATACACTTGCGGTACTTCCTGATGGTAATCTTCCATCAAGTGTAGAATTATCCAATTTTAAAAATGATTGTCAAATCGTGTTACCACTAATAAAGTTTAAAAAATCAGAATCAAATCCGTTTCCAGCAGTATTTACCACTTTTCTAAAAAAGATTGAATTATTAACTTCATTTTGCGAAAGAATTGTAAATGAAGCTGGTTTTTCATAAGATGGATTAGCTTCTAGTTTATCCCATTGTCCCAATAGGGTACTATTACTCATTTGCGCAAATGTGCCATCACTCATTTGGGCATACCAAATTCCAGTATTGTCAGCTGGAATTGTGTAAATGTTGTAAATGTTACCAACATTAAATACAGAGCTGTTAAAATCGTACATTGTTTTAACATAGCTAAAATTAGTATCTAATTGGTAAACCTTATTAGTACTAGTTAATGCATAATAACCACTAATGTTAAAACTGTTAAGTGAATAATATGGCACTACTTGGTAAATAAATCCATCATTTGCTGGTGCACTATTATACACTGTTGGGTTAACAGTAAAAGTAAATGAAATTGCATCAAATACTGCATAAACTTGCTGACTTTGATCTGGAAGACTTAAAAGTAAGTTAATGTTAGCAACAGATGTGGGACCAGAGTTCGCATTATAGTAAATATTGGTTTTAAATTCAGATTCAGTTTTAGTAGCACTTGTAAGACCTGCTGTTATTGTACTTTGGTTAGATAAACCATTACCACCGATATTAGTAAAATTAGCATTGTTTTTAGTACCATCAATTGTGATTGCTGTATTTGATAAATCAGTTAACTGGTCAGATCTGACAAATAAAAGGGAATTTGAATTGTTAAATCCATTGTCTTTTTGAAAAATAAAAAAGAAACGCGAATTAATCCGGTTTGCATAGATTGGCCGATAAGTTGCATTCGATTCGACAAAACTTGAAAAATTACTAATCGTAATTGTTGATGCAGTTGCACTACCACCAGTTGACATATCATTAAATAATGAATTAGATACTGTTACATAATTAATAGTATATGTTTGGTTATTAGCAGTAGATCCAGATGGTTGTTGTTGACTTTGACCATTAGTAGAATTTAAACTATCTGGAAGGGATAAAACCTGCATTGTGTTAGTAGACACACCTTCCATTACTAGATAGTTATAGTTAACATAACCTGAACCATTTGACAAAATCGCAGCAAGTCGGTAACTTCCAGCAGACTTATCCCCGCTAATTGAAGAGCTTGTTGTAGTTAATCAATTAATTTGGAATAAATAGCTACCATCGTGGGAATTTGTTGTTGTGTCTTTATTAGTAGCATCTTTACTAGAAGTGGAAGAAACGATATTAGCAATCACAAACAAAGAAGGTGGAGACGTATTACCACCAGCAGAGAATAATATTGATTTAATAGTAACTGTGTAATCATTGTTATTTGCACTTGTAGTACCAGTTGTAGCAGCACCACTAGCCCCATTATTACCTGTATACTTCTTGAATTGGGTAATTAAATTATCAGCAGTTACAATTCATCTCACACCACCTGCGTGGTATGTAGTAGTAGATGCAGTCCCAGATGATCCTGAAGCTCCGTCTTGTGTAGTGCTTTGTGCAGTGTCTGTAACATTAGATGCTAAAAACATTGCAACAGCTTGTTTACCGTTGTATGTTACAACTTGAGCAAATCCAGTTTTATTTGCATCATCATTTGCAATGTTTTGCAAAATTGATGGTTTTTTAATTTGATTTGTTTTTTGTCCAGTAGTTTGTTGCTGTTGTGTTGTTTGTTGTCCAGTAGTACCTGTTGCTGCAGTAGAAGCAGAAGTAGATGCATCAAAATCAGTTGGAGCTATAGTAATTCCCGTTAATTTTGAAGCATCATTTTCATTTTTAACAAACTCTTGTTTAGCACCTGCTGTTTGACTTTGTTGTGTACTTCCAACCTTTTTAATAGCAGTACTATCATTGCTATTATTAATAATTAAAGCATTTGCTGTACTTCCAATTGCAACTGATAAAATTCCAGAAAAGATAGCAAGTTTTATGTATTTTTTACTTGCTCTTTGTCGTTTTTTCATAAAAATCCTACTAATGTAATTAATTAATAAAATATATGAATTACATACTTACTATATTATTAATATTATCTATTGTTTTAGATCAACTTTCAATAATCCAAAACAGAGTAAATAAACCAATATTAATTAACCATTTCACCATTTAATGTAAATCGTGAAGCACTAGTGATTAATACTTTGACGATCTCACCACTTTTCGCATTTCCCGTAAAGTTAACAACTTTTCACTGTGGTGAGTATCCCGAAATTATTTTTTTATCTTTCTTTGAAGGTCCTTCAACTAATACTTCAACTACTTGATTAACAAATCTAGTGTTGTTTTTCTTAGCATAAAATTTAACCATTTCGTTTAATTGATATAGTCTTTGTTTCTTTTCTTCAAGACTTATTTTGTCTTCAATTAACGCTGCTATTGTCCCTTCCCTTTTTGAATAAATAAAGGTGAATGCGTTATCAAATTCAATCCGTTTATACAACTCAATTGTTTTTTCAAATTGCGATTTAGATTCATTTGGAAAACCAACTATTAAATCGGTTGTAATGGAACAATTGGGAATTTTGGCTTTAATGTAATCGATTAAATCAATATAGTCTTGTATTTTCATATGGCGGTTCATCAATTTTAAAATTGATTCATCACCACTTTGAATTGGCAAATGAATGTGGGGCATAATGTTTTTATATTTTTGCATTACATCCACAATTTGCTTACTAAAGTTTCACGGATTACTAGTTGTAAATCTTACTCTTTCGATTCCAGTTTTGGCCACGTCTTCTAATAAATTACAAAATAAATATTTGTCTTCAGATTCGAAATCAATACCATAAGAATTTACATTTTGCCCAATCAATGTAACTTCTTTATATCCTTCTTTTATCATTTGGTTAATTTCTTCAAGGATTTGGTTTTTGTTTCGGCTTCTAATCTTACCCCGAGTTAGTGGGACAATGCAATATGTGCAAAACTTATCACATCCATACATTACATTGACAAATCCTTTAAGATTATCAGATCTTTTCGAAGGTAAGTTTTCAATCACATCACCTTCTTGTGATCACACCTCAACTACTAAATTCTTTTCAAAAATAACTTGCTCTAAGACATTTAAAATCCGGTGGATATTATGGGTTCCAAAAATAAAATCAATATTAAAGTTTGATTTCAAAATCCGATTTACCACTTTTTCCTCTTGGGCCATACAGCCACACATTCCAAAAATGAAATTTGGGTTTGATCTTTTAATTTTATTAAGTGCCCCAATGTCTGCAAATACTTTGTCTTCTGCGTGCTCTCGAATCGCACATGTATTTAGAATTACCAAATCTGAAGTGGTAGGGTCTTCATTAAATTTATATCCAATTAATTCCAGCATCCCCATCATTACTTCACTATCGCGCACATTTGACTGGCACCCAAAGGTTTTAATATGATAGGTTTTATTTAATCCGAAATTAACTAGATTTGTAGGGATTTGAAAACCATCAAAAATGACATTAGCTTTTTTAGTTCGCTTTCTTGCATCCTTGAAATTAGGTAAAAAGTATTTTGATAAATCGCGTTTTTTTTGTTCCATAATTTATTGATAAAATTTATCTCATTACAATATAATTTTATGTATTATATTATAAGTTGATTAAGATATCTCTTATAGTTTATTAGAATCAAAAATCATAATTTTAATAAAGAAGCATAACAATGAAATTTACAATGAAAAAAATCTTTAAATTTTTATTACCCGTAACTGCAGTTGTGTTAACTCCTGTAATTGCCACTTCTTGTTCAAATGTTGAAACAACAAGTGCTAAGCAATTAGATAGTACAAGTTGGAATAATGGTAATGTTAAATATAGCGAATTATCAAACAGTAATGTAAGTATAAGAGATGCAGTATATGGTAGTAACTTTAATAATGGAAATTATATTTTCTTGTATGGCTCTTTAGCAAATTCTGATTTTGCAAACTTCTTATATGGTAATGGAAATAATGGTTTGGGAAACCAAACAGTTAATGAACAAAACTTTAGTAGTAGTGTTTTTTTCACAAACTTCTTTAATTCAATATTAGCTAATCCTAATAATGGTTTTGGATACACGGTTAGCTTCTTAATGTATGTTGATATGCCGCCATACAATGGTGATGCAAATTCTGATACTAATGCACTATCAGGTTATAACTTACCAAATGATCAATACACAGCTGATGAAGCATTAACAATTGCGAATGGCGGAAGCGACCCAACAGCTGGTACTTACACTCAAACTACACTTCCAGAAAATTACCAACTAATGGTTGGGAATTATAAAAGAAATGACCAATCTGCGATTACATATCGTGATATTGTTAAGTATGTGGAAACAATTCGTCCTAATTTAGCATCAACTGCAGTGGATGGGGGAATCATTGCATTCAAGAAAAATAAGAATCCAAAAAGCTTTTCGATTTCTGATTCAATCTTGTCAGATTTAATAACTTACTACACTCCAAGCGCAAACGATTAATTGTTATAAATAAATTAACTCCAAAATTAAATCTTTGGAGTTAATTTTTTATTTTCCTTTTTAAAAAATGAAAACCACAATTAGAGAACAAATAAAAAAAACTCAAGATAAATAAATTAAAAAATCAAAAATAAAAAATAAAACCTTATTTTTTTGGATAATTGCATCAATTTTAATGGAGTTTGTTTTAACTTTATTTTTACGAACTAAACTCAGTTTAGAGCTTATACGATACTTAAAATAAAAAGGATTAAAGAATTTAGTGATTTCAAAAATACGTTGTTTTGACAACGCAGTAGATGTTAAAAACTCATACTTACATTTTAGAAATTCATTAATAAAAAAGTTTGATCTTTCACCTTGGTAGAATGAATAACGGTTAAAAGCAAAAATAATTCTTAAAAGTCATGGGATATAGATAATAAAAAATATAGCAGCATTGACTCCAACTCAAATGATTGCATTCAATTCTGGCAAACTAAATTTTAAATGCAATGCCATTTCAAAAACACTAGAAGCTATTAATAAAAAACAAACAAAGTAGTAAAAAATTTTTCATAAAACTAGTTTCTTAAATAATCTTTGGTTGTGTTTATTCAAACAAACTGCTTTTGAATAGTTTCTAAAATTTTTGTTTCGAAAATCAACTTCATATTTTTTATCAATTTGGAAACAAAAAATTTTACTTTTTTTAGCATTTCTTGATTTCTTCAATGTCTTCTTCATCGTATTTTCTATTCGAATATCTTTTAGTACACTTTCTAAAATGTGATTTCATCTGTTGTTTCATTTTTAAATCCAGAATAATTATACATTCACGAGCACAAAGGATAAAGATAGTAAGGCAAGAAATAAAAGTTAAAACAAAGTTTATAAAAGCCAAATAGTAAATGTATTTATTAACTTTAAAGCGCTGTTTTCATATTTTTATAAACAACTTAATTTCTAAATAAAGGTAATATAGCATGTCAAAAAACAAAACAATACTAACTATTAAAAGTGGTACAAGTGTTGTTTGTTGATAAGTTTTTAAATACTCAGTTATTGTTAAAACTGCAAAGTAGCCTAAGGGGACAATAAATACTGCACTCAAGAATCCACAAAAAGCAAGTTTAGCGATTTCTTTATAAGAATTGATTATTTTTTTCTTTTCTGAATGAAAAGGCATTTCTTCATAATAGTCCATATTTATCCCTCTTATATACAACAAAAACAGTAATTCAAATTCAATTGATTTGAATTACAAACTTTATTTCTCTTTGTAACTATATATTATAAAGTTTAAATGATCTAAAAAATGAAAAATGTGCTTTATTACAAGCACATTATAAAAATTTAAAACTTTTTACGTAATCGTATATTATTTAAAATTTACTAATTTTAAACGGGTAATATGTCAAAAAATTGATTTGCTTAAACTTTTTTGCAATCGCATTTATAAAAACTTTTTCCACACTATGAGGAATTTCAAGAATCTTAAAAGATTGAGCTAAATTATTGTTTCACATATGCCACTTAACTTCACTACTAATAAAAAAATCAATCTTGTCTTTCTTATAAATATTGTCTAATTCAGAACACCCTGCACCAGCTGCAACAGCGATTTTTAAATTTTTAAACTTTTGATTAAAATCAAAATTTTGATTTTGCAATAAATTCACATATTCTAGATCTAAATTAGTTTTTAATTTCGCAATCAAATCATTTAATGAAAGTGCAATTTTAGAAATCCCAAAAACTAAAAAATCTGAATTTAAAGAATGTTTTATTTCAAAATCCTTTAAGTGTTTAACAATTTGGTAGCTTGTACCAAACTGATGCTTATCAAAACAAGTGTGTAATGCAATTAAAAAAATATTGTGCTCTTTAATTAGCTTTAACAGCAATTTATAAGGTTGCATCCTTGAAACTTCGTGGTCCAAAAAAATAGGATGGTGGGAAATAATTAAATTTGAATTATTTTTAATTGCATATTCGACAACTTCTTGATTCACATCTAAAGACAACACTGGGTTATTTGCATCCACATTAGGATCATTATTAAACGCAATTAAGCCACTATTGTCTCACTCTTCTTGTGAAGTAACATTAAACTCATTATCAAATAATTCATAAATTTGTTTTATTTTCATCTTTGCAACTCTTGGATATAAATTTGTAATTCTAAATATTTTGCATAATTATTTTCTTTTAAATTCTTGTGTTTTTTCAAAAGTGATATTTTATTTTCCAAATCCAATTTGTAATAATTATCCTCTTGTTTTAAAATATCTAAACCACAATACAATGACTTTTCATCATTTAATGGTTTTATCCCTGCTGAATTTGATAACCAAATAATGGGATATATTCTATTGTTTTCTAACACTGAAAAATCTTTAATAAAGTTATAGTTTTTCTCATACGCGAATTCACGAATCAAATTGACATTATTGTTAGCACACAATATTAGATTATTAATTTGGTTTTGACAAGCATTTAAAATATTTAGCATATTGTGTGCTCCCATTCCCGAAATTACACAATAATCAACAACAATGTTTTTATCAAAACCAGCAAAACCATCACTTAAAATGTTAATAATTTGATTCTCAAAAAACTTCGTGTTTTTAACAGATACTTCATAAGGACTTTTGTTTTTTTCAATATTATACACAATTTGGGCTCTTTTTTGCTTAATTAAGAGTAAAGACAAAAAAGCATGGTCTGACCCGATGTCCACCACGTTTTTTGCATTTTCAATTAAATTCGCAATTGCTTGTAAACGAATCATTAATTAGCTACTTAAATTAAAGCCTTTCAAGAATCCAGATTTACTAGGGTGTTTAATCTTTCTTAAAGCTTTAGCTTCAATTTGACGTACTCTTTCACGCGTAATACAATATTTTTTACCAACTTCTTCTAATGTCATTGGATGAGCATATGGTGGTAGTCCATATCGCATTCGAATAATGTCTTCTTCTTTTTCTTGTAAGAATTTTTTAAGAATATCATTGATGTGTTCTCCCATCAATTCTTTTTCAGTAAATTGCTCAGGGTTTAGTGCATCATTGTCTTTTACAAAATCAACAAATTTTGATTCTTCATCTTTCCCAACTGGTTTGTCTAAAGAAACCGGGTCTGTGTTTAATTTTTTAATATTTAAGATTTTTTTAGCAGTGAAGCCAACTGAAGACCCACCCATTGCTTCTGCTAATTCTTCAGGAGTTGGACTACGACCATACTCTTGCATTAATTGTCTTTCCGCTTTAGAAAGTTTATTAATTGTTTCTACCATATGCACTGGGATTCGGATTGTTCTTGCTTGGTCTGCGATTGCGCGTGTAATCGCTTGCCGAATTCACCAAGTAGCATAAGTGGAAAACTTATTACCTAATTTATAATCAAATTTAGTAATTGCTTTCATTAATCCTAGTGACCCTTCTTGCAACAAGTCCTCTAAATCTAGTCCTCGATTTAAATACTTTTTCGCAATTGAAGTTACTAGTCTTAAATTAGAAGTCATTAATTGGTTAATGGCATAATCTCTAATTGTTTTATCAGGACTATCAAGCATCTTCCCAATTTCTTGTTCTTCTTGAGAAGTTAGCATTTTAGAAGACCCCAATACATTTAAAAATGATTTAATTCCATCATCCACCTTATCACGTGTGGAACTTACCGGACTTGTAACATCATTTACAATGTAATCAATTTTCGAAGCAACACTAGAGCGCAATTCCGCTAATTCTGCAGTGTTTTGGTTTTCAAATGGATTTCGGTCCACTTCAATCCCATTAGCTTGTAATCATTTAAAAATTTCTAAAAACTGATCGTTTGTTAAAAAATAATTATCAAAGTAAATTAAAACATCTTCAGCAGTTACTTTATTTTTTTTACGTTTCTTAAAAGACAAATCTTTTAAGAATTTTTCTTTTGCTGTTTCTAAATCATCTTTTTGTAATTTTTTTTGGATATTACCTTCTAAAATACCACTACTTATAAAATCTTGATTTAAACTACCTTTAATATCAGATTTAGGTTTTGCAACTGGGGTTTTTTCAACCTTTTTATCTTCTTTTTTACTCTTTAGTTTCAATACATTTCTTAATTTCATAAGTTCTCCCTGATATGATTAACAAACAACTAGATAAATTAGCGTAGATTTTTATATTAATCTTAAAAAAATTAAGACTAAATAATAATTATAAAAGAAAAAATAGGGTTTAAGAGAAAAATTATTATTAATTGTGAATAACAAATTCCATTAAACTTTTATTTATCTAAACCCTTATTATTTATTTCTTCCAAAAAGTCTGTCCCAAAAAGATCGCTTTTTATTAGATGGTCTTCTTTTAGCACCGTAATAGTAGTCATCTTCTTCATCAGCAAAATCGTTATTATATCTTCTTTGCCCTCTTGGGTTTTGAGGTGGTCGGTTATAGTTTGGTTCTCCATATTCTGAAGAATAGCGAGATGTTGGATTTTCATTACGTGGTGGATAATTGTTACCCATTCCCATTTCATCATCATTAAAATTCATTAAACGACTAGTTTGTGGATAGCTGTTTTGTGTTGAAACATTATTAACTTCAAAGCTATTGTTAGAGTTGCTATCAATGTCTTTTAATGCATCATAAATTGAGTTATTAGATGAAGGAAGGGAAGGTTTAGCAGGTTCTTCAACTAATTTTGGTTCATTAATTTCTTCAATGTCATTTAATTCAAAAGTACCAGTTAACAAGATGTTAATTTCAGCATCTTCAAACACATCATTGTAAGCTACACCGTGAACAATGTTAACATTTCCAGATTCGACAATTTCTTTTAAAGCACTACGAGTGTTTTCAAGTACATAACTTGGTACATTTTCATTTAATTTAAAGTTAATTAAAGCTTTTTCAGAGTTTTTAATATTTACATCACTAAATCCGGTTTTAATGCCAGTTTCAATAGTGTCTTTAATACCGTCTTTTGTATAATCGGTTGCGTTAATTCTTAAGAATAAGAAACCATTTTTATCTTCAAAGAAATTTCGCACATCAGCAAAGTCAACATTTACATCACTTGGGATTACAATGATATTAATGATTTCTTCAACAATTGTTTTGATGTATTTGTTAGCACTTTCATATGCTTTTTTAATTGACATCTTTTCCTTATCAACATTAATAATTTTGTCATTATTAACTGTTGTTAACCCATTACAAACATATGAAAGGTTTTGTAATCCTAATAAGGCATTACTATAAGTTCTTTCCCCTTCAGCCCCAATTGAAGGTAAGTTAAATAACCCAATTGTTAGAATTCCTAAATCTTGGGCAATTTTAGCAATAATCGGTGTTGCACCAGTCCCAGTCCCTTTTCCAAGACCAGCAACTAAAATTAAAATGTCAGTACCTTCTAACATTGACTTTAATACTTCAACATCCGCTTCTGCTGCTCTTTTACCAGTTTCAGGATTTCCCCCAGATCCATTACCATTAAATTCTTCAGCACCTAAAATGAAAATGTTTTTTAAGCTATCTCCCATATTGCTTAATGCAACATAGTCAGTGTTAAGGGCAATAATATCACAAAATGCTGGTCACTCTTGAGAACTTACCATATATTTCACAATGTTATTCCCAGCACCACCAATTCCAATAATTTTGACACTAAATGATTTAGAGAATACTTTTTCACGGTTTGATAACAAATGCACAAGTGTTGAATTGTTAATATCTTGCAAAGTATTCATCTCTTTTTTAATCTTGATTTTCTTATCATTATTTGCATCGAAATTACTATTAATACTTGGTGCAACACTTACTTTGGGAGATGGGTTGATTGATGGAATACTTGGTTTTTGTGCTTGCGATTTACGATTAACACTATTGTTTTCGCCAAAATAATATTGATCCTCTTTTTTAACAACTAGGGGGCCATTATCTTTTGGGGCTTGAAATTGGTTTCTATTTGCATTAGTTGGTTGATAGTTTTTATCATCATTTAATAAATAGTTGCCTTTATTAAAGTTTGATTTTCGTTTACTTATATATTCACTTGCATCTACTGAATCTAAAATTCTATCAACAACTGTTTTATTATTAGCCATATATTTTCCCTTCAAAAAGCTAAAACTAATATAACTTTAATATTATTTTAATATAGTTACTAAAAAATAAATTAATTAATAATAAGTAGTTATATTTACTCATTTAAGTATACAAAAAAATGAAAATAATAATGCAACATTTTCATTTTTTAAAAAGGAGTAAATTTTTAAAGATTTTTAAAAAATTAGTTAGCTAATTCCTTATTTTCAAACAATTTTGAAATTGAATCTTCGATATTATTTTCATTTAAATGCTCTGTTAAATCATAGTGTTTGATATTAAAGTTTCTAATTTCATAATCTTTAGTAAAACCCAAAATATAAGACTTAACAATTTTAAAAATTATCTCTGTTGGAGCCAATCCAAATACTTGGTTTTTAAAGATATGGTTTAATCTTGTTTTGTCATCTGGAAAAATGGTTTTCATCTTTTGGTTTCGAAACAATCTTTTCACAATTTCAGTAATATACAAACCTGATTTCATATATAAATCAATGAAGGTGTGGTTTGGATTTGAAAAGCATTTTGGATTTTTTTGTTCTAATAAGTCCACCATTTTAATAACAACACTTTTAGGAGTGAAGATTTGGTTTGTTTTTTGGGACGGTACAAAATCAAAAATATCTGTATCACTATCATTTTCAAAATAATTTGATAATTTCTTTTTGCGGTCTAAAAATTCTTTAATTGATTGGTTAAAAACAGTCTTGTTAAAAACACAATCATAGTGTTTTATAGTATTACTTTCTTTATCCTCATAATCAAAACCATTTTTAAGTTTTTTAAATTGGTCTAAAGAAATTCCCGTAATTTCTAAAAAGACATCGTCAGGTACGATTTGGTCAAAATTGTCAATTGTGGTATTTTCATTACCATATGCCATTAAAAATAAAGGAATTGTTCTTGAAAACCCTCTTAAATGGTTTCGCATTTCTTCTAGATAATCTTTTTTAGGTTTTTCTTTAATTTCCTCTTCTACAGAATTAATTATAGAATTGTTACATTCTTGAATAAAATCAGGAATTTTTTGCTGAATTTCATTAATAAAATTTTGATTGTTTGCAGCAATCTTGTTTTCATAAGTTTGCTTAATTGCTGCTACCTTTTCTTCATCACCATCAAATTTTTCAAGTTCAGTTTTCATTTGTGATTGAAGTTCATCAAAATTATTTTGAAATTGAAAATCCTGTGAATTAACAAAATCCTCTATTTGTTTGTTAAATTTTTTAGTTATTTTTTTATAAGTACTTTCTGATATTTGATTTTTATATTTTTCTTTTAACTCTTCAATAAAAGAAGTTTGTGCTTTTTGACAAATTAAATTTTTATTTTGATTTCAATCATCATATGAAGTTAAGTTATTTAAATCACCTTTAATGGTTTTGTAAATTTCTTTACCAAAAACATCTTTTTCAAGTCCGATATCTTTTTCATTAGGTAATGATGCATTTTCTTGATTATCAAAAAACAATTGCTTTTTCGCACTATCAAATTTTTTAAGATCTGTTTTAATTGGATTCATTCTCTCAATAATGTCACGAACCTCTTGGGGAGCTTTAAAAATAATTCCAATGTCTTCAAATAAGAAGTTGCTCATAAAACCACGATCAACAACTTCTTTTGATTGAATGGTGATTGGAATTGATAAAACTTTTTCAGCATCCAATAAAAACATTTCTCCACTTTCGTCCTCTGCATAAACTGGGAAAAAGTTTAAAAGTTTTCTGATATTAGTTTTACGAGTTTCTAAATCAAATTTTTCATTAGTTTTAATGGAATTTAAATCATTGGCAAAATTGTCAAAAAGCACAAGTGTTCTGGTTGGGTCAAAATCAAAAACATAAGCATTTTCTTTGCGTAAGTTTTTGATTTCTCCATTTTCTTCATATTGAAACAAACAAGGGTTTTGCGCTCGGAATGCTGCTTGCATATATTGGGCAGAGCTTTTCATATTTGATAACATCAAAACAGCAGTCCATTCAGGAAAGGTAACACCTACAGTTAACTGGCCCACAGAAATTGTTATGGTTTTATCATTTTCTGCAATTGCTTTTTTGACTTTATCGTAATTTGTTTTAATTCTTTTATTTATATTTTGATTGTCTTCATTATCATTTGTAAGCTCTCCAGCTGCACGAACAATTTTATAATCTTTAAAAACTGGGTGTTCATTAAGTTTTTTCTCTAGTGCTTTTGCACTGTCAACATATTCTAAAATTCATAAAGTATGTCTTAATTCATTTCTTAATTCAGCGGTAGAGAAAGGGAATTTGTCACCAGTTACTAAAACATCTAAAAATTTATCAATTGCTTCATTGTGGACAAATTCTCCCGCAGCATTAGTTTTAAAAAATTCATTTAAGTTAAAACAAAAATCCTCATTTTCGCCATCATCATCAAAGTCAGCTCCCTTTTTAACTTTTTCTCTAATGATGTCAGACATCTTATAAGTGTACATATTCAGTTGTGGTAAATCTTGATAAGGGTTTTCTAACTCATTTGCGTTATCCCAATTTCTTTTAGCATTTTGTTCATCAAAATATGTCCAATTATAAATGGCATTTGCTTCAAATTTTTCATTAGCAATTGCTTTGAAAGGAGTCCCTGATAAATGTAGTGTATAGATTCTTCTAACACTATTAAGTGCAGTATCAGTCTTATAAGTATCAACACCTTCATGTGCTTCATCAATTATTAAAAGATCTCATTTAGTATCATAAATGTATTTTAATTTGTTATGTTTCCCACCAAAATAGATTGATCCTTTTAAATCTTGTAGGGAAACAAATTGGATTAATTTCTTTTCTTTTTCACTTCCAATATGTTTTAAATAGTTTTCTCTACTTACTACATATTCTTTATCTTTTAAAGCATCTGTGTCACTCACAAACCAATAATTGTCAGTACCTAAAAATTTTACGTAATCCTCATATCAAGAATTGGCAATTGAAGGACGGTTTGTCACAATTAAAATTTTTATTAAATCTAATCTTTTACACAACTCATAAGCTGAAATGGTTTTCCCAAATCGTGGTTTTGCATTCCAAAGAAATTCACGATTATTGTTAGTCTTAAAATAATTAATTGTTTGTATTACAGCATCATTTTGTTCATTTCTTAAGTGGTATTCAAAAAGAGCATTAGTTTCTAGAATTCCCTTATTATTTCTAAATTCATCAAACATTCTTTTTGATTCACTACCAGATATTTTGAATCATTCAGAATATCCTTCATTATTAGATGTTTCATTAATTTTTCTTTCAACTTTGTTTTTAGCTAAATAGCTGTGGAATTCAAAATCTTTAAACCAATTTCCATTTGCGAAAACAGCATAGTCTTGTCATTCTTTCTTAAATTTAATGTTTGCTGTTTGGGTTTGCTCTCTAATTCTTGTGTCAACATCACGTTCAGTATATCCAATTTTAGTTCAGCCTTCGTGATAGATAATATCTGGGGTAGTATATGCATAAATCATTGGAAATACACGTTTTGAAGTCTTGATTTTGATATTTGCCATAATTTATACCTATTTCTCAAATTTTTTAATATACTCAATTTCTTCTTTTGTTAATTTATATTTTTGATAAAGTTGGTCATCAATTTCTGCAATTGTTTTGGATCAATCAATATCTGAATTATTACTAAAATCTTGTACAGGAATAATTTCACCAAAAGAAGAGCTCCTATTTTGTTCTTGCAAAACTAAACCTGCAAAGAAATCAGTTTTCAAATACTTTAAAAAATTGTCACACTCATCTTTATCTTTTGTCATATATAAAGATATTTTAGCTCTACCAAAGGCTGAATTAGGCTCTAAAACTTGAACTACCTCTGCAATTCTTTTGTGGACATTAGCAACTGTTGGGGTGCTCGATACTATTGTTCTTTTGGGATAAGCTGAGGGCATTACAATTTTGTAGTGGTCAAAATATTCTTGGCCACTTGGAATGTTTTGTTTATTTGTCCAAAAATTCTTAGTTCTTCCTCTGCTACCACCTCTATCATTGGTAACCAGTTGTATTGGGTCATCTCAATCTTCTTTATTCAATGAAACTTTTTCCGGATTTTTCTCCACAAAATTAGATTCAATTCCAAAAATTCCCTTCTTAACTTGGGTACTTAATTTTTTTGAATCTCTAAACTTTTTATTAATATCTAGAAAAAGTGGGTTTGGTGTTAAATCTTTTGAATCTTTTAAATTAACAGAGATGATTTCATCACTATAAACCCGGTTCATATATTCAAAAAATTCGTGATGTAATCTATCTCTTAAAACAATACAAATTCCTGCAGACAAATTAACATCATCTTTAAAAAATGGTTCTGGTCTTTTATCGTTTCTGTATCAAGATGTTGGACCAGTAGTACCCTCATATGCATAAACCAAAATTGTGTGGCCGTCTTCCAAGACAGTTTTACCTAAACCGGAAAGTCTTGTACGAGCATCGAACCATCCTTCGAATGGATAAATCAAACAAGAGCATTTTCCAACCTTGTCTGCTAAAAATTGGAAATTCTGAAAGATCCAAGAAGCATTTCCTTGTGTTTGGTTCTCTGTTTTACCGCTATTTTTTTGGTAGGGGGGGGTTCCCTATTACAAAATCGAACTTCATTTTGTTCCCTATCTTTATTTCTTCAAAAGCAATACTCTTATTATTGCTTCAATTCTTAATTAAACACTTGATTCCACTCTCTTTTTTAGCATAATTCTCATCTGCTCAGTCACCTTTTGATTCTTTTGGTAAAAAATCAGCTAAGGAAGGTGCTTTTTTATCAGAGTGTGGAATTGTTGATTCTAAACCGTCCATTTGTCAAAAATTTCAAGCAATAATTTTTGCTATTGTTTCTAAACACTCATTACTTGGAAAGTTGTCAAACCTATTTATATAATAATCAATAAATGAAAAAAAGAGATTTTTTCTCGCGATCAACAAACTATCTCCATACCACTCAAAACCATAAACTGCTTGGAAGGCTTTTACAACTCAATCAAACCATTCAGTTTCTGAATTGGTGTTTTCATTAATTACACGAATCTTTCGGTCCAATATTCCGATTCGGTTTTGAAGGTCAATAAAATTTCCAGTTAAAACATCATACCGGCTTGCAATATATGGTGCTTCTCCACATGTGATTTCTAAAGTTTTTAGTTGCACATAGTCTTGCCAACTTTGATTTTGGTTAAAAACAATTTTCTTTTTGTTTGTTTTTCAACTGTTTTTCTTAGTAGTGTTGAAAACATTTTTTCTATTAAACCAAATGTTATCAAACATATTGTTTTGTAAATTACAAACAAATGCAGGTGTAAAAACTTCTGCATTTTCTTTCATTCTTATATTTTTTTCAGCATCAGATTTATCAAATTGTTTATAAACACCTTTTAAATTGTTTTTGTGATCTAAATCCAGTTTGATCGATTTTTTATTTTTTGTGTAACCAAAATTAACATCATTTTTAGCTCAAATGATGTTTTTATTAGTTGTTTTGTCTTTCAATAAAATTGATAGTAACTTTTTATCAATCTTATCGATATAACTTTCTTGAATAAATTTTGATTTAGCTTCTTTATTTTCTTTTTTCATTTATATTAGTTGCATATAAACATATACAACATTATAAGAGAAGAATAAAACAGCAACCAAAAAAAGATAAAAGGATTAGTTTTTATTTACTGCTGAATTAATTTCTATTTTTCAAATTTCTTAATATATTCAATTTCAGCTTTTGTTAATTTATATTTTTGAAAAAGTTGAATATCAATTTCGGCAATTGATTTCGATCAATCAATATCTGAATTGTTACTAAAGTCTTGGTCTGGAATAATTTCACCAAAAGTAGATCTTCGGTTTGGTTCTTGTAAAACCAATCCTGCAAAAAAATCGGTTTTTAAGTACTTTCAAAAATTGTCACACTCTTCTTTGCTTTTGGTCATAAACAAAGCAATTTTACTTTTCCCAAATGCAGAATTGGGTAGTAATACTTCTACAATCTCACCAATTCTTTTATGCACATTATTTACTGTTGGATTATTTAATACTAGTGATCTTTTTGGAAAAGCAGATCGCATAATAACTTTGTAGTAGTCAAAATATTTTTGACCACTGGGAATATTTTGCTTATCTGTATAAAACTTTTTAGACCTACCACTAGTCCCAGTTTTATCATTTGTAACCAATTGAATTGGATCATTCCAATCATTTATATTAAAAGATACTTTATTGGGATTTTTTTGTACAAAATCTGATTCTATTCCAAAAATCCCTTTCTTAACTTGAGTGTATAGTTTTTTGGATTCACTAAGCTTTTTATTAATTTCTAAAAATAAAGGGTTTGGTGGTAAATGAATTGAATCTTGTAAATTAATATTCACAATTACATCACTATAAACCCGATTCATATATTCAAAATAATCGTGGTGTAATTGGTCTCTTAAAACAATACACACCCCTGCAGACAAATCGACATTATCTTTAAAGAAAGGGTCCGGCATTTTGTCTTTTCGAAACCAAGATCGTTTGTCATATGTTCCCTCATATGCATATAACACAATAGTGTGCCCGTCTTCCAAGACAGTTTTACCTAAACCAGACAATCTCGTGCGGGCATCAAACCAACCTTCGAAGGGATAGATTAAACAAGAGCATTTTCCAATTTTATCTGCCAAAAATTGGAAGTGTGGGTAGATTCAAGATGAGTTCCCCTGGGTCTGGTTCTCTGTTTTACCTGTATTTTTTTGGTAGGGGGGGTTCCCTATTACAAAATCGAACTTCATTTCACTTTTTATCCTTATTTTTTCAAAAATTATCTTTTTATTATTGCTTCAATTCTTAATTAAACACTTAATTTCATTATCTGCGTTCGCATTTTTTTGATTTTCTCACTCACTTTTATGATCTCTTGGTAAAAAATCACCAAAAGAAGGTTCTTTTATAGCCGAATGTGGAATGGTTAACTTCATTCCGTCCATTTGTCAAAAATTTCAAGCAATGATTTTAGCAATCATTTCTAAATAATCATTTCTTGGAAAGTGCTTAAACCGATTTAAATAATAATCAATAAATGTGAATAAAAGGTTTTTCCGTGCGATTAACAAACTATCACCAAATAATTCAAATCCATAAACCGATTGATAAGCTTTGATAACTCAAGCAAATCATTCAGTATCAGAATTTGTGTTTTCGTTAATAACCCTTATCTTGCGATCCAAGATGCCAATGCGGTTTTTGATATCAATAAACTTCCCATTCAATACATCATACCGACTCGCAATATAAGGTGCTTCCCCACACGTGATTTCTAACACTTTTAATTGCACATAATCTTGCCAGCTTTGGTTTTGACTAAAACTGATTTTATTTTTGGTAACCATTCAACCATTATGTAATGGTGCATTGAAAACATTCTTCCTTTTAAACCAAAGGGAATCAAACATATTATTTTGCATATTACAAACAAATGCAGGAGTATAAACTGCTGCATTTTCTTTCATATGCACATCTTTTTCAATTGCAGATTTATTAAATTGTTTATAAATACCTTTTAAATTGTTTTGCTTGTCAAAATTTAGTTTGATTGAATTCCTTTGTCTAATATATGCAAAATTAACATCATTCTTAGCCCAAATGATGTTTTTGTTTGTTGTTTTGTCCTTCAATAAGATTGATAACACTTTTTTATCAATCTTATCAAAATAACTCTCTTGAATAAGATTTTGCAGATCTTTCTTATTAACCTTTTGCATTCAATCAATACTTAATTACACATATAAAAAGATTATAAGAGAAATACAATTTTAAACTAAACGAACATCAAAGTTATTAAGTGTTATTAATTACTACCACCAATTATCGAATCAATTGCAGTTGTGAGATTATATGATATTTTTTTATCATTTAATGAATAGTTATTGGTTGCAAACCAATTCATTGTCCCATATGTTAGTGAGTTATTAGAATATTGTCCATAACTTGAATTTGATTGTGATGAAAAAGAAATTGACCCTCAATAAATCCCCACAATTTCAAAAGAGCCATCACCTGTTTGAATCACAATCGGGCTTCCTGACGCCCCTGAAAAACTATCTGCTCCTAAAAGGGATAGTAGTCCCACACTCATATAGTTGTAATGGGTGTAGTCAGTGGATGCGGTTGCATCCATTGTACTTGTACCATAAAATGCAATCGGGGTTTCATTATCACTTCAAGTACTGTTTGGTTGGTACCAATCAGCACTACTGTAAAAATATGATTGTCCCATTCTAGGATATATTTGCCAATCAAAGTCAGAAAAACTTAACCAAGAAATTGAATCTGTACCATTTGATGGGTTTGCATTATTAGTACTAATGTCATATGATGGGTATCCACCCATATAGAATCTAGAGTTTGCATTTAATTGTAAATTCTCAACATCTTCTTTATAAACCACAGTTGGGTTATTAAAGTAGTTGGTGATTCATTCACTAAATTTATTTAAATAATGCTGACTGTTAACAATTAATGAATTGTTATTCGTTAATTCAAAAAAACTTAAATTATTAGGGTCAATTGTGTATTTTAAGATCGCGATGTCACTTGCTCCATAAAATGGGGTTGTGTCTGAAAATGTTGGATATGATAATGAAGTACCAGAAAATGGAGAAGTACTTGTTGAAGAAGGACTATTATTAGAAAAGGATGCAGAATATGAATCTGATTTACCATAATATTGCTGAGTGTATGTAGTACCATTATCTGTTGAATTAAAGGTATTGTTAAAACTAGCATCATTTGTCGTAGTATAAACAACACTAGGATTATTAACCTTTATATAAGTGATTTGGTTATTATAAGCATTTGAGTCTTTTGTAAGTCCTAGTGCCAATCCTAAATATGAAGTGATTGAATCATAATGAACACTTTCATATTGGTTGTTATCTTCATCATAACTTGTTACATCGTTATTCACAAAACTTAAAATGTTTGCAACGTGTAAATTAGTTGCAACATAAAACGTATTTGTATTTTTGTCAGCACTATAAATTCACCCCGTTCCAGCAACGATGGATGCATCGTTTTGGGGAGTGGTCGAAGATTTAAAATTAAACAATAGTGAAAATGTTCTTTGGCTAATTCAGTAACTCGCATCTGATGTTGTGTTGTAATTAAGTTTAGTTGTTTTATTATATGATACACTATTGGTTTGGTTGGAAAATACAGTAATCCCAACAACTGAACCCGCTAATATTGCCCCTGCTAAAAAACAACCAATAATAGCAAAAGTTAAACTACGAATTTGCCTCTTAGTCTTTGCTTTAGGATCATTATTAGGAAATGGATTATTATAGTTTGGATAATTGTTATAATCACCATTAAATTCGGGTTGATTATCACTATTGTTATTTTGAAAAAAGGAGTTACTAAATTTAAATCGCATATTGATGATCAAATTATTTGATAAGTGATACTAATAGTATCATAAAATAATATTTTCAAAAAAGATATAGATTAAAAAAATGAGCTTGTTAAATTAAGCTCATTTTTGTTTATTTTAAAATTTATTTTTTAATTTAATTTTCTTAACTTTTTGCTTTTTCGATTTGTAAACTAATAAAACCACAATTGCAATAATTAATACAAAAACGATTGCAGCAACTCCAAAAGCTAAGTATTTAATATAACCCGGTTCTTCAATCTTAAATCCGGTGATATCAATTGATTTAGTTTGTGTAGTATTATCAACTAAATTTGCATCTTGGGATGTTTTTAAATTGATAATAACAGCTAATGTCCCATTGTCATCATTGGGATTTAATGAAATTGTGACATCATATCCCTTTTGATTAAACAATTGTTTAATATCGTTTTCAGTAACTTGGGATGCTAGCATATTCGAATTAATTTCATTAAAGCTTTGGTTTAATAAATTGATTTGTAAACTATTGCTATTAGAATCAATTGTTTGTCCACTACTATTAATTCAATTAAAATCTTGGACATATGGTGTTACATTTCATTTTAAATTAAACACATTTGCATTAATCTTTTTAAATGCAGCATCAGCATTTGCATCATATACAAAGTTACCATCAATGTATAATGAGGTTGTTGTGTTTAATTTAATTGAGATTGCTAAATCTAAATAGTTATCAGTATCACAAGTTGTAAGATTAGTACACTCAATATTCAGATCTGCATTATTAGCAATATATGGAAAATTTAAACTACTAAACAAAGCTGAAGTTGAAGGTGAATCTAAATACTCTTGCCACAATTGAGTTGGTTTTAAAACCGTAGTTATATCTTTAATTGAAGCTTTGTTAACAAACATACTTGGGATACTTAAAAATCCTGATATTGTTTGGTTAACAATTAAATTTTTAGACATCCCTTCAGGGAAATCAGAGTTGTTTCCTGTATAGGTTAATGAAACTGTTGCACTTCCTTCTAAATTATTGGGGACAATTGTAAATGAATAATCAGATTCATTTTCACTCCAACTACTTCCAAGGGTTACAAAGTAGGATAAGAAATTATGAATTGTTAATTGACTTGGGAAAATTGCCAGTTTATCAAAATCAGATGGATTTGAGTTTCAATCAAACTCATATCCCGAGCTTGTTTTAAACCCGTTATATTGGTAACTGAATTGTGTTGTAGTGCTATTTGGAAATAAATTAGTTGGTGTAATATTTATGGTTACAGTTAATGAATAACCATTATTGTTAGTTTGCAAGTTAACCATTGATGCAGTGATTGTAACTTTGTTTTTATTTTTATCAGTGATGTCATAATTAATAAAATTAGTAATCACATCATTTGCAGTAATGCTTGTAGCACTTTTGGCTTTCATTAAAGCAACAATGTTATTTCACTTCTTATCATTATTCGTATCCCCATTTAAGCCGGTTACAAAATTAAAATTAAATTGGCTTTTAGCATAAAAGCCATCAATGGTAACATCAATTAAAAAACTGGAAGTACTTGATGCTACTGAATACCAGTTTGAATAAGTTACTACATACTGGAATTTTAAAATTCCATTAGTATCATCATTAACCCGGTTTTTAATTGTAATTGTTGGTTTAAAAGTAGAATCTGAAGAACTAAATTTTAGTGATGCAATTAAAGTATTGTTGTTTATTTGACTAGTATAGTTAAGCATTTGTGATGCATAATTGGATTTAAAATATGTTTGTGGGTCACTATAAGACTTAAAAATTAAAGGTTTATTTTGAATTTCAGTACTAGACACAAAATATTTTGCACTCGGGTTTGTGTTATTCTTCATTACTATATAAGGGTCTGGGTATGCTAGATTAACACTTGAAATGATCGGGAAACAAATTGATAAATCAGTATAAAGATATGTTGTTGAATTTCAATTTGGCGATTGCATATCATTTTCAAGTGTTTTAAGACTAGAATTTGTTAACGCTTGGTTTAAAACTAAATAACCACTAGCAATCCCACTCTTTGATTTTTTGTTACTGATAAACAATTGGTAAGTTTTAGGATTGTAAATAAAAAATCCAAAGCTGTTGTCAGTACTTACATAACTTGAAGTTACTTTTAATTCTAGATTTGAAGGGTTGTAGTTTACTAAATAGACCCCACTATTACTACCCGATATTACTACATAAAAACTAATACTAGTATTCACCACTGTTGTTTGGGGTTGGTAGGTTAATATATCATCCCAATTTAATGTAGTTGTTGCAGAATTAGTTGGATTACTATTATTGACATATTGTCCCACATCAACTCTAATTGGAGTCCCATTTTTAGTTAAAGGACTTAAGTTATCATCAATTGCAACTGCATACACTTGGTGCTGGTTTGTATTAGTGACACTATTGCTAATAAATACAGCAAAGTTAACGTTATTTGACCCAATTACTAAAGTTAACAAATAATCAGCTTGGCTTTTAGCAACAGTTGTAGAAAACACAAGTGGTAATAAACTAATCCCCGTTGATGCATTCACAGTTATATACTGGCAACTAGCATATCTACTATAATTTCCACCACTTGTTGCAATAATTGCATTTGCTGAGTTTAAAAACAAATATTTAATCCCATTATTGATTTTGACAATATTTACAAAATTGGTTGTGGGTAAACTAAAAGTACCAGTTTGAATATCTAGTGCAAACAACATTTGGTTCTGATAACTTGAAGTTCCCAAAAGGATTGCAATCATATTACTGCTTTGCAAGTAAACAAAATTGTTAATCACCAAATCATTCACGTTTTGAGAGGGATAATTTTGTTTACAAAAGTTAATGATATTGGAATCGGTTATAAATGCTTTTTGCCAAACCAAAATCCCATCAAATGTAGTTAATGCAAGTGATTTCAAGTCTGGTGTCATTCCAATAACACCATAATTGGTTGAAACTGGTTTAATTAGTTTATTGTATGAAAGTAATTGGTATGAATTAAACCCAGTAATATTTGAGACACTAGTGTTTGTATCTGCATTTAAATTGGAATTTGTTATTTGTGCACTATTAGGATTAAGATTATTTGAAGATAATCAAGAACTTAAACCATAGTTGCAATAGCAAAATGAAGTTACTAAAGCTACTAACCCAGAAGAATATAAGCTTAGTTTTCTAAATTTAAAAAAATGTTTTTTCATAATTCAAAATTAACTTTAATAATCCAAAAAAATTTATTTAGATTACAAAAGAATTTGATATTTGTATCAACATATAAATAATACAAGTTAACAAAATTTATAGCAATAGTTATAACAATGTTTTTAATAAATTTGTTTCTGGAAATTGATTTTTAATCTAAAATCTATTAATGTATTAATTTTTTAGGAGAATAATATGGCATATTCAAAAAGAGACATCTTAAAATTAATCGTTTTTTGATGTACCATTTTTGCATTTGTATTTTTTATTATTTGTGCAATAATCGCTGTTGCTAAAGGAGCATGAGTGGGAATTTTAATAACTTTCTTGATTGCTTTAATTTTATTATTAACTTCATCTGGTGTTTTAATTTACTGGTGGGTGAAAAGAAAAAACCGCCAAATTACAAGATAATTTAATTTCTCAATAAATAAAAAAACTTGTTTAATTAAAAACAAGTTTTTTTATTTGAATTAAGTTAAATTATTTTATTAATCGAATTACTTTGTAGTTTTTTCAGTAACGATTGTAATGTCTGGTTTTACACCAGTCATAGGATCAGTATATTTAGCATCAATCAATTTTGTTAATGCATCTTTCATATCAGTTAATGATTTACCAGCTTCTAATTTAATTCCACTAATGTCAATTGATTTAACATTTGTGTATTTCTTTAAGAAGCTTACAATTTCGTTAACAACATTATCAAAGTTAGCAGCACTGATTGCTTCATTGTTTTTAACATTTACAACAACACTTTCAACCTTAGCTCATCCATTTTGGTTTCAGTCATATCATTCACCAATTCGAGAGTCATTTGAAGGTTGATTAGAGTTGCTTACAGTTTCATTAACTACTCCATTAGAGTCCGAAGTTTCAACAGCAACATAATCAATATAGAAACGTCCTGTACCATCATCTAATGTTGGAATAGTAACATCATTGAATGAAGAAATTCCAGTATTTCTTAAATTTCATTGGTAAATGTATCCACCAGCAAAGTTAGATTGGAAAGCACGTTCTTTAATTCTTTGACTATACACAATGTTTACTGCTTTTTGTAAATCTTGAGTTGTTAAGTTTTTGTGACTACTTAAATCAATTACATCAAATGTAGCACCATTACCTAAGTCATAAATCATATTAGCTTTTTCTGGTAATTGAAGTGGGTCGATGCTCTTCATATCAGGAGCATAGATTGACAATTCTTCAACAGATGCAGGCATTTTTAAGTTACCAAGTGTTGTTCATCCATCCACTAAACCTAATAAGTCTAATTTCTTAATGTTAGTGTAAGATGATAAATCAGGAAGTAAGTTAATGTTAGCATCACTTAATTCTCTAATTTGCACATAATCAGCATCTTTGTTTTCATCAAGAATTTTTTTAATAGCATCTGTAATATTGTCTTTGTTAATTTCTTGCAATTGTGCTAAAGAAATTTCAACTAATTTAACAGAAGTTTGTTTTAGATCTTTAAATGTTGATTTTAATACATCACTTGCATCAAATTTGTAAACTAAGTAACCTTCAGATGAATATGTATCAACTTTAACATCTGATCTTTGTCAACCAGGGAATTGGTTGTATCAGAAGTCATTGTCATTACGGCTGTTGTTATATCCATAATAATCTGTTGCATCATCATATGCTAAGATTGGCATAAACACACGTTTGTTTTGATAAACTGTAGAAACTTTAATGCTAGCTTGTTTACCACTAACTGTAGTTACTGTTTCTTGGTTAGTTCATTTATCAATCACTTTTGTAGTGTTGTCAGTTGAAGCAGTTGAAACAGTATTGTCTTCTACTGCACTTTGTTGAACACTTTTGCTTTTTACAACTGTGTTTTGACCATCTAAACTTTGGTCAACACTTGTTGCACTACTAAATACTAAGCTATCAGTTGTGATTGTCCCGTTACGGTTAATTGAGAAATCACTACTGTTAGCTTGTGTAGTAGCAACTGAATTTGCATTTGCATTTGCATCTGCATTAGCTTGTGCTGAAACTGTATTATCATTAGCAGCTACGTTTGAAGCTTTTGTACTAACGCTTGTTGAAGCGAATGGTACTGCAACTCCAATAGCAACTGCAGATAAAGAAGCAATTCCAATTGCAGCTAATAAAAATCTTTTCTTTTTAGATACTTTAAATTTCATATAATTCCTCCAGGAAATTTTTTTATTTAAGTATTGGAATTTAATTAAACCATAATAGCAATCAAAAAGCAAGTTCGCTAAATAAACAAAATAAAAACTCTTACTTGTTTTGTAAGAGTTTAAATATTGAAGTTAAAAAGAACTTATGAATAACTAAATGGTGTATTGAATTGAGTATTCACTCAATGATTTAGTATTATTCATCGTACCATAATCGATTGTAATCGATACTGTGTTTTGTGCATCATTCGCAATCACACTTGATTTAAAATTATTAGCATCTAATTTCGTTTTGTATTCCCCACTACTAAACGTAATTAAATCTTTAATATGTGATTTTGCTCAATTAGCAAAATCAGTTGCTGACATTTTAGCTAAGTCATCTTTTGAAATTAAGTTTTTCGAACTTAGATAATTTGCAAGCATTGTATTGGAAATAAAAGACATATTATCTTCTGTTTTGTCCAAGTTTCCCTTGACAAAACCAGTGTAATTAACAATTAAATCAAGATCACTACTAGCCCCGTTCATTAACGATTTTGGGATGTTTACTAAAAAACTCACATACCCTAGATTGTTATCATAGTACATACTAGTTTTAATTAAGTCTTTGTTAGTAGCACTAGTTCAATCAGATGGCACATTAGTACCTAATGTATCAACTAATAGATTACGTACTAAATCATTAAGGCTAGAATATGCTTTCCCATTAATTGTTAAATCAGACTTTTTAGCAGTAGTCCCATCCCCTAAGGTATCAAAGATTTGCACAGGTTGAATTTGTTTTAAATACAACAATGCAACGTCATCATCTCCCTTAAAAGTTACACTGTATCTTGTGTTGTATTCACTAGTTGTTAAAAACCCACTAAAAGTTTTGGTTGCTACATAATTGGTAAATCCGTGCCCACTGCTACCAATACTGTTAGCATAAGATTTATCTAAATTTACATTCACTGTTAAATTACCTTTAATATCGTCTGGTACTAGCGTAATATTAAAGTTGTTTGAATCAAATCCAGAATATGTGATTAAATCACTTAAAACTTCGCCACTAGTAACAGAAGAGGCTAACATTGTATTAAACTTTGCACCACCTAATGCATCTACAGTTTTAAAACTAAAACTGTATTTTTTTAATTGGTTTAAATTTGTATAAGTGATTGTATAAGTGTGTGATGCTTTATCAGGAGAATTGCTAGCACTAATGGAAGCACTTATAGTTAAACTTCCATTAGTATCATCCCCTGATGCATTAAAGGTCATCTTCGAGATTGGATAACCTTTACTTACATCAGTATTAATAAATTGCAAGTATTGTGAGTTATTAGCTGGACCACTCTTTAGATTAGCAACAATTGAAGAGGGCAGACTACCAGATTGAATGTATGATTTTAGTGCACCTACATTGCTAATATTAACACTTTCAGAAGTGGTATTTGTTTTCCCACCTGTAAAATTGAATGCAGATTGGTCACTGGTTTTATAAATATTGTAAGTGTGATTAGAAGTATAAGTTAATGGTTTAGTACTACTTGTATAACTTACACCCATTGGGATGTAGCTATAAGTTGCTTGGATTTCAATGGTCCCTTTAGCATTATCAGTCTTAGCAATTTTGTATTCAGTTTTGGGATACAATTGTGCCCCTGTATCACTATTGGTAATCACTTGTGATTGAAAAGTTGCAACAAATGGATTTAGATTGTTAACATCTGCTTGGGTAACAGTAGATGGTAGTGAATTTAAGAAATCATAATTACTAGTTGTATTTAATGTAATTCAACTAGTTTTTTTATCAATTGTATTAGCTTTATTATTACCATTGGTACCATCATACTTTCTTGTTATTTCTTTTGGTGTTGCATTAGTTGGTAATGTTTTTGTATATCACGGAATTTTGTAAAGATTAACCGTTAGTGTGAATGTACCTTTAGTATCATCAATATTAGAAATCGTGAATGGTACATAATTTGTACCATCTTGGAAAAATGAATTATTTAATGGTTTAATATCATTTCTTGTGATTTCACTTGGAATTTTTGATTTCAATACTGAATCATCAATTGTAAAATCAGCAGAAGAGATTATTGATTTTGCAGTATTCAATAAACCTAAATAATCCCCTTTTGTAGAATCGTTTGCATTTTGAACAACTGCAATTGCTAATCCATATTGCTTTGCATTGTTATCAGTTTGGGCTGCAGTTGCGGTTACATATGCATTATAAGATTCATTAATCAGCATTAAGGAACCACTATAACCATACACATTAAAAATAATGAAGTTTTGCGCATATGTTGCTACCGTATTAGTTGGTGTAGTATCGCTTACCGGATTAGTAACTGCTGCTAAATCTAAATATGTAATTGGAGTGATAGGGTTTGAAGAATTGGCATTCTTCATTGTATCACTTGTAACTTCATACACTTTATCCCCATCTTTAAATTTGAAGAATAAGTTTTCATTTGAATCTAAGCTTCAAGATAAAATTCACTTTGATTCACTCATTGCAAATGTCGATAAAGAAATATCATTGGTATTAATAATAATTACAGTATTATAAACTACAGTTACCACATTACCACTTAACATTGTGTAGTAATCACGTTGGGGTGTAATTGATGAGTTTCTAAAGTTTTGCATCCCGCTAGCTACCTTAACTGCTCCTGCACTGTATTTTGGGTATGAGTTACCAATAAAATTAAGGTTGTCATCAACTAATATAAAGTAGATGTCATAAGATGCGTTTTTAGAACCATTGTCTCCTGTAGTTCCTGTTTCTTTTGAAAATGATACAATTTCAACAAAGTTCTTATTATTAGCAACTGGAATTAGATTGAAAAAATACCAAGTGTAGTTCTTTTTATCCCCATCACTTGTGGGTACTTTTGTATTACTGTTTCCTGTAATTTGTTTTACTGAATTATTACTTGCTTGATACAAATAGGCTTTTGCTCCATCTTTAAAGTTTTGAGAAGCAGTACCATATACCATTACATTACCTGAAACTAATGCTGATACAAATCTTAGTCCGCCTGTATTTCCTAAATGAATTGTTTGTAATACTTTTCCATTAACTGCATCAATTTTAAATAATAATTGGTCAACGTTTTTTACCCCAAAATACCCTAATACCCATAGAGTATTTGTAGTTCGGTTATAATCCCAATTAAACCAAGCCCGTTTTCAAGCCCCGTTATCATAGTTTTTACCTGGTAATGCATTATCTTTATCGTGGTTAATTGTTGCCATATCAAGACTTCACAATTTCGAACCAAACCAATCAAGGGCTGTGATTGTGTTACCCCAAAATGTTAGTGGACCTTGTGTTGTGGATAAGTTCGCATTTTGGTCGTTTTTTTCAGAAGGGACTAATACGTTGGTAGAATCATCTTGATTAGTTACTTTTGATTTTGTAATGTTAGCAAAATTTTGAGTATTATTAATTGTCGAAAATGTAATTGCAGCAGATGCTGCTGCAATTAGAGAAAACGAAAATATTGATAATAAGAGTTTTTTAGATCGCTTCATAGTAGAAATTGTATATTTAAACAGTATTATAGTTAAATTTATACAATGAAAAATAACGCATTTCAATGGGAGCAAAAAGCGGTTATTTTTCAAAATTAAACAAAGAGAAAAAATAAAAAATCTCTTGATAATTGAATCAAGAGATTTTAAATTATTAGTTTTTTAATTAAATCGTGTATTGAATCGAATACTCTGAAAGTGATTGACTATTGTCCATTTTGCCATAATTGATTGTAATTGATACCGTGTTTTGCGCATCATTTGGAATTATGGCAACGTTGTATTGATTATTATTTAATTTAGTAGTATATTGTCCACTACTAAATGTAATTAAATCTTTAATATGCTCTTTTGCTCAATCAGCAAACTTAGTTGGAGTTAATTGTGCAAAAGTTTGTTTATTAAAAAAGTTTTTTGAAATTAAATAGTTTTCAAGCATTGAATCTGAGATGAATGACATATTATCACTTGTGTTATCCATATTCCCTTTGACAAATCCAGTGTAATTGACAATTAAATCTAGATCACTACTAGCGCCACTCATTAGCTTTTGTGGGATGTGAACTAAGAAACTTGCATAACCTAAAGTATTGTCTTCATACATATAGGTTTTAATTTCATTATTATCTTTTCAACCAGTTGGAATATTAGTACCTTTAGAAGCAACTAACAATGTTTCAACTAATTCATTCAAATTAGTATAAGTTTTATTATTGATTACTAAATTCTTTTTAATAGGATTAGTGTTAGTGCCATCACCCAATGAATTTACAATCTCAATTGGTTGAATTTGTTTTAAATACAACAATGCAACATCGTCATCTCCCTTGAAGGTAACACTATATCTTGTGTTGTATTGCTCTGTTGTTAAGAAACCACTATAAGTTTTGGTTGCAACATAATTTGTGAATCCGTGACCATTGGTACCAATGCTACTAGCATAAGATTTGTCAAGAGCAATGTTTACAGTTAATGTTCCTTTAATATCATCTGGTGTTAGTGTGATATTAAAGTTATTTGAGTCAAATCCTTTGTATGTTACTAAATCACTTAAAATATCACCTGCTGATACTGATGATGCTAGCATTGTATCAAAGTTTTTAGTACCAATTGTTTTTGCATCTTTAAAGTTAAAATCATAAACTGCAAGTTTATTTAAATTAGTATAAGTTACAGTATATGAATGTGCATTTTTATCAGGTGAATTAGTATTTGTAATACTTGCAGTAATTTTAAGGGTACCAGCACTATCATCCCCAGTTGCACTAAATGTCATTTTCGAAATTGGGTAACCTTTACTAGTGTCAGTATTAATAAATTGTAAATACTGGCTATTATCAGAAGTTTTCGTATTTAGATTTTGGGCAATGGAAGACGGTAAATTACCTGATTGAATATATGATTTTAGTTGCCCAACATTATCAATGTTTAGCGTTTGTGAAGTAGCACTAGCAGATGTAGTGCCACCCGTGAAATTAAATTGACTAGGACTACCACTTTTGAATACTGTATATTGCTGACTTGATTCATAAGTTAAAACTTGGCCACTACCACCATTTGTGTAATTTATTCCCATTGGGACATAGCTATATGTTGCTTTAATACTAATTGTCCCTTTTGAATCATCACGACTACTTATTTCATATTTAGTACTAGGGTATAATTGTTTACCATTAGCATCAGTTATGGTTTGTGATTGAAAACTTGCTTGAAATGGATTCAAGTTTTCAACATCAGCTACTGTAATCGTGCTTGGTAATGAATTCATAAAATCATAATTACTAGTTGTGTTTAATGTAATCCAACCAGACTTATTAGTAATTTTGTTTGCATTACTAAAATTTTTCTCAATCTTTTTAGGAGTTGCATTAGAAGGTAAAGTGGTTGAGTATCACGGAATTTTATAAAGGTTTGCAGTTACAGTAAATGTTCCTTCTTTATCTTTAATATTCGAAATTGTAAAAGGAACATATCCTGTACCATCTTGGAAAAATGAATTATTTAATGTTTTAATATCATTTCTTGTGATTTCACTAGGTAATTTTGATTTTAATACTGAATCTTCAATTGTGAAATCAGCAGAAGATACAATTGAGTTTTTCGTATTCAATAATCCTAAATAATCTCCGTCCACTGTATTAGAAGGATTTTGAATTACAGCAATTGCTAGTCCATATTGGTCTGTATTATTAGTATCAGTTGATGCTGTTGTTGCACTAGCATCAATCACTTCACTATACTTTTCATTAATTAACATCAATGAACCACTATAACCAAAAACGTTGAAGATAATGTAATTATTAGCATAAGATGCGACAGTACTAGATGATGATGATGATTGCAAACCATCAGTTTTACTATTAATTGAAGCTAAATCTAAATAAGTGATAGGGGAAATAGTGCTACCTTGAGAAGTAGCTTTTTTCATTGTATCACTTGTAACTTCATATACTTTTGTATCATTTTTGAATTTAAAAAATAAGTTTTCATTTGAATCTAAGCTTCACGATAGGATTCATTTTGAATCACTCATACTAAATTTAGAAATGTTGATACTATTAGTATCAATAATAATTACCGTATTGTAAATTACAGTAACTACATTCCCATCTAACATTGTGTAATAATCACGTTGTGGTGTAATTTTAGAATTACGGTATCCACTAATTCCAGATGCTACCTTAACTGCACCACCTTTTCAATAAGAGTAAGAATTACCAATAAAATTAAGGTTGTCATCAACTAATATAAAGTAAACATCATAACTAGCATATTGAAAACCATCATCCCCAGTAGTTGGGGTTGCAGTAGTATTAGAATAGGAAACAATTTCAACAAAATTTTTATTTGCTGCAACTGGTACTAAATTAAAAAAATACCATTGGTATTGCTTTTTTTCACCATCATTTGGTGGTACATTATTTTTACTATTACCAGAAATTGTACTTACTTTGTTTTCTTTATCATTATATAAAATTGCTGTTGCATCATTTTTAAAGTTTTGTGATGCGTTACCATATACCATCACATTACCAGAAACTAATGCTGATACAAAACGAGGGCCATTAGTTTTACCTAATGATACTGTTCTATCAATGCTACCAGTGGCTGCATTGATTTTAAAAAGTTTTTGGTCTTCATTTTTACCACCATAATATCCTAATACCCATAAGGTATTAGTTGTACGGTTGTAATCCCAATTGAATCAAGCTCTTTTCCACGCACCACTATAAGAAGTACCAGGTAATTGTCCTTTGTCATCTTTATTTTCTTTTGACATATCAATGCTTCACAATTTTGAGCCAAACCAATCAAGAGCTGTGATTGTGTTACCCCAAAATGTTAGTGGCCCTTGAGTTGTGGATAGGTTAGCATTTTGATCATTTTTTTCAGAAGGGACTAATACATTGGTAGAGTCATCTTGATTAGTTACTTTTGATTTTGTGATGTTTGCAAAATTATTTGTATTGCTAATTGTCGAAAATGTAATTGCAGCAGAAGCTGCTGCAATTAGCGAAAATGAAAATATTGATAATAAGAGTTTTTTAGAACGTTTCATATGAAATAAGATATTTAAAACAGTGTTATAGTTAAATTTATACAATGAAAAATAGCGCATTTCAATGGAGCAAAAAACAACAATTTCTATGATTTAAATTGTGAAATACAATAAAAAATCCCTTGATTTGAATATCAAGAGATTTTTATATTAAATATTTTTAGCTAAATAGTGTATTGAATAGAATATTCAGAAAGAGATTGCTTATTATCCATTTCACCATAATTGATCGTAATTGATACCGTATTTTGCGCATCATTTGGAATGATGGCAACACTGTATTGGTTATCTTTTAACTTAGTTGTGTATTGACCACTATCAAAAGTAATTAAATCTCTAATGTGTTGTTTTGCTCAATTTGCAAACTTAGTTGGGGTTAATTCTGCAAAAGTTTGCTTTGTAAAAAAACCTTTTGAAATTAAATAATTTTCAAGCATTGAATCTGAGATAAATGACATATTGTCAGTAGTGTTGTCCATATTACCTTTAACAAATCCGGTATAGTTGACAATTAAATCCAGATCACTACTAGCACCACTCATTAACTTTTGGGGGATGTGAACCAAGAAGCTTGCATACCCTAGTGTATTATCTTCATACATATAAGTTTTAATATCATTAGTTTTGTCTTTCCAACCAGTTGGAATGTTGCTACCTTTAGAAGCTACTAACAATGTTTCAACTAATTCATTAAGATTAGTATAATTTTTGCCATCAATTGTCAAAGCCTTTGTAAAAGGATGCGCAGTAGTCCCATCACCCAATGAATTTACAATTTCAATTGGTTGAATTTGTTTTAAATACAACAACGCAACATCATCATCTCCCTTAAAGGTAATTGAGTATCTTGTGTTGTATTGCTCTGTAGTTAAGAAACCACTATAAGTTTTGGTTGCTACATAGTTTGTAAATCCGTGACCACTAGTACCAATGCTGCTAGCATATGATTTGTCTAGTGCAATGTTTACGGTTAATGTTCCTTTAATATCATCTGGTGTTAGTGTGATATTAAAGTTGTTTGAGTCAAAACCTTTATATGTTACTAAATCACTTAAGATGTCTCCTGCAGAAACTGAAGAGGCTAACATTGTGTTAAAGTTTTGACCTCCAATTGCAGTTGCACTTTTAAAGCTAAATTCATAAACTGCAAGTTTGTTTAAGTTGCTATAAGTTACAGTATATGTATGTGCTTTTTTATCTGGTGAATTTGCTTGGCTAATATTAGCTGTAATTGTAAGGGATCCACTACTATCATTTCCAGTTGCACTAAAGGTCATTTTCGAAATTGGATAACCTTTGCTAGTGTCAGTATTAATAAATTGTAAATACTGGCTATTATCAGAAGTTTTCGTATTTAAATTTTGGGCAATTGAAGTTGGTAAATTACCTGATTGGATATATGATTTTAGTTGCCCAACATTGTTTATATCAAGGGTTTGAGTTGCAGGGCTACTAGATGTTGTAGTACTTCCTGTAAAGTTGAATTGGCTAGCACTACCACTTTTGAATACTGTATATTGTTTCGTAGATTCATAAGTTAAGACTTGTCCACTACCACCATTTGTATAGTTAACTCCCATTGGGACATAACTATATGTTGCTTTGATATCAATAGTACCATTAGTGTCATTGTGTGTTGTAATTTGATATTTAGTATTAGGGTATAATTGTTTACCGCTAGTATCTGTTATGGTTTGTGATTGAAAACTTGCTTGGAATGGATTCAAGTTTTCAACATCAGCTACTGTAATCGTGCTTGGTAATGAGTTTAAAAAATCGTAGTTGCTAGTTGTGTTTAATGTAATTCAACCCGATTTTTTGGAAATTTGATTAGCACCAGTAAACTTCTTTTCAATCTTTTTAGGGGTTGCATCTGATGGTAATGTGGTTGTATATCACGGAATTTTGTAAAGGTTTGCAGTAACAGTGAATGACCCTGCAGTGTCGTTAATATCAGAAATCGTAAAAGGAACATATCCTGTACCATCTTGAAAGAATGATTCATTTAGAGTTGTAATATCGTTTCTTGTGATTTCACTAGGAAGTTTTGATTTAAGTACGGTTTCATCAATTGTGAAATCAGCAGATGACACAATGGAATTTTTCGTATTTAATAACCCTAAATAATCTCCATCCACCGCATTTGATGGATTTTGAATCACAGCAATTGCTAATCCATATTGGCTTGTATTTGTAGTATCAGTAGTTGATGCTACATCAATATTCTCATTATATTTTTCATTAATTAGCATTAACGAACCACTATAACCAAAGACGTTAAAAATAATATAATTTGTAGCATATGTGGCAACAGTGCTAGCAGAAGAATCTGTATCCCCAGTTTTATTATTAATTGAAGATAAATCTAAATATGTGATCGGAGGAATGGTACTTCCTTGCGAAGTAGCATTCTTCATTGTATCACTTGTAACTTCATACACTTTTGCATCGTCTTTAAATTTAAAGAATAAGTTTTCATTTGAATCTAAGCTTCAAGATAAGATTCATTTTGAATCACTCATACTAAATTTAGAGATACTAATGCTATTAGTATCAATAATGATTACCGTATTGTAAATTACAGTAACTACATTTCCATCTAACATTGTGTAGTAATCACGTTGTGGTGTGATTTTAGAGTTACGGTATCCACTAATCCCAGATGCTACTTTAACTGCACCACTACTTCAATAAGAATAAGATCCTCCTACAAAGTTTAGTTGGTCATCAACTAAAATAAAATATACATCATAGCTAGCATTGCTAAAACCCTCATCTCCTGTAGTTCCTGAAACACTAGAATAGGATACAATTTCAACAAAGTTTCGGTTTGTTGCTACTGGTAACAAATTAAAAAAATACCATTGGTATTTAGTTTTATCACCATCTTTTGATGGTACATAACTCTTAGCATTACCAGAGATTTTAGTTACAGTATTGCTTTTATCATTATATAAAATTGCAGATGCATCATCTTTAAAGTTTTTTGCTGCATTCCCATAGATCATTACATTTCCAGAAACTAGTGCAGAAACGAAACGGGGACCGCCAGTGTCACCTAATTGAACAGTTTTAATGATGTCACCTGTTGCTGCATTAATTTTAAAAAGCCTTTGGTCTTTGTTTTGTCCACCATAATACCCTAATACTCATAGTGTATTAGTAGTTCGGTTATAGTCTCAATTAAATCACGCTCTTTTTCAAGCACCTGAATAATCTTTTCCGGGTTCTGCCCCTTTATCATCTTTATTTTTTTGGGACATGTCAATGCTTCATAATTTGGAACCAAACCAGTCAAGGGCGGTAATTGTATTACCCCAAAATGTTAGTGGTCCTTGAATTGTGGATAAGTTTGCATTTTGATCATTTTTCTCAGAAGCTATTAAATTAGAAGTAGTATCGTCTTGAGTAATTGAGGATGCTTTTCTAATTGCTAAATGTGAGGAATTAGTGATCACACTTGCTGACACTGATGCACTAATTCCAGCAATCATCGCAAATGAAAGAAAAGGAATTAAGAATTTTTTGTTTAATTTCATATTAAGTTACCATTATAAAAATTGATAAACTTAGCAATTTATCAATTTAATTTTATCTAATCAAAAAATGGGATGCAACTTTGAAAAAGACAGCAACATTATTTAAAATAGTTGATTTATTAAAGTGCTTAAACAAAGCTTTTAAAAAGTGTTAGGTTAACAAAAATAAAAAAGGTTATTGATTGCAATAACCATTTTTTATTATTTAAAGGTTTTGTTAGTTTCTTCTAAATATTCAATTACATCTTTTTGTAAATTGCTTATTTGTTGAATTGGCTTTTCTGATTTTGCTTGTTTATCTTCTTCTGCTAGTAAAGCACTATCGTTTTCTTCAGATTTATTATTTTCATCATTTGCTTTTTGCAAGCTTTCATTTTTTTCTTGAATTTCTTTAATTGCTTCACTGTTGCTTACAAGAATTTTATTTTTTTCAACATCATCTAAATAAAGCTTTTTATTCTTAATAATTGATTGAATCATTTCAATTGGTTCATTAAACAATTTCTTTAAATCAATCCCATTGTTTAATCCAATATCAGCTTTAGTATCAGTTGGTTCAATAATAATCTTAGAATCACTGTGAAGTTCTTCAATGTTGGGTGATTCATCTTCAATTTGTTTTTTCAATTCTTGCTCTAATAAATAATCAGCATCTTTATTTTGTTGTTGGTAAGCGATTTTATCAAGTCTTTCTTGCTCATCATCTAAGATTAATAAATCATTTAGCTGTGATTGTGAAGCTTGGTTTAATTCTTTATCAAGTGCATCATTTTTCTTAGAAACGATGTTAGGTTGAAATTTAAAAGGTGAGTTATCAGGCATTCTTCCTCCAAATAAAGTACCAGGTGCTTTTTTCTCAACTACTGGTAACTTATAGAATGGGTTAATCATTTTATCAATTTCAGCATCACTTTTTTGTTGGATACTATTTTTTACATCTTGGTAATCAATTTCATTTTTTTTCTGTGAGAAAACTGAATTTTTATATTTTTGAAAATCAGTATCTAAAAATAAATCAGAAACTACTGCTTTTTTAATTTCTTGTTTACTTATTTCTTCGTCTGTTTCATCTTCTTCTTTATCATCATCTAAATCTTGTAAATCATTTTCTGGTTTTGATTCTTGTGTTGCAGTGTTATTAATAAATTCTTTAATGACATCAGAATCTAATAAATCAATCAGATCAGGATTTTCTTCAATTGCTTTTTCAATAGCTTCACTATCTTCAATTTCTTGTGCCTCATCCTCATCTTGAGTATCGGGTTCATAATCCATTTCTTGTAAAACTGTATCTAAAAATTGTCCTAAAGAAACTGGTTGCTCTCCTTCTTTAAAAGCAGGTTGGGATAAAATTGCTTCAATCTCATCTTCTGACATTTTAGGATCAGAATCAATTGGTTCAATTGATTCATTAACCTCTGCTTCACTATTGTCTTTATTTACACTTTCAATTTCACTTGCAATAGGAATTTCATTATTTTTTTCACTAAATTCAACATTAGTGTCTTGGTCTTCCAATTCTTCTTCAAGTGCGAAAGGATTGGTTAATTGGATATCATTTGTGTTTTCATCAAAATTTAAAAGTGGCTCAACTTCTTCATGTGTGGTGAATTCTTTTTCTTGTTCGTCAACCGCATCAAGAATTGCATCTAGTGATTGTTTTTCAATAAGTGATTTTTGATCCAATACGTTCACATCACTCGTATTGTGATTAAGTTTGTACAAATCAGATTTTGCAGATTGGATGTTGTTAACAATTGGAATTCCTGAATTTGATAACTCAATTACTTGATTATGATCATCAATTATTTCTAATGGTTGACTATTATCTACAATTTGAGGAGTAATGGGTTTGGGTTTATCAACTGTTTCGTCAATCATAAAATTTTCAAATTCTGAGACATTAGTTGAGATGTCATCAAAATATGATTGCTCAACTTTTTTAAGACTCGAAAATTCTTTTTTTTTAAAATCAGAAGAATTAACTAATGAATCTAGTGCTTCTCTTAATTCATTAGATTCATTTGGTAAACTTAGATTACATAAAGCTGCAATGGTGTCATTGACAACATCAATCTTCATCTTTTCAAAAAGGTTATTCCCATCTTCTATATAAATGTTTAAAGGGCTACGTTGCTCTAGTGATCTCAAATTTACCCCTTCTCGAAGCTTGGTCATTTTATCAATATGACGTGTTCACTTACTATCAAGGTTTACAATCAAAATCTCATCAATTACATTAAGTGCATTAATTGATTCCAAGATTTTGTATTTAACTGCAACGATTTTTTGAAGAATTTCAATTCCTTTTTCTGCTGCTAAACTAATAGACATATTAGCAAACAACGCAGGGTCAAAATAGTCAAATTTTAAAATTCTTTCATTTAAAAAGTTAGTGAATTTATTAGCATCAATCAAAGATGTGTTATCCACATTTTTATAGCTTGTAATTTCAAACCTAACAAAATCATTAATCATATTGTTAATGATTTCAAAATTATTGGTTTTAAGCAAAATTTGGTCACGTTGCTTATAAACTAATTCTCTTTGCAGCGACAATACGTGATCATAATCCATTAAATTTTTACGGATGTCAAAATTTAAACCCTCAACCTTTTTTTGGGTACGGTCTAACATTTTTGAAAAGAATTTAAAATCATAAAATTCATCTTCTAGCTTTTGACTAGCTTTTTCAAACCGATCTGTTGCAAATCGTTTAAACAATGAGTCTTCAAGCGATGTAAAAAAGCGTGATTCACCCGGATCCCCTTGACGACCTGTTCTTCCTCTTAATTGGTTATCAACTCTTCGCGATTCGTGACGTTCGGTACCAATCACGTATAATCCACCAAGTTTTCTAACTTCATCATTAACTTTAATGTCAGTCCCACGACCTGCCATATTGGTTGAAATTGTAATCGCCCCTTTTTCACCAGCGTGCTTTACAATTTCAGCTTCTTTTGTATTGTCCCGTGCATTTAAGACTTCGTGAGCAATATTTAATTCATTTAATCTTTCGTGAATGATTTCTGAATCTGTAACCGATGCTGTACCCACTAAGATTGGTTGCCCAACTTCGTGACGCCGTTGGATTTCAGCAATTACGTGATTCCACTTTGCTTTCTTATTACCAAAAATATAGTCTTGCTTATCAATTCTTTGAATTGGTTTATTGGTAGGAATTCTGACAACCACCATATTATAAATTTTTAGAAATTCTTCAGCTTCAGTCATCGCAGTACCACTTACCCCTGAAAGTTTTTTATACAATCTAAAAAATGATTGGTACGTAATTGTAGCCATTATGACGTTTTCTGGTTCAATTTTTACCCGTTCTTTAGATTGAATCGCTTGTTGCAACCCAGCATTATAGCTTCTTCCCTCTAAAATCCGACCCGTAAATTGGTCAACTAAATAGATAATACCATCCTTCACCAAATACTCTTTACCGTTTGCAAAGATATAGTGTGCTATTAAGGAATTGGTAATCTTGTGCACTATTTCTGCACTCTCTACTGAATACAAATTATTTAATTTAAAAAACCTTTCCGCTTTTGCAACTCCTGAATCTGAAAGCGCAATAGTATTTGATTCATTATCAATTACATAATCATCTGGTACCAAACTTGATACAAAATTATCGACTTCTAAATAAAGTGAAAAATCCTCTTTAGGTTGTCCCGAAATAATAAGTGGGGTTCTGGCTTCATCAATTAATACCGAGTCTGCTTCATCGACAATTACAAAGTTAAGCTCACGAATTACTTTCTCCTCGATGCTTCTAACCATATTATCTTTTAGATAATCAAATCCTAATTCAGAGTTAGTAGTATATGTGATGTCTTTAGCAAACATTTGCTTTTTAACATCTTTATTAAGTTTTGATGTGTTATACCCAACACTAATTCCCAATTTTTCAAAAGCTTTGTTAGCAAATTCAGCATCTCGTTCCACAAGATACTCATTAACGGTAACGATATGCACTCCCTTTTTTTCTAAAGCGTTTAAAAAAGAAACTAATAAGATTGTTAGTGTTTTCCCTTCCCCTGTGTACATTTCTGAAAAATCACCACAATGCACCACATAAGCTCCCATCATTTGAACTTCAAAAGCTAGCAAACCATGCTCTCGATAAATAATTTCCCGAGCAATTGAGAAGGCATCAACAACAATATCATCTAATGTAAATTTATTTTTTTGTAATCCATCAATTAAATAATTTGTTCTGATTTGTAAATCTTGTAAACTAAGATTTTGGTACTCTTTAAAATTATTTAATACTTGTTGAGCAATCAATTTTGCTTTGACAAGGATTTTTGATTTCTTCTTAATTTTTTTTACTTTTTTAAACTTCATATCCGTTCCTATAAATTGCTTTTGCTAATTGGAAACTAAAATAAATTATTAAAATAGTCACTAATTATAAATTAAACTACATTTTATTTAATTAAATAGAAATTTAATAGAATATAAAATATTCTACAAATAAATTTATTAACTTATCCATTAATTTTAAAATAAAAAACTTGCCCTAAATTTTAAAATTTGAAGACAAGTTTTTAAAATTAATAATTGTTTTTAATAACTAATTAATTGCTACTATTGTCACCACTCATACCGTAATCTCGGTAATTTACTTGTTGAGTACCATTTCGAATTACATATTGTGGACTCTTTAGTGAATAAGAAATTTCTTTTAATCCGGCTTCACTTCTTGTGATGTAATAGTAATCAGAATCAATTATAAAGTTTTCATATAATGCTTTTAATGTTGATTCACCAGCATAGACACCAATTCACTTACTAAATGAACCTGATTGATTTGATTTAACAATATCGTGTCCAATATATAATTGATCTAAAGTAGTTGGGGTAGCAACTGATTTTAATTTTGAAGGATCTTTCACATAAGCATCAAATTTAGATTGGTCAAATACACCTTCAGATATTAGTTTATTTAACAATCCAATTGCTAACAATCCGTATCGATGACCTGGTTTCATAGTAGCTTCATCATTTGCAGCATCTGCATCACTATAAGTAGAATCTGAACCACTTGAATTTCTAGTTGTTTTTGCAATTCCTAGTTTATCAGCAATTGTAGTTCCATTAACATTTTTATAAATATCAAATGTACTTTGAATTCTTGTATCTTGGGCAAATGGATCTGATGTAGGTAAAGTTTTAACAGTGTATTTACCAGTAGTATTACCAGTACCAGAAGAATCTTGCCCACTACTATCTGCAGTTCATTCTGCTTTCATTAAGTTAGCAGCAGTTACCATACTTGATAAGAATGTTAATCAAGCATTGTGTGCATTAGTACCTGTAACTGTTTCCATAGATTGACCAGCAACAGTACCAGTGTTAATTGTCGTTTCTGCTTCAATTCAAGTACCAACTGCATTGTAGTCAGGACTTCAATAACTGAAACCAATTGGGCTTGCTTGGTTGTAATACCATTCATTTGTTGTTGGGTTTGGTGAGTTTCTTTGGTTAATATTGAATTGAACCAAACCTCCACCTAGAGATTCAATCGTTTGTTTTAGTGCAACTAAAAATGAGTTGTAATTTGTAGAAAAACTACCTTCACCAAACTTAGCAGAAAGAATTAATGGACTAGAAGTTGAAGCACCATAATGTTTAAGAGCATCTTGGAAAGTTTGCTGGTTTATAGTAAGGTCTTTAATAGTAATAGCATTAGCAGAATCAGTAGAATTATTAGTATAAGTATAATATGGTATTTTGAACTCTCCTAAAGTATTTCCAGAGCCATCTGTATAATCAGTATAGCTTCTAGGTAATCCACCATTGAATAAATCACTTGCTACTGCTTCATAATAATTTGGGAATACCCCATATGGTGTACCACTTAATTGGAAATCACCAGAAGATGTTAAATTAATTAAACTTAGTTGGTAATAATTAACTAACCCTGCAATTGCAGCACGAATAGTAGTTGAGTATTCACTATTTCAATCACTTATAAAATTTGCAGCATTTTGAGAAATATAATCATTTGGTGTAATTTTTACTATATTATTTTCAAGATTTGCAATGTAAGGACGAGGTGTGTAAGAAATATAATTTGATTGTGTTGTTTGCACTACTTTTGTTGGATAGATAACATCAGGATTACTACCATACAATTGGATAGCTTCATTTTGCCGAATTGTTGGTACAGGGGCGTAATCAACTTGACCAGATTTAAACATTTCATAATATGTATCTGGGGTTCCACTCCCATAAAATAACACAAGTTTTTCTATCTTTTTTTCATTGTCATTTGGATCTGCTGGTGGTAAATCACCATTTTTGTAATTATTTCAAGCCAATAAATCTTTCCCAATACTATCAAAATAATACTTGTTTGTAGTAAGCTCCATTACAGTTGAAGTAAAGTTTGAAAAATAGTAAGACCCAGCAGATCAAGCATCAACATTAAAAACTCCCAATCCCCCAGCACCATAAATTTTAGTTCAATCAGTTGCAGCTTGGTCAATGACACCAGTATCATTACCCTTTTCATCTTTTGTAGTTTTGATTGGTGTACCACTTGCCATACTAATTGTAGTGACACGTGGATTAGTGTGGGGAAGCGCATTGAAAAATTCTTTTGATAATAATGACAATGCATAAGGATAAGCACCATCAATATACAAGCTAAAGAAGTTATCATTTTCATTAACATAATCATTAATATCATATTCAGGATCTGTTACATCAGGATGAACTGATTCACCATCTTTAGTTATAGTTTTTCTATCTCCAGCAGTTTTTTGAAAGTCTAGCGATAATAAATCTAAAAAATACCCATTACGGTTGTAATTTAAATCAGATGACAACACATAAGCTTCAATTACTCTTTCAAAGTCTTTTCCACTCAATTGTTGCATTTTATTACCACTCATATCAACCCATCAGTTTTGAGTATCGATTAAAAATTGATAAACTGTACCATTACTAATTGCATTTGAATAATATGTAGATGTTCCTGTTGTGTCATTATTGTTTTTCAAACCCTTTTGGAATTCAATTCCACCTTTTTCCCGCAACAAGATTCAATAATCTTTTCCTTCAGTATAAGTAGTAGACCCAGAAGAACCAGTACCAGAAGCTGAGACATCATTAGATGCACTAAAGCTGGTCATAACTTCAGTATCACCTGATGTACTAGTAATTGAACTATTATCATTAGCAATATTTTTAATAGCATCTAAATATTTTTGATTAGTAGCAGCATCCATCCCATCATCTTTTTTACTTAAATCAATTCCAACTTTAGTATTAAACGCTTTTTGCACATTTTCATTAGCAAATACAATAACGGCTTTTGCACCTTCTAAGATTAAAACGTCTTTAATTGTATCAACCACATCAGTACTTGGAGTTCCAGGTGTAGTTTCCCCAAATTTATAATTGTTAACTGTTTGGTAATTTGTTAGCCCAAGTAATATTGAAGCAGCATAGGTTGAAATTGGTGAGTTAACAAATCCAATTCCTAGTGGAGAGTTGTTGTTTTCCAATAATTTAGTAGCACCATAGAAAAATGTCATCACACCTTTAGTGGTATATGAACACGATGTAATCGCGGTTGCTCCCAATCCAAAAGCACCGGTGCATATTCCAATTTTTAGTAGTAAATTAAGTTTACTTTTTTTACTTTTTTTCATAATATTCCTTTCTTAATTTTTGCATAAACAAAAAATAGTATTTTCTAAATTAGTTGCTTAATCTGCTTTTTAGACATATTAAAAAGCTTTTAATCTAGAAAATACTATTCTTATTTAATGTTGTGTAATTAAATTTATTGCTGAGTTTTTGCAAAATTATATAAAGTTTTAATTAAAACTCCTTGCCCTAAATTTTTAATTACTGTTGTTAACGCAATATCTAAATGGATGTAATTTACACCATGCGTAAATTCAACTAAAAAACAAGCTGCTGAAGAACTTCCTGCTTTTCGATCAGCACTATTACAGTTTGCGATATCTGCAATTTGTGAGTCTAAAGAGTGTAAATAGTTTTCGTGTAATGGAAGTCTTCAAACATATTCTCCAGATAAAAATGCAACTTTGTTAAACACATTTCAGTCTTCGTCTGATGTTGCTCAAACCCCAGAGTAAGTGTCTCCTAATGAAAAGACCATTGCCCCTGTAAGGGTAGCAATATCCACTAACTTAGTTGCTTTGTATTTTTTAACTGCATATGATAATGCATCTGCTAATACTAATCTTCCCTCGGCATCAGTATTGTCAATTTCAACTGATTTCCCAGCATGGGAAATTAAAATGTCATCTGGTCTTAGTGCTGTTGCACCGGGTAGGTTCTCTGTAAGGGCCGCAACTGCAACAACGTTTGTCTTCACATTATTTTTAGCTAATGCATAAACTGTACTAAGTACACTCGCAGCTCCTGACATATCAAATTTCATTCAACGCATATTTGTCAAGGTTTTAATATTCATTCCACCCGAGTCGAATGTAATCCCTTTCCCAACATATGCATATTTTTCAGATGATTCGGGGTTATTCAAGTATTCTACACATAACAATCTGGGCTCTCTAACCGCCCCTGCATTTACCCCTAATAATAAGTTCATCTTCTCAGCTTTAATTTCTTGTTTATTTAAAACTGAAATGTTTACCTTATCAGCTACATCGCTAAATAATTTCTTAAATTCTTCTACAAAAGATTCTGGATAAATTTGACTACTTGGTCGATCTTGTAGGTTTCTACAAAAAAATTGTGCATCACTCAAAACAATTGCATTTGCTACAAAATCCTTGTATTTTTCATTAACAGTAAACTTTAATGCATAACCTTTTTCAGGCTTTGTTTTCATCGAAAATGGTTTCTTTTGATGAAAACGGAAAGCAATAACTAAAACTGTTAATAAGTTTTCAATTTCCTTATCGTTTTCAGGTGATACAAAGTTAAAAACTTCAATAAAGCTTCTAAGATCAGCTTCAATGTCATCTTTATTTTTCTCTAAACTACGTCTAATGTAGTCATCAAAGCGAGGGAAATCTACATTTGATGGGTCAACTAAAAAGTAGCAAATATTGTTTTCTTTAATTGTTTCAAAAGCTTTCTTATGATTTACATTTAAAGAATCATTAATACTTAGTGCTTTATAGGTGACACTTTTTTTAATTTCATTATCCATAATCTTTTTTTATTTCCTTTTTTCCTAAATTTTATAAATACAGTTTCATTTTCAAAAATAAAAATGAATCAGAAATTGCAATCATTGTTGCAAACTAATAGTATTTATAAAACAATTATAATATTGATTAACACTTTTTTTAAAAATAAGTGAAATTATAAGTAAAATCCTTATTTTTAAATAAATAGTAGAAAGAATTTTATTAAAACTTCAAATTATAAGTTTTTATTAATTCCATAATCTCGGTAATTTGTTTGTTGAGTCCCGTTACGAATAATGTATTCAGGGCTCTTTAAAGCATATGTAATTTCTTTTAATCCAGCTTCACTTCGAATGATGAAATTGTAATCTGAATCAATAACTGATGTTTCATATAATGCTTTTAGTACTGATTCTCCAGAATACACTCCTAATCATTTGCTGAAATTACCAGATTGACCATCATTAACAACATCTTCGCCAATATACAATCGATCAATTGATGTTGGTGTGTTTTTTGAAGTATTTAATTTTGAAGGGTCTTTGACATATTGGTCAAAAGCAGCTTGGTTAAACACCCCCTTATTAATTAGTCTGTTTAATAACCCAATTGCTAATAATCCATATCTTGCCCCAGGTGTCATATTCGAATCATTATTTGCAGCATCATTTTCGGTATATCCTTTAGCATCTGATGATCTTGTAGTTGCTACAATTCCTAATTTATCAGCAATTGAAACTCCACTGCTTTCTGATTTTGTAAAAATATCAAAAGCTTTTTTAATTCTTACATCATTTGCAAACGGTTCTTGTGTAGGTAATGATTCAACAACATAATTACCTTGGCCACTATTTGCAGAGTCTGGTGTTCATTTTGCATCCATTAATTTAACAGCTGATACCATACTTGATAAAAATGTTAATCAAGCACTGTGTGCATTTGTACCTGACATTGCCTCAACATTAACTTGATTCCCTCCAAAATCAACTTGTTGATTTTGGATTACCGTATCTGCTTGAATTCAAGTCCCAACCGCATTGTAATCTGGCATCCATTGGAAGAAACCAACCGGACTTGATTGGGTGTTATATCATTCATTAGCTGTTGGGTTTGGTGAGTTTCTTTGGTTAATATTAAATTGAATCAAGCCACCACTTAATGATTCAATTGTTTGTTTTAAACTAATTAAATATGCATTGTAATTATTAGTGAAAATTCCATCATTAAACTTAACAGTTAAATTCATTGGGTTTGCTATTGTTGCCCCATAGCTTTTAATCGCATCTTGGAATGATTGTTTATTAATTGGAATTGATTCAATTTTAATACTACCATCTGAATTGTATTGGTAATACGGAATTGAAAAATCACTTAAAGTATTACCTTGCCCATTTCGGTATTCACTATATTTTCGTGGTAGGGCACCAAAAGTTAAATCCTCTGCTACTGCTTCATAGTAATTTGAAAAAGCTCCATATGGTGTTGCACTTAATTGGAAGTCCCCTGATCCTGTTAAGTTTAAGAAACTTAGTTGTGAATAATTAATTAAACCTGAAATTGCAGCTCGAATCGTGATTGCATTTTGGCCATTTCAATCACCCACAAATGATGCTGCAATATCTTGGATGTAGTCATTTCTTCTAATTGTGTTTCCATCAATTATATAAGGTCGTGGTGTGTAGACAATGTAATTTGATTGCGTAGTTTGAACAACTTTTGAAGGATAAAACATATTTGGATTAGTTCCATACATTTGTGCAGCTTCATTTTGGCGAATTGTAGGGACAGTTGCATAATCAATTTGTCCAGATTTAAACATATCATAGTAGTTTTCTGTACTTCCACTACCATAAAACAACACTAATTTTTCAATTTTATCTTCATCTAAATAACCGGGTGGTAAGTCACCAGGATTATAATTGTTTCAATGTAGTAACTCTTTACCAATACTGTCAAAATATGCTTGGTTTAAAGTTAATTCCATTACAGTTGAAGTAAAGTTTGAAAAATAATAAGCTCCAGCAGATCACGCATCTTTGGTAAAAACACCAAGACCTCCAGATCCATAAATTTTTGACCAATCTGTTTTTGATTCGTCAATTGTGTTATTTGAAGTTACTGCAATTGGTGTGTCACTATACATATTAATAGCTTGAATTTTAGGGTTGGAATGTGGCACTGCATTGAAATATTCTTTTGATAACAAGCTTAGAGTATATAAATATGGTGAATTAATATACAAACTAAAGAAGTTATCATTGGCATTAACGTAGTTTGAGATATCATAGTTTGGATCTAATAAATCATTTCGATCATTACCTCATTGTTTTTTGGTTTTTTCATCTTCATAACCTGCGGTTTTGAAAAGATTAATTCCCAATAAATCTAAAAAATATGCTCCATTACGGTTGTAATTAACATCAGCTGCAAGGGTGTAAACCTCCATTATTCTTTCAAAGTCTTTACCACTTAATTGCTGTTTTACAGTTCTATCAGTATCAACTCATTTATCTTGAGTATCGATTAAAAATTGGTAAACAGTACCACTATTAATTGCATTTGAATAATAGTTGGTAATCATATTACTGTTAGTGTTTTTAATTCCGTTTTGAAACTCAATCCCCCCTTTTTCCCGTAACAAAATTCAGTAATCTTTTCCTTCGGTATAAGTTGTAGTATTAGAAGAAGGATATGAAAAACTTGTCATATTGTCAGTTGCCGAATTTGCAACTGTTAAACTTTTAATATCTTGAAGGTATTTGTTGTTAGTAGCAACATCATTTTTAGCAGTTGCATCACTTAAATTAATGTTTAAGTGTAAATTAAATGCTTGTTGTACACTATCATTTGCAAAGATAATCACAGCACGGGCCCCTTCAAGGGTTAAGACGTCTTGAATTGTTTTGTCAACTTTAGTATCAGTTGGCATTCCATTTTCATCAATTGCCGAGAATACAAAATTATTAACTGTTTGGTATCTTGTTAATCCTAGCAACATTGAAGCGGCATATCCTGTAATTGGAGAGTTTGAAAATCCCACCCCTAAGGGAGAATTGTTATTCTCTAATATTTTGGTAGACCCATAATAAAAAGTCATTGTCCCTTTATTAGTAAAAGAACACGATGTAATTGCAGTTGCACCTAACCCAAAAGCACCTGTACAAATTCCGATTTTTAACAACAAATTTAATTTACTTTTTTTGTTTTTCATAAGCTTTTCCTTTCATTTTTTCATTTTTGATAATTATTTTTTGATTAAGTGATAGTTAATATTTTGATAGATATAACAAAATATATTTATAAATTTTGAGATCTGTTATAAATAAATTCTTTGCAAAATAATTTTTTAAATTATTAATAAAACTTAAATAATGTGATAAGCCTTTTTAAGGTTTTGCACTTAAGATCTTTAATATTAAAACAAAGTTTATATAGGTGAGGATTTGTTTAATGTGATAAATATTCATACATCCTCCCTTTTCCTTTGTTTTCAAATATATTAAAAAACATATTCACCTTTTGAGGAATGAATATGTGCTTGCAATATCAATGCAAACTATTTTTTATAAATTTATTATAAACTTGATTAACCCACTTTTTGAAAACAAAATTATCAGAATTTGACAATTATTTTTTTAATACTTCAATACAACGAAGGCATAATTCGTTTTTAATTGTGTTTGCTTCGTAATAATTTCAGCATCTTTCACATCTAGTATATTTTGAATTTTTAACCTTAACAGTTGTCTTTTTACTATTGTCTTTTGCAACAAATTCAACTTTAGCAACTCCTAAATACTTTTGCAAAGTGTCTGGTGTAAAACAAAGTGAAGTACCAGTAATAATTATGGTTGCTTGTCCTTTAGTATTAATTATTTTTTCATTACGAGCTTTTTCAATTTCTAAATAAACTAAATCTTTTAATTCAAAAAATTGATCTCACAATTGCATATCAATTTTGTTTTTAGCATCGATTTTAACTGTTGGGAAATCTTCTAAATGGACTGATTTTAATTTATCTTTTTTATCAAAATAATCATAAGCCTCTTCACAAGTATGAGGAATGATTGGGGCTAAAATTCTCAAATATGTATCAAGCAATGTATAAAGTGTTGCTTGAATTGCAACTCTAAATGGATTATTTGCTTTATCACAATATAGTGAGTCTTTAATGTAATCAAAGTATCAAGTTGATAAATCAACAATATTTTTGGAAATTAATTTAATGATTTGCTTAAAATCATACTTTTCATAATATTTTTTAATCTCTTTTACATTATTTGCTAAGACATTTAAAACATATAGATCTGCATCACTATACTTAATGCCACGCATTTTCTTAGCATCAAACCCATTTAGATTTCCTAACATAAATCTAAATAAGGTATTTCTGATTCGTCGATACAATTCAGCATTTTGGTCAAGAATTTGCTTCGAAATTATAATATCTTTTAAATAATCCACAGATGCCACCCAAAGTCGTAATACATCAGCTCCATATTCTTTACAAACATCTAATGGGTCAATCACATTACCAAGTGATTTTGACATCTTTTGCCCTTTTTCATCAAGGGTAAACCCGTGAGTTAGCAATTCTTTATAAGGTGAAACTTTGAATGCTGCAACACTTGTAATTAAAGAGGAATTGAATCAACCTCTGAATTGGTCTTTCCCTTCCAAATAAAGATCTGCTGGAAAGGTTTTTTTGTTATCTGCTTGCAATACCGAATAACTTGTACCAGAGTCGAACCAAACATCCATTATATCCATTTCTTTAATGTATTTTTTAGAAGTATTATAACCTTCTGGTAAAAAGTATTTTGCGTCTTCCTTATACCAAGCATTAATTCCTTCGTTTTTTAAAACATCCACAATATGGTTTAAAAGTTTAGGATCTAAAATTGGGTTATTATCCTTATCATAAATGACACAAATTGGGACCCCTCAAATTCTTTGACGACTAATACACCACTCTTGTCGGCTTAAAACCATTTCCTTAATTTTCTTAACAATTGAACTATCAATTGATTTAACTTTAGATAAAGCACTAACAATGTCTTTTGAGATTTTTTTAATATTAACAAACCATTGTTTAGTAGCACGATAAATAACTGGTTTTTTAGTTCTCCAGTCATGGGCTGCAGAGTGGACAATTTTAGAGTGTTTTAATAAAATTCCCTTTTTTTGTAATCTTTCAATAATAATTGGATTTGCATCTAAGTAAAATTTATTTTCTAATTCTTTGTCATTGACATCTTTTGTAAAATGTCCTTTAGCATCAATTGGACAATAAGGTTTAATATAATATTTTTTACAAGCTAAATAGTCCTCGTGCCCAAATCCAGGAGCATTGTGGACTAACCCAGTACCATCATTATCTGATACATAACTGTCGATAATCACTTTTGCTTTTTTATTTGTTATTGGACTGATATAAACTAAGTTTTCTAATTCTTTACCTAAGAATTCACTTTCAATTTGGTAATTTTCCCATCCTAATATTTGTGCTAATTTTTCAACTAAATTTTTACCAACAATGTAAAAATTATTATTTACTTTAACACGACAATATTCAACTTTTGGGTTTGCAGCAACTGCTAAATTAGCTGGTAAAGTATAAGGAGTTGTGGTTCAAATTATGATTTGGTCCTTAGTTTTAACAAAATCATTTTTAGTAACAATTTCAAGTGCTACAAAAATTGAATCAGATTCAACATCTTGATAAATAATTTCTGCATCTGCTAGTGCTGTTTGGCTCGATCATGACCAATAAACTGGTTTTAAATCTTGGTAAATTAAACCTTTTAGAAGAATGCTATTGAAAATCTTTAGCTGACGAATGACATAATCTAATTCACAAGTCATATAGATTTCATCCATTGCTGACATCATCCCGAGTCTAATAAATTGTTCTTTTTGGATATAAACGTTTTCAATTGCAAACTTTTTACAATTAGACCTTTTTTCAACTGCCGATTGGTTTTCTTTCCTATTTAAACCTTTATTGTACATTGCTTGTTCAATAGGAAGTCCGTGTGTATCTCATCCTGGAATAAATTTCGTGTAAAAACCATTTTGAGATTTACTTCTCAAAACAAAATCCTTTAGAATCCGGTTTAATGCATGCCCCACATGAATATCACCATTAGAATAAATTGGGCCATCTGCAATAATAAATGGCTTATTACCTTTATTTTTAGCTATAACTTTCTTTTCAATTTGTTCTAATGCTCATTTTTCTTCAATTTTAGGCTCTTTAGTCGCTAAATTAGCCTTCATTTCAAAAGGAGTATTTGGCATTAAAAGGGTTTTTTTATAATCACTCATATTTACCTCCACCGGATGTTAAAATATCCAAGATTTAAAAAAAAATTTATATATATTATTACATAAAATTAAAAAGTCAAATTATTTAATAAGATAAATAGGATATAAAAATAGCATTTTTTAAACAAAAACACTTAATTTAGTAATTTTTAGCAATTTTGTACTTTGTGCAATTTAAATTCATACACAATAAAAAAAGCCCCATTTCTGGGACTTTTTATAATTAATTAAATCAAAAATTATTTGAATAAACGGTTGTAGACATCGTCATAAGTATCAACAAAAGTAATTTTAATTTTATTTAAAACTTCTTTTGGTACATCATCCAAATATCTTTCATCTTCTTTTGGCAAGAAGATATCATCCGCTCCGCCACGGTACGCAGAGATTGTTTTCTCTTTCACACCACCAATGATTAAAACTCTACCTCGAAGTGTGATTTCACCAGTCATTGCTACATTACTTGGAATCTTCACGTTTTTAATTGCTGACAAGATTGCTGTTGTTAATGCAATTCCTGCACTTGGTCCATCTTTTGGTACCCCACCAGTTGGGACGTGAACGTGTAAATCAATTTCGGAAAACACTTTTGAATCAATGCCAAATTTTTTTGCATTCGCTTTGACATATCCTAATGCAACATTCACTGATTCTTTCATTGTTTCTTTAAGGTTTCCCGTAATTTCGATTTTTCCCTTACCAGGAGAAAATGTTGCTTCAATTGGTAATAAGTCACCACCTGCAGTTGTATACGCCATTCCATTAACCACACCAGGCATATATTCTTTGTCTTTTTTAGTGTAGTCATAGATTTCTTTTTTCAAGTAGAATTTAACTTCGTCAACTCCGATCACTTGGCTCTTAATGTTTTCTTTTTGTTGACGCACAACAAACTTTCTAGCAATTTGACGAATTGCTCTTTCAACTTCACGCACTCCAGCTTCACGAGTGTAACGTTTAATTACATAGTTTAATCCTTCATCTGTGAATTTTAGTTCTTCTTTTTTTAATGAAGATTCATTCAAGATTTTTTTAACTAAATAATTTTTTGCAATTGAAAGTTTTTCGTTTTCTGTATATGAGCTTAAGCGAATGATTTCTAAACGGTCATGAAGTGGTTCTGGAATATTTTCCTCATAGTTTGCCGTTGTTAAAAATAATACTTGTGATAAATCATAATCTTCTTCAATATAGTTATCACTAAAACGGTTGTTTTGCTCTGGGTCCAAAATATCCAATAATGCACTAGCTGGATCACCCTTATGGTCATAACCTAGTTTGTCAATTTCATCCAATAAGAATAATGGGTTAATCACACCTGCTTTTTGCATTGATTTAATAATTCTTCCAGGCATTGAACCAATATATGTTTTTCGGTGTCCTTTTAACTCTGCTTCATCACGCATTCCACCAAGCGAAATTTTGACAAATTTCTTTTTTAAAGCTTCTGCAATCGATTGGGCAAGTGAAGTTTTTCCCACCCCTGGAGGACCTACTAAACAAATAATACTTCCCTTAGCATTTTTAGATTTCATTCGAACTGCTAAATACTCAACAATTCTCTCTTTTACCTTTTCTAATCCATAGTGGTTTTTGTTTAATATGTCTTCAACTTCTTTTAAAGATTTAACATCTTCTGTTTCTTGTCAATAAGGTAAATCAACTAATCAATCAATATAAGCTTTAGACATTGAATATTCATTAGAGTTACTTGAAGCTTCTAATTTATTAAGTTCAGAAAGAATTCTTTTTTTGATGTGCTCAGGATATGGGTTGTTTCTAACTTTATCCCGAATTGATTCTGAATCATCTTCACGACTTGAAATATCACCCAATTCTTCTTTAATGGCACGCACACGTTCTCTTAAATAAAATTCTTTTTGTTGTTTTGAAATATTAGAATTGATTTTCTTACTAATTGAAGCATCAATTTTCTTTGATTCTTCGTCATCAATCGATAGTGCAATAATTCTTTCAATTCTTTTAGCAAGATTAGCTTCTTCTAATAAATCTTGTTTAATTTCAAGTTGAAATTTTAAAACAAGGGGAAGTCATTCAACAATGTTAGCGCGATTTTCTTTTGATAAGAAATAATCTTTTGCGGGAATGTTAGCGAATTCTTTTAAATTCTTTTCATACATTGGATAAAGGTCTTTTAAGTTGTCTTCATTCTTTTTAGAAAGCTTTTTATTTTCTTCAATTACTTCATATTCTGCACAATAGAATTTCTTATCAGATTTTGAATCTGCTGCTTTTTCAAAAAGGTTTAAGATTTTAACCCTTTTAATCCCTTTATAAACAATCGAATATGATCCATCTTCATACACTTGTTTAATTTCAAAAGAACACAATGTACCAACTAAAAAAATGTCATCTTTGTTTGGAGAGTCAATTGATGGGTTTTTTTGAGAAACAACAATCATATGTTCATTTTTAGATTGACTATCATCAATTGCAGCGATTGATTTATCACGCCCAATTTCAATTTTTAATGAAGTTGTGGGAAAAACAATAATGCCACGAGTTATTAAAACATTAGCAAATAACTTTTGGTCATTGTTTTGATTGATTTTTTCAGATTTTTTGTTGTTATTCATAGATTCTCCCTATTGTCTAAAAACTTTTAGACAATCAAATATTGTTATAACTACTAATAAGTATTATATATTATACATAAAAAATTAGCAGTTTCCACTGTGAAGTGATAATTTTATATTACAAAGTTTGCTTACTTAATTCGCTTTAAGATATCATCTTTAATAAATTCAATTAGTTTTGTACTTAACAATTCTCTTTTAAGTCACGTTGATTCTAGTGGTTTTTCGATCACTAGTTTTTCTTTTTCAAATTCTTTTTTTGGTAGTTTTTCAGAGATTTTATTATTGTATTCTTTTAAACCATCTTGTAATTCACTATCTGTTAATGTAATTTTGTATTTTTCAACATAAAGCTTTGCTACCATTCGAATTTTAATTGTGTTGATTGCATAAAACATATATTGGCTAACAAAGTTTTTTTTAACATTATCATCTACTTTTTGATTTCCATTAGCTAGTTTTAAAAATTCATCAAGAGGCATCAATTTACCAACTGAATTTAAAATCACATTATCAATTAAAGAATCAGATAAACTTTGAATTAAACTTGGTGGGTAATAATTATAAGATGATGGGACTTGTTCAATTAATTGCGCTCCCACTTTTTGTAAAATTTGTTCATTTAAATTTTTATCAATATTATCTTGTAAAAGTTTTTTGAAGTATTTTTTAAATGAATCAACATCTTTGAATTCACTATTATCAAGGCTTTTAATAAATTTGTCATCTAGTTTTGGTATTTCAACTTCATATACTGCTTTTACCAATACTTCAAACTTTGCTTTTTGATTTTGCATTTCTTTAACGTGATAATCTTTTGGGAATGTGACGTTAACCGTTTTTTTGTCCCCTGCTTTTAGATCTACTAATTGCTCTTCAAAATTATCAACAAATTTTTTAGACCCTAGTAAAAGTTCATAATTCGAAGCTGTACCACCATCAAACAGTTTATCATTCATAAAACCTTTAAAATCAATTGTTAGCATATCATTAAGCTTTGATTTTCTTTCAACTGGAACTAAGTTTTTGTTTTGTTCTAAAAATTTATTAATTTCATCATTTAGTAATTTATCAGTTACTGTTTTGTTTAAACCAGAAATATCAAAATCCTTAATATCTTTGATACTAAATTTTTGGTAAGTTGGGAAATGAAAGTCAAAAACAAAGTCATCTACAAAAAGTTGTTTATTCTCATATTTTTTATTAATTTGGAAATCACAAACACCAAAATCATAGATTTTTTCAATTTGGTCTAAAAACTCTTTTTGTTCAACAATTCAGTCTTCTGCACGATCTTTTATTTTAAGCACTGCTTTATCAAAGCACTTTCGGATATCAACACTTTTTTTAGCAACATCAAATGGCATTTTACCAGGACGGTACCCTGGTACTTTAAGGTTTTTAGCAGCATTTAAAATTTCACGATCTAATATTTCATTTTGGACTTTTTTATCTAAACTGACTTCAAATACAACACTGTTTGCTTCATCTCTAATTGAAAGTATTTTCATATAATCATTGCTCCTATGATTGACAATTTACATTATAGATATCATAAAATAAAAATTTTTGAAAAATCAATAACCTATATATTTTATGTTCAATTACAAAAAAAGAAATATGAATTTTTTATAATTCATATTTCAATGTTTTTAAATAAGTTTAATGTTTAATCTAATACTTTGGTTGTTTTCGAAATTTTTTAACATAAACTTGTTTAATTTGGTTTTGGCTCAAGTTTGAATTAGCAGAAGCATTTGCATTGTTTTTTAAATTAATTGCTAAATTACTATTACCTTTTTTAAAAACTTCTTTTCAATTAATTTTGTATTTCACAAAAAATTCTTTATTGTTCCCTGTTTTTTGACTATCCCTTTTTAATACAAAGTAGTTAATTGTCGGGAATACTACAGCCCAAATAAAAATTGCTCAAAACAAGATTGTGTGGTCAATGTTTTTTCACACCCCAGCAGTTGAGTAAAACAATCCATCACTACTATTGCCATAAGGGTTTATTGCAACCTTAACAATATTGTCATAAATTATAACTTCAAAAAATAAAACCAAGATTAAGACAATTGCCACAAAAGCAGTGAATAAAAATCCTTTAACGTGTTTACAACGATTCCGCTTCTTATACCGGTCATAAATCCCTAGTGCAAACGAATATGCATATATTAAGAAGGCAATAACAACAGGGGCATTAGATGCCGCATCAAACAAGGCATCATTATTTAAGGTGATCATTGGCACCCCGAGTAATAACAAATAGAATATTGTTATGATTCAATAAAGTGCAAACCCACCAGCTTCGTGTTTACCAATCCGTAATTTTTGGAAAAATTGGTAAAACATAATGTGCTTAGCAGCTACTAATCCTTCACAACTTTTAAGAAATGCAATTGATATTCCATTAATTACAATAATTGCAGTTGCTGTAATAAACACGTTTACAGCAATTGCTAAATCACTTTGAATTTTAGGATCTTTTGTAACTGTTTTTAAAATGTCACCTACAGATCCTAGTCCTGTTAATCCACTTCCAATTGCAATTAAAATGTAAACAATTGCAATTATAACCATTGCAACAACTGTAACTAATGGTACTTTTTTTTCTGGATTATCCATTTCAGTTGCTAAGTTACCTACAGTTAAGAATGCATCAAAAGCAAATAAAATTGAAGGTAAAGCTAAAAATAAAGATGCAACATCAAATGACGATGTCGTTGACGTTGGATAAACTGTAACACCAACAGCATTAACTGGATTTTCAACCATTGCAGAATTATTTAAAATGTGGGAATTGTTAGCACCAATTAACCCAACAACAATTGCTAAAACCAAAGGGATTAATTTTGTAATTGTCCCGATAAATTGGACTTTACCAGAGGCTTTTAATGCAAAGAAATTCATTAATCCAATGAAAATAAGCAGTCCAGTACCACATAATAGGATGTATCCAATATGCACACTATGATTAGTATCAATTGCTTGGAAGATACCTTCTACCGCAATTGCTGGTAAACAGGCAATATATAATCCATAGTATATTGTACAGTGGATAACTTTAACAAATAAGCCTTGCTTTCTACCACCAAGTTCTTCAACTCACCCAGCTAATCCACTCTTACTTTGACGACTAGTTGCAACTTCAGAGAAAGAATACGCTGTACATAATGAAATTAAAGCACCAATAATTCAAGCAACTAACAAAGCAATAAAGTTAACTTGTCCGTCACCTGTGGCAATATTACGCATAATACTACCATTTTTTAAGAAAATTCCGATCCCCATAGTACTTCCTAAAGATATAGAAAGTGCTGCTCAGAACCCAATTTTCCTCGCGTGTTTTACGCTCATATTCTTTTTTTCCTTTCATTTTTTATATTTTTTATAAAAAAATATATCATATTGGCAAAAAGATTAATTAAAAAATTTTAATTAAATTTAAAAATTAAAACAAAAATTAGTAAAGGTTATTAACACCTAAATATCATTTTTTTGTTAAGTTTTTCTTAATTGAGTAATTACTTAAAAATGAGTATAAGAATGAAATCACACT